>CAZVRZ010000302.1:0-3643 GCA_964629965.1 uncultured Anaerolineaceae bacterium
GCAGCTTGTCGCGGAAATCTTCAAGCTCAACCAGCAGGTCTTCCTGGCGTTCCATGTCCTGATCCAGCTCTTTGGCCTGTTTACCGCCGGTGCCAAACGTCCCGCGTTTGGCACGTAGGGTTTTCAATTGTTCTTCCTCCAGGTGAATTTTGGGCTCGACGTATTGGGTGAGTGCCTTGAAAAGCAAGTCCTTATCCAGGCGGTGATAGTACAGCCAAAGGGCGTAATTCTTGCGGTTGGATTGCAGCAGCCAGTAGATTGGCGCTTTGCGCCGGCTCTTGGAATAGCGTTTGACGTGGTCCATCCAGAAGCCACCGGCGCCGGGCTTGCGGAAGTATTCGCGCAGGGTCTTGACGCCCAGCACCTGACAGGCTTCCTGCTCGACCACCTCGCCGCGCTCGGGAAAGAGCAGCTCCAGCTCATCATGCGAGCGTTTGACGATGTCGTCGGGATGATCGGGGTCGTCCACCAAGATGCCGTCCCAGGCGATACGAATGGGATATTCCTCATCCGGAATGGTGGCAGGGTGGAGCTGGCCGTCTTTACCGACCACCTGGTCACTCACCGTTTCGGGCAAGGTGATGGCGTCCAGCCGGGCGCGCAGCCAGGCTTCGCTGACGATCTGTCCGTTGAACGCCGGTAAACCATCGACTTTTACCAGGCTGGCGGGCGGGCAAACCGGCAGTGGATCAAATGCGCCGGGTAAATCCGGGATGAGTTCAGGATGGAGTGCAAAACGGGCATCCCAACGACCCAGGTGCAAACCTATCAGGTAAGAGACCAGTTCCTCATTACGTGTCTTTTCTGAGTCTTCGATGAACTGAACGGTCGTTAAATCATCTTCACTCGTTTCTTCGTCTGAGTAATCCTCATCCGTTTGACTGGATGAATATTGCATTTCGAGTGATTCTCGGATATCGCGTGCCAACTCTTCCAGTTGATCGGCATCCAACCCCATCGATTGGGCTAAAGCCAAATCGAGGTCAGGACCAAGCAGCGAATAGCGACTCCAATTATTTTCAATTGTTCCACCATCTCCAAGAATTCCTGGTAAAGCAAACTCAATATGTGGCTCAAATTCTTTTGCCGCAGTTTTTCGTTTTCTAAATTCGTATTCGATGAAATTCCGGAGACCCATTTCTAAGTTCTTGGATAGGAGTGGTGTTGGTATATTCTGAATAATACTTGCTTGAAACATCGGGCGTTCAAAAGCGCCACCACTAAACCTTGCAATAGAACTGCACAAATTGGAAGCATAATAACCAAGTAATTGATATTCGTGGCTTTCAAGTGGATATACCTGGGAACGGACTGCCATTGGAATAACGCCATTAGGTACAATGAAAGGAACAATACGAGTAGTGCGCCCCATATAGCTAAAACCCGGGCGAAAATAAAACTCAAGATTTTGAGGTCTGGATCTTAATTTTCCCTTTTCGTCTGTGAAATTCTTGATCTCAGCACCATTTTCTCCCCATTTTACAACGAGAGTCAGCGGCGAAAACCAAGGTAGGGCAGAATCGGTCTTGGAGTAATAAGCCCACTGCTTCTGACTTTCAAAATCACTCAAGCATAATTCCCGAATATCCTTTTGATTCCAAGACTGCCTTGGTGCTGGGCCAATTAATGCTGCAGGGATTTCCCAAACGTTTCTCAAAAAACGACCATCGTCGCCGGTCTGCAAACCAACCCGCACTGTCCCATAATTGCCCTCCAGTTTGGGGTATTTGGAAACCTGGCGAATCGTGCGCGTGCTGACCCAATAACAATATGGGGCACCTTCGATCCTGGCGAATTCATCGGGGTTGATGAAAAAGACATTTCCAGTCGATTGTCCTTTACTTAAGTTGGTCACAGACTGTAGGATGATATCTTGTTTATCGGAAACCATCAAACAGCGAATGAATGAACTCTCGCGGTTGGGTGGCTGGGCCGGCGAAAATGTGTAGGCGGCCGTTTCCACCATCGCTTCCAGCACTCCGGCGCCTAAATCAGCCATCACCTCAATAAAGCCTTCTTTTTGCAGAACCTGCTGGCGAAATGCGGCCTGGCTGGTCAAGAAAAACGGTGTACGGTTGGTGATCGCGCCGATTTTTCCCCTGGGTTTAGATAGTTCCAGGGTGCGTTCGACAAAACTCGCCAGCACATCGCCCTTGGTGCGCTTGTATTTCTCTTCAACATAACTTTTTGAGGGTGCGCTGGGCTCGCCAAAGGGGGGATTCATCAAAATGACGTCATAGCGTCGGCGGCACACATCCACAAAAGCCAGACCTTGCGCGGTGTCCCCGGCAAACAGCTTGCGGCGGTAGCCCTGGCCATTCACCGCCCGAGCGGCATACTCCTGCAGCGCCTCCAGCACGCGCTTTTCCACCGTCTGCCAGAATTCGGCATCGCTTTTGGCAATCCCGCGCAGGTCGAAAGCCATCTGTTTGGGCTTTGAGGCAGCCGGCCAGAAGGCCAGTTGCTCTGCCTGCGGCTGTTCGTCCATCTGGGCTTTGGCTGCCTGAATCGCCTCTTCCAGCTCCTGCTCGATCTTTAGCAGCGATCCGGCTTCGCCGGCCAGCTTCATCTTCTCGAAGATGGTTTTGACCAGTTGTCCGATTAAGGGTGGCTGCAGCTCCCGGCAGAATTCCTCCAGCAGCTCCAGCTCGCCGGGCATCGGCTCGGCGCACACGATGTTGGCGCGGGTGATCCTGGGGCGCTCTTCGCGGCGCAGTCCCAGCGCCTGATAAGCCTTTTGGGCGCGCAGCCACAGCGCCAGCGAGGCGATCTGCGTGGCGCGCAGGTCAATATCAATACCGTGCAGGTTTTGGCGCAGAATCATGCCCGGCACGCGGCGCAGGAACTCCGCTTCGCTCAGCTCACCGCGCAGGTCGGTGAAGACCTGCGGACAGTCCTGCCAGGCTTCGGCATAGATGCGCTCCAGCAGATCAAAGCAGTACAGGAGAAAATGCCCGCTGCCGCAGGCCGGGTCGAGAATCTTCAGGTCGCGCGGGTCTTTGAGCGCGCGGAAGGGGATGGTAACCGGCTCCTTGAGCAATTCCTCTGATGTTTTTTCTATCTCAGTGTTCTCCATGCCTCCGTGATGAACGTCTTCCCCGTCTTTCAGCCAGACTTCATTTGGGCGGCGCACCAGATAACGGCAGGTTTCAACCAGGCCGGTGTTTCCCTGGCGCATTTCATACCAGGTACGGCCAAGGGTATTATCGGTCAGGAATTCGACCACGTAGCGCGGGGTGTAGAACTGGTTGCGGAAGGCCATCTCATACGAATTGCGCGGGGCGCGGCTTTCTTTATGCGATTTATCGCGCAATTCCTTGGGGGTGAAATACTGGTACACCCAACCGATGGTCTCGTCCTCGGTCCAGATCGCTTTCAATTCCTCGGCATTGAGCAGTTCCAGCACCTGGTCGAGCACGCGCAATGGCGGGTAAAGGCGGTCGGCGGGATCATCCGGCGCGAAAAGCGCGCCCAGTTCTTCGCTGAGGGTGCCGCTCAGCCAGCGCAAGAAGTGGCGATAGGCTTTTTCGGTATCACCGGCATTGGCCAGCCCTTCATCTTCCGGGTGATCGGCCAGGTAGAAGAAAAAGCCCTGCGATTTCACGCCCCGGCTGACTGATTCGCGGATCAAGCCGCGCGCCTC
>CAZVRZ010000303.1:0-3633 GCA_964629965.1 uncultured Anaerolineaceae bacterium
GGGTGCGCTACAGCGTGCCCAACTACTTCGGCGGGCTGGCGGGTCTCTTCGGGGTCAGCATCCCGGGAGATTTCACCGGCGCCGCCATCTCCTACTTCCGCCAGGAGGGCTGGTGATGGTTCGCTGCCGCTCGCCACAGGTGGTACGTTTGCCCTCGCGAAAGCCTGCCTGCCAGTTGCGAGCCCGGCAGGGTGGATTGGCCGCCGGTCACCAGCCCGCAATCCACCCTCACCGGTCAGAAAGCGGCTCCAGCATGGCCTGGACGGCCGTCTTCCTGGCAGCGGTGCTGCTGCCGCTCATGCTGCTGGTCATCGACGGCTCGCGTTTGCTCTATGTCCGTGGCCGGCTGCAAACCGCCGCGGACGCAGCTTGCGAGGATGCCGCCTGGGCGGCCGGCGACCGGATTGGCTACACCGGCTCCGGGCAAACCCGGCTGGGCGATAACTGGTACGTGATCGGGGTGGCGCAAAACACCTTCACCCGCACGCTGGGCGAGAGCGCTCGCATGTCTTTCGCCCCGCTGCTGAGCGTCACACTCGATTACGCCAGCAACCAGGTTTTGTGTTCCGCCACGGCCCGGGTGCCGGTGATCTTCAACGCGGTGGGCGTGGCGCCGCAAATCGATGTGCGCGCCAGCGCCATCACGGCGATCCGCTTCCGGTGATTGCCATGGAACTTGATCTCTCCGAGTACCGCTGGCCGTTTGTCGCCCTGGCTGTCGCCCTCCTCCTGGCAGTCCTGGGCTGGCTGGGCTACGCCTACACCCCGGCAGGGGATAAGCCCCTGACCTGGTCGGAGTGGCAGGTTCTCAAAGCCCAAAGCGCCTACCGGAGCGAGCTGAGGCAGTTGCAGGCTGCGACAGATACTTTGGTTGCCCTGCTCAATAAACAACCCGACCCGGTGCGCGCCCAACTGGCTGCCGAAAGCATCCAGCGCCTGACTGGCGAGGGCCAGCCCGCTCTTGCCTTCCAGCGGGAAAAACTGGCCCTCGCTGCCCAGGCCGTCAGCGACTGGGCGGTCGGCGCGGTGGATCGTGAAACGGCCCGCCTGGCGCTCGAAGAAGCCATCCAGGCGCTTTCGCCCCAGCCGGCTGTCTCTGCCCCGGCGCAGAATGCGCTGTGGCTGGTCTTTCTACCCTTTGTTATGAAAGGTGAGCATGGACGATAACCTGCGCCTCAACGCTCTGGATGACCTGCTCAACGCCGAACGGCATTTCCGCCGGCAGGTGGAAGGCTCCCTGCGCGAGCTGCGCGGCGTCTTGATCGATCTGGCCCAACGCCTGGCGGGCACGCAGATCGAGGCGGCGCGGAAATCGGATCCCGGCGCGCCGGAGAATTGGAGCCCGCAGCGCTGGCGGGAATTCTTTGCCAGCCTGCCCACCCAGGCAGCCGGCAGCGGCTGGATGGATGATCTCCTGGCCGAATTGGAACAGTTAAAAGACGAAAATCGAGCATTCAAGAAAAGGTTCGCCTCTTCCTCGTCATCTTCTGCTCCTACGCCTGCTGCACAATCAGAGCGACCGGCGGCGGCTGCTCTGCCCGCACTGCCTGGCACAGCAGACTTGTCCCATCCGGACAGCAGTCCGGTGGTGGACATCGATCCACAGGGCCGCCGGCTGGCACATGCGGATCTCCTGCGCGATTTACGCACTCTGCAGCTGCCGGCTTCACTGCCGGCGCGCTTCGCCAGCCAGTTCCCCAAGGCCGGTCTGGACGAGGGCGATGGGGAACGCCAGGTGCGCTGCCGGCTGTACGTCCTGTACCTGCTCAGCCGGGGGATGGACACCTGCCTGGAAGTGGATTACCTGGTCAGCCAGGCGGAAGGGGTCAGCGCGCGCAGCGGGGCGCTGCGCCGGATGTGCGACAGCCTGGTCGAAAAGGGCCTGCTCAAACGCGACGTGCTGCACATGAGCGCGCCGAACACCTCGCTGGCTACGTTCCAGCTCACCGAAGATGGGCGGCAGTTGTGCCGCATCCTCGATTGGGGCGTGGCCGAGACCGAACGCCAGCGCCTGAACCGGCTGCGCGAAGGGGTGAAGTTCTGCCAGCACACCCTGGCAGTGCTGTTGTTCACCCTGCACGCCCGCTTCCACGGCTGCCAGGCCGGCGTGCTGCCCCAGCTTGCAGGGGCGCCAACCGAAGACCTTCCCGATGTATCCATCAGCCGTAACACAGCGGATGAGAAAGCGGAGACGCTGTACGTGGAGGTGGAGGTGAGCAATAAAGGATCGGCTGAGAAATGGCAAAGGCAGGCGCAGCTGCAGGGACGGGCGGCGTTTTGCGCCCGTGACGCCCAGAGCCGGGCCAGGCTGGTGGGGGACTGCAAGCTGAAGAACCTGCCCGGCGTGGCGACCGATCTCGAAACGTTGATTGCCTGCAAAGTACTGGAGATTTCCCCCGGCGCACCTCTGTGGGTGGAAGAATGGTAGGGGAGAACTGATCGACACCAGCCCCAGGTAAAGGCCTGCTGCCGGGTTCGAGCCCCGGCGGGTTGACAGGCGATGATCCGAGTTCTGGACTTCGCACAGCACCTTAACATGCAACGAGACGGATGTCCGGAAGCCAAAAGAGCGATCGTGATGATCGTTCCGGCAGGTTCGTCTCCCCTTGCAGACAGTGGCAATTCAATCAACGGAATGAAATTCCGCCTGCCCCTGTCGCACAGGGGTGGGCGGAACGTAGTTTCGTAATTCTCCGGAGGTAACTATCATGAACGACAAGCTCTTTACGCTGACCGGCGTGCCAGTCAGCCAGATTGTGGAAAAACTCGCCGAACCGTTCGAGCCCCAGGCCTACAAAGGCGTGCCGGGCGGCGCCGATTTGACCGACATCAACACCGGCGTGCGACACGAAGCTGTTTGAGTAAACGTCTTGCAATAGGACAAGACCTGTTGTCCCACCAACAGTACCCTAGGTGGACATGCAAGTGAGCAATCGTCTTGTATGAAGCTCCACTGACAATGTACCTTCGACCTAGGTCGGCGCAAAATCGTGAGAGAGTGCGTTCCCCGAAAGTGTCAAATGGGAAAGGGCTAGGGTTGGCAGTATGGTCAACAGATGTGAATACCTGATAAACGCCGTTATGATGAACAAGCCTACGACACTTAACAGGCTTGAGCCAAAATGGCAATGCAGTTGAGTGTAGGGAGTGCCGAGTTTCCCTACCGTGGGTCACACAACTGCCGGCGAAAAGGGTAGACCTAACCTGCCATGTTACTCAAACGGAACGTGGTAAACCCGTAATCCCGCCTCGTAAGAGGCAAGCGAGCTGCAAGGCAAGCTGTCGGGATTGCGGGCATGGGAGTGTGGAAAAAGCGAAGGCTGCTTTGTAATGAGACAGATAGGGATCATTATCCCGCACGAAAGTGAGCTGACTTCCACATGGTCTTTGATTACGAAAAAGCTTGATTAACCGACTAAGGAGAAAGCAGATGGAAGCGAAAAACATTGCTTGTGCTACTTCAAACAAACCGGTTGGCTGGCACGCCATCGATTGGCGGAAGGTCAACCAAGACGTTCATCGGCTCCAAGCCCGTATCGTAAAGGCGGCGCAGGAAGATAAGTGGAACAGGGTGAAAGTGGGCTTTACCCCAAAGAATGGACACCAAGTTAAGGAGAATGTAGAATCAACTTG
>CAZVRZ010000304.1:0-3581 GCA_964629965.1 uncultured Anaerolineaceae bacterium
GCTTCTGAGAGCCGGCGGCGCATGAGATAGTCATAAGGAGTATGCCAGACTACCTGGTCGAAGATGCGGATGAAATGGTAGAGCGAGTAACCAGCCGCTGCGGCCATATCAGACACGCTCACATCATCGCGTAAGCGCGCCTCAATCAATTCGATGGCCTGGTAAATAGAGAGCAGATCGCGCATGAGCGCCGCCCTCAGGCTTTGGCTTTACGCACTGGCATGTAAACATCCAGGACAGAATCAGCAATCTGGTCGAGGCCTTTGAAGCGGGGGTCGTAATACTGCACCGAATAGGGGTGGCTGCGCTCATATCCGGCCTCCACCAGCCAATTGTCAATATGCATCACCCAATCAGAGAAGATCGCCTCCCCTTCGAGCGTGAAAACCGCATACGCTGTGGCTGGCAGCGCCTTTACCGATAATTCTACCGGCACGGCTTCCAGCCGTTCCACCGGCACACCCACGAACACCTCAAAAAGGCCCTTGGTGTTGGTCTCATCACCGTAGATGTGCACCTCGTAAAAGACATCCGGCGCAGCCCGGTGTTGGATGGCCTGGCTGTGCTGCTCTAGATATCTCATCAGGCGCTGCCAGGTAAGGCCGATGTGGTTTTCCTCGGTCCAGACATTGCTGGCATCAAAGGGATCGCCATAAAATGACAGGCCGACAAGCAGGATTTCTGGTTTTTGTAGGATGGTGGGTTGCATAGGGTGATTATATCCCAGAGAAACCTTGCGGCAAGCGTTCAACGAATTGCGGTTTCATGGCTGGGCTTTACCCTCCCAAGTCAACCTCATGACTGGCAAAGAATTCGCCGGCATCTTCCATCCACTGCGGCCAACCGGCAAACCATTCGGCCACGTGCACGTCGCGGATGCGGTCTGAGACTGGGATATACGGCTTGAGATCCAGGATGGGAGTGCCATCATCGGCGTCAATCCAGGGTAAAATGATCCGGCCATTTTCTTCGTCCACATCCAGCACAAACATGGTGGTTAACGCGATTGGATTGGGGCGGTAGGGGGCGCGGCAGGCAAATACGCCGGCGGTAACGCCGGGCGCATAGGGGAGTTCGGTGGTCAGGATAGCGCGCTGAGATGGATTGTCATGCTTGTCAGCCCACCAGAAGATCATCATATGGCTAAATTGGCTGATTTCTTTGAGCGCAGCGCGGTAAGGTTCGAGAATTTCGAGGCAGAAGTTGCCCTCGCTGGCGCGTACATATCCGATGGGATTCAGGGAATAGGTTGGCTGAGACATAAGAAGCTCCTTGTGGAATTAGGGTATTGTGCAATGAAGCACACCTCCAGGATATCCTGATTCCGAGCCATTGTCCTGACCTTAATTGCGACATCATGCCCGTGATTTGCCTGGCTACGAGCCGGGTTTGACGTTTATTGCGAATATCAGGGATAACCTGTCAGGTGACATTTTTTGCAGCTATAGCTTCTTGAATAAGCTGTAAAACATCATCCGGTTGGCGTGTTGAAAAGGAAATGCCTCTCACAGGTCCCACTTTCTTCTTGAACGCGATCACAATGCGGGGGTGTTCCAGAAAATTGAACGATGCGCGGTAGCGTTGACGGATGAACATAAAGTGTATCCCGGCCCCTCCGTACTTCATGAATGGCGGTATCTCATCCAGGGAGCATTCGGCGATGTTATTCAGGGGCACCTTCCAGGCAAAAACCCCAAAAGTGAGCTTCAGCGCCTCGGCCGTAAGTTCGATCACCAATGTCCTGTAGTTCAGCGAATAGAACAGGAACAGGCCAGCAAAGCAGAGGAAAACAACTGCCAGCGCCTCTAAGCCGCCAGCGCTCACGCGCCAGATGAACAGCAAGAAGAAAATGAGCGTGAGCGCCAAGAAAAGAGCCGAGGTCTTATTAGAAGAAACGCTCTCGTTATACAGAATATCGTTGGTCATCATCTGCACCTCATCCCAAAAGAAACTCGCAAAAAACCAAGATCATCACCACACCCCAGGAAACAAACGATAGCGCACCCGCTTTGCATAGTCGCGGTAGCCCTCCAGATTCTCCTGCAGGAACCGGTCTTCCAGGGAGGTGCGGAGGGTATAAAGCCCGAAAACCAACAGCGTTGGCAAATACGTCAGCGCCGAATCCAGGAAGAGCGGGGTTGCCAGGTACACCAGCAGCGCCCCTGCGTAGCCAGGACGCCGCATCCAGTGGTAAGGGCCAGTGGAAACAACCGTTTGCCCACGGTCGGTTTGCAGACGCACCATGCCCGATAAGAAACGGTTTTCGATCAGGGCGTAGGAGGTCAGGGCATATCCAACCACCATGATCCCAATCGCTACAATCTTCACGGGTAAGCTGAAAGCAGGAGACCAATCCAGCAGCTCGTCCAGGCCGGCGATCAGCAGTACCAGTATCCCGGCCAGCCCCATCAACGGGGCTAATACGCTTGGGCATAAATAGCTATGCAGAAAGTGCTCTGCCCTGATATGTCCACTTGAAAGGTTTTGACATGGTGCGATTGTAATACTCGATGAAGGCCAAGACTTTGCGTTTCAGGTCGTCAACCGAGATGAAGTTGCCTCGTTTCAGAACCTTGCGAACCAGGATACTAAACCAGATCTCGATCTGGTTCATCCAGGAGGCGTGCTTGGGGGTGTAGTGAAAAACAATCCGATGTGTAGGGTCGCTCAAAAAAGCCGCTCTTGAAGCTTTGGATTTCAGGATGCCAGATTTTCCCTTCACACCCAGGTCGATATCGAGATCGGATTCATCGGCAACGTAACGCACCAATGATTCAGACAGATGGGTGTTGAGATTGTCGCTGACAAAATGCCATTGGGTTGCCACTGGGTCTGAAGCAACCCGGCGTTGGATGTGCTCAAGGAAGTCTTTTTCGTTGCGTGTCTTGCTGGCAGTGCAAGCAACCAGTTCGCCGCTGGCAACATTGAAGTTGCAGGTAAAAGACAGCGTACCGTGTCGAATGTATTCGAACTCGCGCCGTTCGACTTTGCCTGGGCGCATCGGCAAGCCTGGATGCTTGCGCTCCATCGCCTGTACGCCGGTCATTTCATCCAAGCTTTCTGTGCGTTGGCCTTGCTTGGCCCTTTCAGAAGCTGTTTGGTACACATCATTGATGTCTGTAACCTTCTCATCAAAACCGTCCTCATAGCTTGGCGTCAACCAATAGCGGTTCAAGTGCGGTTGGATATCAGCCTCTTTTTAAAAGCCTCGCCGCATGACGGGGCGATATTTCAGCAACAATCTCTCGCTTGATGATTTCGTCTGCAATTTCCCGCGCACTCCACTGGGTAATCGGTCGTTCCGAGTCCTTCGGCTTTTCACACGCCAATGCTTCAATCTGGCAGCGCTGATCAGCCGTGATTTTTGCTGGCGCTCCCGGACGAGGCGCATCTTGTAGACGATCCTCAATACTCAAATCGTCCACTGATATACCTTGCAGCTTGACCCAGCGATTGCGCCACAGCCTGGTTGTGTCTGCTGTCACGCAATACTTCGCAACGATTTCTTTGTTTTTCAGCCCATCGGCTGCTGCCAGAACAATTCTGGCGCGCAACGCAATCTGCTGTCCTACTTGATGCCG
>CAZVRZ010000305.1:0-3568 GCA_964629965.1 uncultured Anaerolineaceae bacterium
GCAGCTTGTCGCGGAAATCTTCAAGCTCAACCAGCAGGTCTTCCTGGCGTTCCATAGCCTGATCCAGCTCCTTGGCCTGGCGGCCGCCTGTGCCAAACGTCCCGCGTTGGGCACGTAGAGTTTTTAATTGTTCTTCCTCCAGCCGGATCTTGGGCTCGACGTATTGGGTGAGTGCCTTGAAAAGCATATCCTTATCCAGCCGGTGATAATAAAGCCACAAGGCATAACTCTTGCGGTTGGACTGCAAGAACCAGTAAATGGGCGCTTTACGCCGGCTTTTTGAATAACGGCGAACATGATCCATCCAGAAGCCGCCGGCACCGGGCTTGCTAAAATATTCGTTCAAACTGCCGTCGCTCAGGGCCTGGCAGGCTTCCCGTTCCACAGGTTCATACTGCCCAGAATAAAGCAGGTCCAGCACGGCATGGGCGCGGGTGGTGATGTCGTTGGGGTGCTTCGGATCATCGACCAGGATACCATCCCAGGCAACATTTAGCATGTAGTCGTGGTCTGAGATCGTCCCAGGACGCAGCTGTCCATCGTTTCCAACGACTTGATCCCCAACCATCTCAGGCAACGTATTGGCATCGGGACGGGCGCGCAGCCAGTCCTCGCTGGCGATCATTCCAGAGGTTGCGAAGCTACCCTGGGGGTTAACCAGTGAGGCAGGCGGGCAGGCGGGGATGGGATCAAAAACGCCGGGCAGCAGCGGGGCCAGCTCTGGGTCCATCCCGATACGAATATCCCAACGGCCAAAGGCACACCCCACCAGGTAAGAGATTAATTCCTCGTATCGGGCGGTCGGGCTGTCGTCGACAAATTGAATATTAGCCTCATCATCCGGTTCTTCTTCGCTATTATCGAATGCATCTTCAGGATCCTCCGATTTTTTACTCCGGATGGCTACCGCTTCACGAATATCGCGCTCGAGCTCCTGGAGTTGTTCGTCATCCAGGCCAAAGGCTACCGCGATTTCTGCATCCAGGTCTTCTCCTAGAAGGCTGGTTAAATTCCAATCCGAAGACCCAGTTGTTTGTTTCGACAGAACCGCCGGATACGAAAACTCCTGGAAAGGTTCATAGAGTTTCGCAACATCTCTGCGGATTTTCAGTTCTTGCGTGATCTTTTTGGAAATAGCATCGATCAAGGGGCGAGGAAAAGACGGAACTGGCAAATTCTGAACCATGCTGGCCTGGAATTTGGGCCATGCGAATTTTTCGCCACTAAATCTCGCCACCGAACTTGCCACATTCGAAGCGCAATAGCCTAATACTGTAAATTCCTCTTGTGGGTTCGGATACACCTGCGCGCGGCCAGCCGTGGGTATCACCCCGGAAGGGACTACATAGGGCACAAGGCGAGTTGACCGTAGCATATAACTGAAGCCTGGCTTAAAGTAGAATTCCGGGCTACGAATTACAGACCTTGGTTTACCTTTTTCATCTTTGAAGTTCTTCACCGCTTCGCCATTATTCTTCCATAGGACGGCCAGGAAAATTGGTGAGAACCAAGGTGAAGCAGATTCAGTTTTAGAGAAGGGAACCCAATCCCGCTCTGATGAATTAAGAGAAGTAGCTGGCACTTCCCAGAATAATCGTAAAAACCGCCAATCATCGCCAGTTTGAAGGCCGACGCGAACGCTTCCCAGATTACCTTCTAGCGAAGGCCTTTGTGATAAAGTCCTAATTGTTTCCCCAGAAACCCAATAACAGTAAGGCGAGCCGGGCAGCCGGGCAAAATCATCCGGGTCATTGACAAAGACCAGGTCATCCGGGCGACCTTGCCGGATACTTTCCAGGGCATTTTGGATGACCTGGGGCTTTTCCTGCGCCAGCAGGCAACGAATAAAAGAAGCAGGCTCAGAGATGGGCTTGCGCGAAATTACATACGCTGCCGTTTCCACCATGGCTTCCAGCACGCCGTCCCCAAGGTCCGCCATCAGCGATAAACACCCATCGTGCTGCAAGACCTTTTCGCGGAAATTTGCCATAGTTCCCAGGTAAAAAGGCGCGCGGCTGGTAATCGCGCCAACCATGCCATTCCAGGTGCACCATTTGAGTGCCTTTTCAACAAAATTGGCGAGGATATCGCCTTTGGACCGCGGGTAGGTTTTTTCTACATAAGCTTTTGACGCCTGGCTTGTCTCACCAAAGGGTGGATTCATGAGAACAACATCGAATCGCTTGCGAGCCAGTTCAATAAACGAAAACCCGCGTTCGGTATCTTCGGAGAAGAGCTTTTTCCTCAGCCCTCCATTGGCTTGAGTCCTTCCGGCATATACCTGGAGAGCCTCCAGCGTTCTGGTTTCCGCTTGGGTCCAAAATTCCGCGTCTGATATCCCCGATGTATCAAATAACGAAGGCTGGCTTGGCTTCTGACTTTCTGACCACAGCGCCAATTGCTCCGCTTTTGGACGAGCCAGCCACTGCTTTTTCGCCGCCTCGACAGCTTCCTGTAAATCCTCTTCAATACTCAACAGCGAGCCGGCCTCACCGGCCAACTTCATCTTATTGAAAACAGCCCTGACCAACTGACCAATAATCGGCGGTTGGATCGTTTGCGTAAATTCCTGTAGGAGTTCTTCCTCGCCAGGCATAGGTTCTGCGCAAACAATATTCGCGCGGGTAATCAATGGACGCTGGTCGCGCTTTAGACCAAGCTGCTGGAAAGTCCGCTGTGCGCGCAGCCAAAGGGCCAGGGAAGCAATTTGGGTGGCACGCAGGTCAATATCGATGCCGTGCAGGTTATAGCGCAAGATCGTACCTGGCACTTGCCGCAAGAATTCTTCTCGCGAAACTTCTCCGCGCAGGTCAGTGAACAATTGCGGGCAGTCATCCCAGGCTTCGGCATAGATGACTTGAAGTACATCAAAGCAATAGAGCAGGAAGTGGCCACTGCCGCAGGCAGGGTCAAGGATCTTTAGCTGTCGAGGATCCTTTATGGGCCTGAACGGGACGTACACCGGCTCACTTAAAAATCCCTCTTTTGATTGCTCGCTAATGGCTCCCATTTCCTGTGCTTCTTTGCCTTCACCCAACCAGACCTCTGTAGGCCGGTGCACCAAATACTGGCAGGTTAAGGCAAGTTTCGTCTTTCCCTGGCGCATTTCATACCACGTACGCCCTAGTGTGTTATCGGTGAGAAATTCAACTACATAACGAGGCGTATAAAATTGGTTGCGAAAGGCCATCTCATAAGAGCTTTTCGGTGAACGGTTTTCTTTATGGGACTTGTCACGCAGTTCCTTCGGGGTAAAGTACTGGTACACCCATCCAATGGTTTCATCCTCGGTCCAAATTGCTGTCAATTCCTCAGCGTTGAGCAGCTCCAACACCTGGTCGAGCACGCGCAGGGGCGGGTAAAGGCGGTCGGCGGGATCATCCGGCGCGAACAGCGCACCCAGTTCTTCGCTGAGGGTGCTGCTCAGCCAGCGCAAGAAGTGGCGATAGGCTTTTTCAGTCTCGCCAGCCTTGGCTAGCGCTTCATCTTCCAGGTGATCGGCTAAGTAGAAGAAAAAACCCTGCGATTTCACGCCCCGGCTGACTGATTCGCGGATCAAGCCGCGCGC
>CAZVRZ010000306.1:0-3506 GCA_964629965.1 uncultured Anaerolineaceae bacterium
ATTTTTGAGATTGACAGGATTGCACACCGGCGGTTTTGCCGGGGATCAACAGCAAGCTGACAACCACGACAGCCTCGACAGGCTGGCAAACTGGTTCCATCAGGCGGCCTCGACGATCTGCTGCAGGGCAGGCGTGATGTAGCGGGCATTCTTGCGGTTGGGGTCTTGCGCCAGCCAACCCTTGATTTCCCAGGTCTCGGCCAGGCGGCGCGCCTGGCGTGGGGCCATTCCCCAACTCACCAGGTCATCCTGGGTCATGCGCCCGCTGGTTTCCGCCAGGGAGTGCTGCACCAGGCTGCGCTCATCATCGCTGAGCGGGCTGACCTTGACCGCCTTCCCAGCCGACAGCAATCCGGCCAGGTGTTCTTCCGGCAGGTGATAGGACTGGAAAACCTGGGGCAAGCTGCCGTCCAGGCGCAGGATGCCCCTCCCGGGCAGCGCCAGGCGCATGGCCTTTTTCGCCCAGTCGTTTGCATCCAGCACCACCGCGGCCGAGGTGTCATCGTTGACCCTGAAAGTCACCCGGGTGGCAAAACTGGCGGACAAGGCCCGCGGCACATCCTGCGAGCGCCAGGAATGGGCGGCCATGACCAGGTGAATGCCATATTTCAACGATTGGCGGGCGATATCGGCTACGATATCCGACACGCCGCGCTGATCCATGTAGGTGTTGGCTTCATCCATGATCAGGAAAGCCCGCGGCAGCGGGTTGGGGATCAACCGGTTATATTCTTCGATCTTCTGCACCGGCAGCCCGCCTGGGCGGGTCATACTCTTGAACAGGTCGCCGCGCCGGGACATCTCCTGCCGCACGGCGACCAGCAGCTTGATGAAATCGGCCCGGGAGGAAGCCACCGGCGCAGCGCACAGGTGGTTCCAGGCTGGCGAGAAGGTGATCTCCTGCGGGTCGGCCAGGTACAGGCTGTACCCATTCTGCAGGGCGGTGTAGGCCAGGCTGGTTTCGAAGTTCGATTTTCCTGAGCGCGACGCCCCGCCAACCAGGATGTTGAGCAGCCGCCCGACCGGTTGGTGCAGTGCGCAGCGGCAGCCAACTCCCAGTGGGAACACGCCGGGATCCACCCTGTCAGGATATGGAATGCTCTTGGGCAGCGCCGGCGGGGTGCTGAGCAGCACGGCGTAGCGCGCTCCGTTGTGATTGGAGCTTGCCACCCGCTTGCCGTGGGTCAGGGTGCTGATCTGGTGCAGCACTTCGTCGGTCAAATACAGGCTGACCGGCTCGCCCAGGTGCAGTTCGTCCAGTACGGCAAACAGGATCACGTGCTGGGCATGTTCGGTGATCACAAACTCCTGGAAGGCCGGGTTGCGCTTGCAGTCCTGCAGGGCGGTGGCAATCCGGGAGGCCACAAACCTGGCTTCAGAAAGGTAGCGGTTGGTCAGCATCTTATCTCTCCTCTCTACTCATCGTCATCTTCCAGCAGCCGCACTTCTACATCGCGCAGCCATTCTCCGACGCGGTTGTCGTCGGGTGGTAAAACCTTGAACTGGGCATCGGAAATCTCGGCCGGCGGCTGCACCCCCTGGTTGACCGGGGTGATCGAGAGCGCCGCCTGGCGCATCACCCGCCGGCGCTCCCCGGCCGGCAGCCCGCCGGTCGAGAGCAGCAGCTCGGCGGCCTGGGCGCGGGCGGTGACCGCGTTCTGCATGTCCACATCGGGAGCCGAACCGGCGGTCAGCAGGCGGCCTTGCTCGTCAATAACCACACCCGGCCCCAGGCTGCGGGCAATGTCCACGATCTTGATGCCGCCGCGGCTGCCCGGCACCACGATGATCGGCTTGCCGTTCCAGGATTGGAAGCCAAAGAACTTGAGCAGCACCCAGGGAACAGCCTTCCAGATCAATACCAGTACGAAAACGAAGGCCAGTACCAGCGAAATGCGCCAGGCCCAGGTGCGGAATTCCAGCGATTGGCGCTGGCTTTCATCCTGGCGGATCAGTTCGTTGACCGCCAGCTGCGTGGCAGTGGTTTGGATGAGGTAGTTGTACGCCATCTGGGTATTCGTGGCGGCCTGGGCAACATCTGTGCCGATCGCCTGCCGGGTTCCGGCGGCATTCGTGCCGGCTGCCTGTTGGGTGGCGACCGAGCTGGTGGCCGCCGCGCTGATGGCCGTGGCGGTCAGTTCGCCGGCGGATTGGGTCTGGCGAGTGAAGTGCTGCTCGGTGGCGGAGGAGCTGGTGAGTTGCAAGGCCACCCGGGTGGACTCGGCGTTGACCTCAACCGACACGGCGGTGCCGGTCAGCGCCAGGTTGTATGCCATGGCTTCCCCGGCCTGGATGGTCGCACGCGCCTGAATCGCCGAGGCCTGGTCGGTGGCAACGTATGGGGGAATGGGCGTGGACAGGCGGGCGCTGGTGGGCGGGGCAAGCGAAACAGCCGTGACGCCGGCGCAGCCGGACGAGGCGAGTGTGAAAGCAATCGCCAATACCAGTGAAATGAGGAAGCGGTAGAAGTGGGATCGCAGGCCGGTCATCTCACCATCCCCAGCTGCTGAACAGGGTATCTTCGACTTCGGTTTCATCAGCCTGCGCTCCTTCCGGCAGGTACACAGCAGGCAGGCGCTGTTCGCCCGCAGGCAAGTATCCGAACGGCTTTGGGCTTTGCACCCGGACGAATGGATATGATGCTGGAACAACAGAAGGAGGCTGCGCCGGGCGATTTTTGCGTTCGGAGATAAAACGGCAGGCCAATACCCCGCCGGATACTCCGGCAGCCAAAGCAACGATGATCATGAAGCTGCTCGTACACTGGGAAGCCAGCAGTGCGCTGGAGGCGGCGGCATTCGCCACGCCATTGGCCAGGCTGGCGGCGGCCTGGATGAGCGAACCGATCAAAGTCAAGATCAACATACCGGTTAGGAAAACCATCATGAGGGATATGACCAGCCTGTTCATCGTGGTGACCTCCATTCCAACAACTACCAGCTTAATGAGAAAAGGCTCGCGACATTCTGGTCGCAAGCCCTAAAACAAACAACCCGATATTTACATATCTATCTACCCGGGCTGCAATTCCGCTGTAATTGAGATGCAAAATAAGGATGTGATGGGGGAAAAACCAATTAACAACCCCCCACCAGTGGCTTTTTTGAATTGATAATGAGGGGATTGGGGTATATATACGGGGCGAAAAACCTTGTGAACTCCTCTTAATCAGTTGGTTACAGGTTCGAGTCCTGTATGGGTCATCAGCACCTGTGGTGGTTCGCGCAATCGGATCCCCCATATACGGCGGTCGACGCCGGAAATTTATCGGAACCTTTCCATCTCCGCTGCAATTTGCCTGCAAATAAAAGGTATACAGTTGCACTTTCTTCACGGTTTTCATAAGTCCAGCGCCTTTTCAAAATCCGCCAGGGTGGCCGGTGATTGGACTGGATCAACCGTTCCGAAGTTGAGCAGCTCGTCTATCTTGGCCGCTGCTTCTGTCTGCATGGTTGGAATGGCGTGGGAGTAAAGTCGCAAGGTTATTCCGATGTCGGAATGCCCCA
>CAZVRZ010000307.1:0-3487 GCA_964629965.1 uncultured Anaerolineaceae bacterium
CGAATATGGGTGGGTTCTCGACGAAGATGGCGTCAGGACGCTCCTGACACAAGGCTTTCCAGGTGCGCAAGGCCTGCACCGCATATCCCACCAGAGTTCCCAGAAGTCTTATTGCCGGCCGGTAGTAGATGCAGTGCAGCGTGGCGTCCAGGTGTTCAGCCAGGATCTCGGGACGTCGCTGGTGCGGCGCCCAGACAATAACGGTAATCATCCTCTGCCGCCCGCGTGTTGAAGAACACATCAGGCTGGTCTCCTGGCTAGGTCTGGGCTGTTGCTTTCAAGCTCTTGATATAGATCCATTAGCTCGTCTGCAATCACATCCCAATCATAACGTGCGGCAACCAGCTGCCTGGCATCAGTCGCCATTCGATCGTATAGTTCCCGATCCTTCAGAAGGCGAACTGTCTGCAGTGCAAACTGCTCCGGGCTGTCCGCTATCAATAGATGCTTCCCGTCAACGATATCCAACCCTTCGCAGCCAATTGTTGTTGATACAACGGGTCGACCTAACCCCATAGCTTCAAGAATTTTCAGGCGTGTCCCGCCGCCAGCCCGCAATGGCACTACGCAAACCGCACTACGGTCGTAGTAGGGAACCACATCACTCACCATTCCCGTGACATGAACTCCATTCCCCTCCAACTTCATTACCTCAGGCGCCGGATCCTTGCCTACAATCCAGAAGTCCACTTCACCCACTACGGATCTAATACGTGGGAGCACCTCTCCACAGAAGAACTGAACTGCGTCGATACACGGTGCATATCGCATGCTGCCTACAAAAATGAGACTATTTGAGTTTGCAGGCAGTGGTAGTGGCTGAAATGAACGCGTATCTACCCCGTTTGTAATTACCTTGGTGCGGAGACGCGGATTAGCTGCAGTCAAATATTGCTTATCGACTTCGGACATCGCAACACATCGACCAAAACGTTCCGCATAGCGTGGCTCCCATTGGCGCATCATACGGCTGAACAACCATGCACGAGTCTTTTTGACCAACGACCGCTCGATCTGAAAGAAGCGATCGAACCTTACGAACTCCACATTGTGAAACGTCCAGATGCTCCTTGGCCACAGGTTCGACGGGATTGCTTCGAGGTAAAGAGCCATATGTGAGTGTTCGATTTGAACAATATCAAAGTCCACAAGCGAGACAAGTCGCTGGATCCCGTGTATTAAGTCGCTAGAATGATAGACTGCCAGTTCCAAGGGTTTTCCGTGCACTCCGTACTTTATCATGCCTGGAAGGTAAGCCAGTTTACGCCCAGGGCGTCGCTCGGCGATCTCCACTCGATTGCAAATTTCTTGGATACGTTGTAGCCCCTCCATGTCCTTCTGGGGATCGAAGAAGGTAGCGAGCGAGACCTCGTGCTTATCAGCAATTCTCAACAAGAGATTGTACAACCGGATTCTATCGCCTGAGATCAAGGGGTACGGCACACAATCAGTGATAATCAGAACCTTCATGGATTCCCCTACTCTTCTAGGCCAATGCAGCTTGCGTTTGCCTCATCGATGCGATTCATCACGGCGGTCTCTGTGTCACTGGCGCCGCTGAGGCGCTTCCTCTTGCAAGTTCAGGCGTCTGGTCACGGCACTGGGCAAAATCACCTTCAGGTCCGCGATCGAGATGGTCTTCAGAATAACATTGAGTGTGAGAAAAAGGGCTATGATCGCCAGCCTGGACAGAAGTCCGGGCTGGGTCCACCAGAATAGAGCCGCGCACAGCCAGAGCAGCACTGTTTGCTTGGCATAACAGGCAAAGGTCAGGCGAATATTGCTGCGGCGCAGCAGCCAAATCGATACGGGATTTGCCACATACGAAGAAATAAGTTGCGCCAGTGCCGGCCCGACGAAACCAAGACGGGCAATCAACAGCAGATCGCCCACAATAGTGAACGTCATTTTTATGGTGTCCTGGCCAAGCGAGCGCTTAGGAAAGCCAGCTGCCGTCAGGGTAAAGCCTGTCAGAGTAACCAAGAACGTCATATGGAAAGCCATCATGAGCAGGGCAAACGCCTTGCTGGCGGCGGAATATTTCTCCGAGAATATTAGTGTGACGATCTCCTCGCTAAACAACACTGCGCCGAGGGCGACGAGAGCCCCAGCAATCGAGCTCAAACGCATTGACTGGTTAAGCATCCAGTCGGCCTGTCTGCGCTTTCCCTCAGCCAGCAGAGTGGTCATCGTCGGAAAGTACACCGCTACGTAAGATTGCGCTATGCGCATAAGGGCGTTTGGGATCGTTGCCGCCGTGTTGTAGAAGGCAACGCCCGTGGGTCCGACAAAGGCCCCCAGCAGCAATATGTCAACCCGGCTGGTCACATACCAGAGCAAGCGGTTCAGTTGAATTGGAAAGCCGAAGCGCAGCACCTGTCCCAGCAGCGAACGCTGCCAAACGATACGCTTTGGAATCGGGAGAACAAGATACTGGTACAGCGCCGCAACGGTAAAGGAAATCACCCACGAAAGGATCAGGGCCATAATCCCCAGTTTGAACACAACCAAGAAGGCAATTGATAAGCATACTCGCAAAGTGCTGCGAATGATCTGGACAATGGCCATGCTCTGGAAGGCCCCGAAACCTTGGAGCTCTGCCAGGAATAGCTCCTCCAGGCTGGCAACAGCCATCATGGCCGGGATGTAGGCAATATATGGCACAAGCTGTCCCGATGAATCCAGAAATCGCATCATGTCCTGTGCCAGCCAGATGAGCACCGAAACCACAGCAAGGACCGCGAGGCGGAAGATCAGGGTGCTGTGTACCACCTGTACCTGGCTGGAACGATCGCCGCTGGCGACAAACTGGGTCACTGCGGTCTTGCATCCAAAGTCAATGATCGTCACAAAGAAAGTCACAACGGCTACAAGCAAAACATAGATGCCGTAGGCTTCCGTCGAGAGCAACCGTACAGCAACCATTGTCTCCAGGAAAAGAGAAATGATAGTCACAAGAGTGCCAAACCCGGTAAAATAGACCCCCCGTCGGAAGCCCGACCTCTGTGACGGTGGCTGCTGTTCTTCCCCTGTGACGTCGACCTGGTTATAGGTCATGAATTTGGTCTCATGGACGCTCTGTATAAGGGCTGTCGCAAACTACTTTGAGTCACGAGATCGTGGCGAAGGCTTGCAGCCAACCCGGCCATGAGGCCGATAATTGCTGTGCTCTCTGCAGCCACGAAATGCTGGTGCAAAATGGACCACAGCATCACGCCCACAAAGCCAGCAAGCACCGCAAGGACGATGGCTCTGTGCTGCCTTTGCGACAGATTAGCATATAGTCTGCCACTGTTGATCACAAGGGCCACGCTGAACCAAAGAAAACAAGCCAGGGCCGGCAGACCCATCTTGACGGCAATGGACAGGTAGCTGTTGTGCAGAAACCGTGTATAGCGTGAGATGATTCCTGCAGCAAGGCTGCCCTTTGTTGCCCACCCAAGGGCTTCGCCCTGGAGAGTGGTGACCTCTCGATAGGTGCTGCCCA
>CAZVRZ010000308.1:0-3471 GCA_964629965.1 uncultured Anaerolineaceae bacterium
TTCATCTCAAGCCTGCTTTATAAGCCGTTTAATCGCTGGTTCTATCCGGGTTATGGGCAGATCGGCATTTGGGAAGGCGATACAACACCTTTAGCCTCGTATTTCACCCACTGGGGATTGATCCTGTTCCTGATCGTGTTTTGGTTTGGCTGGGAGAGTTATCAATGGATGGCTACAACCAGGGTTTCGAGTTTGAGACGCTGGGAAGGCGCAAAAAGCTGGATCATAGCCGGCTTGCTGCTGGTTGGAGTGATCCTGGTTGCCTTGCTCCTGATGAAGGTTCAGATCGCCATTGTCGCATTGCCTTTGTGTTTGTGGGCTCTGGCGCTTTTGATCGCGCCTGGGCAATCGGATGGCAAGAAACTGCTCTTTTTCATGGCAGGCACCGGCTTGTTGCTGACGATCGTGGTGGAACTGGTGCACCTCGTTGGCGATATCGGCAGAATGAACGTGGTTTTCAAGCTTTACTTGCAAGCCTGGATGATGTTGGCAATGGTGGCTGGGATTGGGCTGGCGATAACCTGGCGCGACCAGAGCCAGTGGCGTGGCAGATATCAGGTCCTCTTCCAGCTGCCTCTGATTCTGCTGTTGACAGGCGCGCTGATGTTCCCAATTTTTGCCACACGCGACAAGGTTACCGACCGCATGAATCCAGAAGCGCCGCACTCGCTGGATGGCATGAAATACATGGAAACCTCTCGCTACCAGGTAAATGGGGTCGACATGGACCTGGGGCAGGACTACCGCGCGATTCAGTGGATGCAGGACAATGTCGAGGGCTCGCCGGTGATCCTGGAAGCCCAGGCTTACGAGTATTACTGGGGCAATCGTTACACTATCTACACTGGGCTTCCTGGTGTGGTGGGTTGGAACTACCACCAACGCCAACAGCGTGCTGTGACCGGCTCGGATAAGGTCCAGGCACGGGTGGACGAGGTGAACGCCTTCTTTATGAGCCTGGATGACAGTTTTGTAACGAGTTACCTGGAAAAGTACCGGGTTGAATACATCATCGTCGGTCAGCAAGAGAGCGCGTATTATCCATCTGAGGCTTTGATGAAATTCCCTGCGTATAATGGAGTCTTGTGGGACGAAGTTTATCGTGAGGGCAGTACCGTGATTTATCGGGTCAGGTGAGAATGTTTGGAGTGTTAAGCTGGTATTTGTTCAGTCTGATTTTAGCGGTTGTTAACCTTCCGCTGGCGTTTGCCGGGCTGAAAAAACTGTCATCGCGGGGAGTATTCTTGCTGCGACCGCTGGGATTGCTGCTGTGGGGAACCATTTTCTGGTGGTTAACCTCAATTCAATTGCTGCGGAACGACCTCGCGTCGCAAGTAACCGTGCTGATGATCCTACTGGTAATCAACCTGTTTGTGCTTTCGAAAACTGACCGGGATGAATTCTTTTGTTGGATCAAAGAGAACAAGAAAGTATTCATTCGAGCAGAACTCATCTTCTTCACCGCCTTTTTCCTGATGGCGGTGGTCAGGGCTGCCAACCCGGAAATCATTAACACCGAAAAATTTATGGAAATGGCGTTTATCAACGCCATCCTTAAATCACCCAGTTTTCCACCTTTGGATCCGTGGCTTTCGGGATATAGCATCTCTTATTACTACTTTGGCTACCTTTTGTCAGCCATGCTGATCCGGGTCACAGGCGTCAGCTCGTCTGTGGGATACAACCTGGTGGCGGCGTTTTGGTTTGGGATGACGGCTGCCGGGGCTTACGGAATCCTGTTGGATTTGCTGAGTTTGCGCCCGCAAACCACCAAGTCTACACCGGCTGCTGAATTCCTGAATAAACGCAAGGCGGTGTTGGCTTTGCTGGCACCGTTGATGATCCTGGTAATGGGGAACTGGTTCAGCGGCCTCGACATGCTGCACGCCAGGGGCGTGTTGCCAGAAAGCTCATGGGAGCAGCTGGATATCCCTGAGCTGATACGCGAACCCATCGCAATGACGATCAAACCGCAGCGAGGGGCATGGTCGTGGTGGCAAGCCAGCCGGGTGCTGCAGGACCGGACGCTGGACGGCAGGTCGGTGGAAGTGATCGATGAATTCCCGGCATTCACATATCTACTGGCGGATATCCATCCGCACATGCTCTCGATGCCATTGGTGCTGCTGGCAGTCGCGCAGGCTCTGAACGCGTTTATGGGGGGCTGGGAAGGAAAAATACACCTGGGCAGGCTCGTGATTCCTACTGGGGGGTTGACCATCGCGCTAGGCGTGATCACTCTGGGTGGCATCGCATTCATGAATACCTGGGATTTCCCGTTCTACCTGCTGCTGATGGGAGCGTCGTGGATGCTTTACCGGGCAAGAACCGAAGGCTGGTCGTCATCACGGTTTTGGGAATTGGTCGGATTTGGCGTAGTTGGTGGCGTGCTAAGTATCCTTGCCTATCTGCCTTTTTACCTTAGTTTTTCTTCCCAGGCGGGCGGGGTCATCCCGAGCCTGGCATTCTTTACCAAGGGGAAATACTTCTGGATCATGTTCGGACCGCTACTGCTGCCGATTTTTGGCATGTTGGTCATCAAAGTCAGGCGGATTTCGAAGCTCTCCTGGCTGAAGGGTCTGTGGGTCTCGGCTGCGGCGCTACTGTTTTTGTTCGTTTTTGGATGGGGATTGGGTTTTGCAGGTACGCAGATGGAGTTAACCAAAGGGCTATTGCTCGGCTTGCATGGAGCAACCTCAGCAGATGAATTGCTGACGGATAGCCTCATCAACCGCTTGCTGGCACCTGGCACCTGGATCACATTGTTTGTGTTGATCTGGATCGGGCTTAGCCTGTTATTTGAAAAGGTCCGTAATTCCAAAACTGAAGTTTCCGATGGGGTAACAATCGCCCAAGATACCGTTGCTAAACCTTTGACATTCATGCTTTTGATGGTGTTGCTCGGCGCGGTTCTAACCTTGGTGCCTGAGTTTATCTATTTGCGCGACCAGTTCGGCTGGCGGATGAATACCATCTTTAAGTTTTACTTCCAGGCATGGATCCTCTGGTCATTGGCAGGGAGCTACGCGTTGGTGACTCTCTTTGAGCCCACAAAAAATGGCGAAAAACAGGACCAGTGGTGGTTTTTGGCATTGATATCCGCGAGCGTGATGGCGGGGATGCTGGTGCTGAGCGAATTTGGCGCGCAACAGCTGGGCAAGTACGGCACCTCCGTATTGGATTACCTTATGTTGCTGCCAGCAATCATTGCGGTAGCGTGGTTGATTGCCAAAGCCTGGCAGCGGGACTGGAAGAAGATTGCAGGAATCATTGCCTTGTTTGGCGTACTGGTGGGGTTGGCATTTCCGCTGATCGAAGGCTGGAATAAAACGAATGGTTTCAAGCCAACAAGAGGTTTCTCGCTGGACGGGAAACGGGATTTCTACCTGAGTGCGGCTGATGAAATGCAAGCGGCGGAATGGCTGGCGCAGGCTCCGGTTGGGGTTATGACGGAAGCAATCTCCGACACAG
>CAZVRZ010000309.1:0-3415 GCA_964629965.1 uncultured Anaerolineaceae bacterium
ATCGACCTCGTTCAGATCAGCCTTGGCGAACTGGCTTGCGAAGCGCGCCGGCAGTAAAGCCGGCAGCCGCAGGGTACGTAAATCGCGCAGGAGATCCACGTGGGCAAACGTGCGGCCCTGTGGATCGATATCCACCACCGGACTGCCGTCCGGATTGGACAAGGCTGCTGTGCCAGGCAGCGCGGGCGGAGCAGCCGCCGCTGGCCGCTCTGACTGTGCTGCCGGCGCCGGAATAGAAGAAGAGGAGGAGGCAAACCTTTCCTTGAACGCTCGATTTTCACTTTTTAGCTGTTCCAATTGGGCCAGCAGATCCTCGTTCCAGCCGGTTCCGGCTGCCTGGGTGGGCAGGCTGGCAAAGAATTCCCGCCAGCGCGGCGCACCCCAATTCTCCGGCGCGCCGGGATCCAAGCGCCGCGCCGCCTCGATCTGCGTGCCCGCCAGGCGTTGGGCCAGCTCGATCAAGACGCCGCGCAGCTCGCGCAGGGAACCTTCCACCTGCCGGCGGAAATGTCGTTCGGCGTTGAGCAGGTCATCCAGAGCGTTGGCGCGCAGGTTATCGTCCATGCTCACCTTTCACAACAAAGGGTAGAAAGACCAGCCACAGCGCGTTCTGCGCTGGTGCAGAGACAGCCGGCGGCGGCGAAAGCGCCTGGATGGCTTCTTCGAGCGCCAGGCGGGCCGTTTCACGATCCACCGCGCCGACCGCCCAGTCGCTGACGGCCTGGGCAGCGAGGGCCAGTTTTTCCCGCTGGAAGGCAAGAGCGGGCTGGCCCTCGCCAGTCAGGCGCTGGATGCTTTCGGCAGCCAGTTGGGCGCGCACCGGGTCGGGCCGGTATGCGCCGCCGCTCTGGTCGTTGAGCAACGCAGCTAATGTATCTGCGGCAGCCTGCAATTCACCCAGTTCGTCCAGGTAAGCGCTGCGCGCCTTGAGAACCTGCCACTCCGACCAGGTCAGGGGCTTATCCCCTGCCGGGGTGTAGGCGTAGCCCAGCCAGCCCAGGACTGCCAGGAGGAGGGCGACAGCCAGGGCGACAAACGGCCAGCGGTACTCGGAGAGATCAAGTTCCATGGCGCTCACCGGAAACGAATCGCCGTGATGGCAGCGGCGCGCACATCGATCTGCGGCGCCACGCCTACCGCGTTGAAGATAACCGGTACCCGGGCCATGGCGGAACACTCCACCTGGTTATTGGCGTAATCGAGCGTGACGCTCAGCAGCGGGGTGAAAGACATGCGAGCGCTCTCGCCCAACGTGCGGGTGAACGTGTTTTGCGCCACCCCGACTACGTACCAGTTGTTCCCCAGCCGGGTCTGCCCGGTGTCGGTATAGTTGGGCCGGTCTCCGGCCGCCCAGGCGGCATCCTCGCAGGCCGCGTCCGCCGCGGTTTGCAACCGGCCACGGACGTAGAATAAACGCGAGCCGTCGATGATGAACAGCATGAGCGGCATCAGCACCGCTGCCAGGAAGACGGCCGTCCAGGCCATGCTGGAGCCGGTTTCTGATTTGTGATGGTGGATTGCGGGCTGGCTACCGGCGGCCAATCCACCATGCCGGGCTCGCAACTGGCTGGCAGGCTTTGGCGAGGTCAAATGTACCACCTGTGGAGAGCTACAGCGAACCATCACCAGCCCTCCTGGCGGAAGTAGGAGATGGCGGTGCTGCTGAAATCCCCCGGGATGCTGACCCCGAAGAGGCCCGCCAGCCCGCCGAAGTAGTTGGGCACGCTGTAGCGCACCCGCACGGTCATCATATCGCCTGGCAGGCCGCTGCCGGCGACCGTCACATCGTATGTCCCGACCGGCGCCGCCGCCAGCATTTGATTGGCGCTGGCGACTGCCACACCGGCCGGGTTGATCTGCGCCACGGAGCCCAGGCGCGCTCCGTAGTTGGCAGCGTTGCCGGCGTTGACTGCGGCAAATCCCAGCAGGGCCATAT
The DNA here is from genome assembly GCA_964629965.1 of uncultured Anaerolineaceae bacterium. Taxonomy (GTDB): domain Bacteria; phylum Chloroflexota; class Anaerolineae; order Anaerolineales; family UBA4823; genus CAZVRZ01. Next base: position 1,937 of record CAZVRZ010000309.1, read on the forward strand.
TGATCAGGGCCAGCGAGATGAGCAGCAGCACCGGCAGCACCAGGGCAGCTTCGTCCAGTTCGGCGCGCTGATCCCGGTGCAGCGGAAAGAGGCGACGCCTAAATGGCCGTAGCGACATTCCGGAATACCTGTGAAACTTTTGCGCCCAGCGGCGAAAGGCCGATCAATGCGGCGATCACGAACAGAGCGATCAACAGAGCCTTTTCATCCAGCTCGGCGGAGGTGTCTTTGAGTAATGCGACAATCATCGGAGCACCTCAGATGGCCGCAGTGACGCTCTGGAAGGTCTGGGCGACCTTTGTGCCGAGCGGGGACAGCCCGACGAGGGCGGCGATGACGAACAGGGCGATCAGCAGGGCCTTTTCGTCCAATTCGGCGGAAGTATCGAGAAAGAAGCGTTGGAACATGGATTTTGTGAAACTCCTTATCAAGCAGAGGGTGTGGGTTCTTGCAGAACCCGGTTGGACAGGGATGGATGTGGGGAAAACGGTGAGATTTATGGTGCAGTAAGATGCTCCTTTCTTCATACGGCCAGGCGCTGAGCGAGCAACACGGCGATCTGGCCGGCAGTGAACAGCCCGGCGCCCAGGGCAAACCCGGGCACGCCGGCGAAGCGGACTGGACGGCTGTGCGTAACCAGCAGCAGCCCGGCGAAGTAAATCAGAACCCCAACCCAGGCAACTGCAACCAGCAGCGGGTTGGCCAGCGCCAGAACCAGCATGATCTTGAGATCGGCACCGCCCAGCCAATGGCTGCGCCAGGCCACGAACAGCGGTAGAGTCAGAATTGCCAGGCGAAAGGCGAACTCGTAGGGCGTATCGCCAGGCGTCTCGCCGCGGCTCTCCCAGGTCAGCCAGGCTGCCAGGAGCGCCAGCGGGATGGCCGGCAGAGTCAGTCCGTTGGGCACCTGGCGCGTGCGCAGATCGCAAATGGCGCACACGCTCAGCCAAACCACGGCAAGCAGCGAGACAGCCAGCGCCAGGGTCATGGCTTACCCCCGTGCCTCGCGCAGCCGGCCCGGATCAGAGTCCAGCCGCAGGCAGCAAAGCCGCAGGCGAGCGCCACCGGGGCGGATCTCTCTGCCAGCGCGGGCAGGGTGGCCGCCAGGGTGAAGCCGATTCCGATCAGGGTGATGCCGGGCACGATGAAGTTCATGCCGGGGATTATATGGGGATTTGGGGGCAAAATGGGGCGGTGGGAGGCATTCTCCCCGCCGGTGGGGAAATGCGCTTAGGAAAAGTTCCCCAGAGGAGGGGAATTATGGTTTGGGTCAAATGGCTATAATTTGAGCATGTTTGAATATCACAAAATGGTAAGCTTGCCCACCGCGCATGGCATGATGGGCAGGGGCATTAACATTCTCATCTTAGAGGGGAGAAAAAAGAGGCTTTCTTCGGTATACTTTTGTTTGCTTAAACACCAATAACCGGAGAAGACCGATATGGATTATACCGAACTTAAGCCGCATCAAGAAGTTCA
>CAZVRZ010000310.1:0-3394 GCA_964629965.1 uncultured Anaerolineaceae bacterium
GTGTCGTCCATGCTGGACATCAAACCGATACCAATTCCGGCCGAGGCGTATGTGATTCAAACGCTGCCGGCCGACTATCACCAGCTCGAGGCGGGCAAGTACGAACTGCCCGCCTTTAGTCTGGATGCAAACGCGCTGGCCCTGCCAGTATAAAACGGAGGTGAACGTGTTACCCAAATCGCTTGCCCGCTTGCTAGAAAAGCACCCGGACAAGATTGAGACCATCGAAAACGAAACCGACACCGGCGATGGGTACTGGCTTTACCTGCGCCCAGGCTGGTGTACGGATGACCTTGGCTCGCACATCATCCACGATGATACCGCTGAAAAGCTGGTGTCATTGTTTCGATATGTACAGCCATGTACCTGCGACACCTGTCGCAAATAAATAAACGGAGGTAAACATGCTGCAAATTCAAACGCTCCAGGGCTTCAGTTCCTGGATCATCCAGCCCCAACGCATCGCCACGCAAGCCGATGTAGATTTTGGCTCTGACTGGTTCCGCACCGGGGCTGACCGCAATGACTACTACGATCGCTGGCGTGTGGGCTGGCTGAGCGCTACTCGCGAGCTGTACGCTGTCCGGTTGGTTGGCGACGAGTATGTCGTCGTCGGCGCTCTCGACCTCACCGAGGCCAAGGAGCGCATCGCCGCCCGGCTAGTGCCTGGCGACCCAGATTTCCATAACCTGGATAAGCTGATCGCATGCGACCCTGCGCCCGAGGCGCAAGAAGTGCTTGAGTATCACGAGGATGAGCACGGTGGTTTCTACACCACCTCGCTGTTCTGGGAATGCAGGTGTGATGGACCATACTACATCTACCCGCAAACGCAAGGCTCCTGCCCATACTGCGGCGACTGCCGCGGCGATGGTCCGGACGCGCGCGTCTCTGATGTGCTGCGTCAGACCAGCAGCCTGGACGAGGGGCCGATCACGCTCCTTGAAGAAGCCCTTTAGGCCATTGGGCTGGACATCTACACTGGCGAAACGTGGGCCGCCCTCCTCAACGAGAAGGTGGTGTGCTCATGAGTGCCACGACAATCTACAACAAGCCTGGCCTGGTTGTACGCCAGGCCGAAACCGAAAGCGGGGGCTTGCGGCTTGTTTTCGAGTTCGATGGACCCGATGCCAAAGGGACGGTCATCCTGGATGAGTCCGGCTACGGCCTACAAGTGTTATACCCGGATGTTCACCCAGAACATCCGGTGGCCTTGCTGGACCTGTTCTACCGTTCGCCCAATGGGCAGGAAGTACCAGACAGCCCGCCGTTGCAAATCGAAATCTACACTCCTGCGCAGGATGACGACCCTGTTTGCCAGGTTCGTTTCTTCCCGGCCAGAACGCAAGTTCGCTTCGAGCCGGGGGTTGTGGACCTTGCCAACAACTCGTCTGCAGAGGACAGGGTTTTCGGAGTGAGCGAAGATGATTGCCCCTGGGACTAGCGACTCCCGTTGGTATCAAGGCGACCCGGAAAAGCGCAAGCGGCGCATCATCCGGGCTTACCAGTTCCACGCCATTGACGACGAGACGCTCTGGCGTCTCTTGTCTGGAGAGCATGGGCCACTGCAGGCCGCTGATGCCGCCGATGCGTACCGCTCTCTCGGCCTGGTGCCGTTTTCGGGCTACTCCCTGAGCAGAGCATGGCAAAACTGCGCAAATGCGGCCTTGAAAAAGGTTTGTGAGGCGATGACGTGATGTACGACTACGAAACCGCCAAGGCCAATGAGTGCGGCGAGCGGATCATCTATGAGAACATCTGCTCGGTGTTCGCATACCAGGGTGAGTTCTACATCTGCACCCTGGTTCACGAGCCTGAGCATGGCAATCCAAAAGCCTACTGCCGCATGGTAGTCCGGACTGACTGCTGGATAGGCCAAACCTGGAAACCTAAGCACTTCCCGGCCAACGGCTACGACAACCGCATCGTGGTGGACGAAACCGGCCAGGAATGGGTCATCACGGATGAGCATGTGACCATCGAAGGCGCCGAGAAGCGCAGGCCAGAAAGACAGTACATCATCTCGATGAACAATGTTGACTGGCTGCCGTACACCCCCCAAGACAAGAGCCGCATCCTGGTCTACAAGGTCGGGCGGCGAGTAGAGCTGACCACCGGCGAGATCGTAACCATCACGGGCTTTTTCCAGAGTGGTAAGTGCAGTTTCATTACCGCCCTGGAGCCTGGCCCGCATATGATCCCGCCCGAATCAACCTACAAGCCCGATCCTGATGAGGGGCGGTGCATCGCAAAGGTGCACCTGGTCGGTGTCTTGCTGAGCGAATCCGAGGCGAACGGGCTACTTATCTACTTGTGGCGCCTGCGCTGCAGGCGCTTTCCCCCCGCTGTAATCGGCTTCCCTTTTTCATCAAAAGTCCACTTGCCCTGCCCTCTGTTAGCGAGATAACCACTTGCATAGTAGGCGACATCGGCCTCGTTCAACAAAGTGCGCCGACCATCCTTGCCAATCCGGGCAATATAGCTGCGCTGCATCCAACGAGTAAGCGTGGATGTATGGATACCGTATTTGCGTGAGGCATCGCTAATACTGATCGGCCGGCCTTTCAGATGGGCCAAAGCCAGGTATTCGGGCAGCTTGTTGCGTGGAAGCTGGGATTGAACGCTGCGCAAACTAACAGCGATCGAGCCGTCCGGTAAGACGACGGCATGCAAAGAGCCGTCTGCTATCAAACAGTACAGAGTGGATTGGTCGATGTCAAGCTGTTGGCCAGCATCTTCCAGGCTGATAAAACGATCAAGTTTCGATTGGTCAATCAAGGATAATTCTCTTGCAAAGGCGCAAATGAAATAGCATCACGCATAAAAAAGTCGAAAGACGTTTCAAACGCGCCATTTCAAAGGTTGGGCAACAGCATCTCTATTTGCTTCTCGGGCCTAGAGCGCGCCAAGTCATAAGTCGTTTGCAAATTGATCCAAAACTCAGGGGTCGTGCCAAATGCTTGAGCCAGTTGCCAGGCAGTCGTAGGGGTAATGCCACGCAGCCCATGCACAATATAGCGGATTCTTTGCTCTGACATACCCAGGTGCTTCGCAAGCCTCTCCTGGGTAATGCCCAACGGAACAAGAAACTCGTTGAGCAATATTTGACCCGGATGAGTAGGGGTTCGGTTTTCAGGCAATGCCATAAATTCCTCCTGTCTCGTCAAACATCATTATATCCCTAGTTCTACCCATCTGGCCTTGGTAGGCTTCGACGCTGTTGTTTGCTTTTAGGCAAGTAACCTTATGTCGGAAAGCAAACAAGAGCGCCCAAGCGCGCTCGACAACTCAAACGGAGGTAAACGTGCAAGCTAACTTGATCTCTCGCCAGGAGGCCATCGCCTTCCTGGAAACACCGCGTCCATCCTGGACGCACATCCTGGGCCAGCAGCAG
>CAZVRZ010000311.1:0-3319 GCA_964629965.1 uncultured Anaerolineaceae bacterium
CAGCGGATTTATTACCCCGCCCGGCCCGGGAAACCGCCTGCCATGCGCTGCCAGCAGTGGGATATGCGCTCGCTGTTCTACAACCTGGAATTGATTGCTCGCAAGTGGCTTAAGGAAAATAATAAACTGGCCGACGAATGGGTACTCAAGGGCCGAAGGGGCAAGAAGCCGATCTATGCTTTCCCGCCCGATTTTACCCACGACACCGTCCTGCCCACCGATGTCGCCCTTGACCTGGTGCGCGGTATTTTTTATCCAGCTCCCGCAGAATGGGTCAAAAAAGCGATTGAGCAGCTTGGCGACGCGGCTTTGCCTACCAACCTTGAAAGTGTCAGTAGGCAGCCTACCGGCCTTCAGAGTGCTGGTAGGCAGGCTTTGCCTACCGACCTTGAAAGTGTCAGTAGGGCGCCTACCAACCTTGAAAGTGCCGGTCATCTATTTAATACAGACTCTGACTCTATTGACTTTGACTCTGATGGAGGAGGAGAAGGGAACACCCCCCGCCAAACTGCGGATAACTCATCGGGTGAGAAGTTGCAGGAATTGGTAAAAGGGCTCGATCCCCTCGTTAGCAGGGTCGTGATGGAGTTTGCCGATCGCTGTGACAACCCCAATTACCTGCCATCTCCCAAGGAAATCCAGGCCATCCAAACCCTGCTCACCGAAAGCTTCCAGCTTGACGAGATCATCGCCAGCATCGCCAAGTCTTTCGAGAAAGCCAAAACTCCCCCGCGCACCCTGATGTACTGCGTTCGGGTAATTCGACAGAATCGGGCTGAGACGAGCAATAATGACTATGCGAAGCGTCCGACCTCGCAACCATTGGCGATTGATGCTGACCTGACAGATGCCGCCGCTATTCTGAGACAGACCGGTCACGAGATAAACGAATCCACCCTGGCGCGCTTGCGCTTGATGGCCCAGCGCGCGGACGAGGCGGCGCGCAGACAGCACGGCGTGACCGGCGCGCGGTGGCTAACTGACGCCCTCCGCACCGGCCTGGGCGTGTCGCAGGATGGGGCGCTGCTCAACTACGCTGACAGCGTCCTGGATTCATGGATTCAACGCAATCAGCAAGCCCAAAAGAAATCCACCCCAAAGCGAGGCAAGAATGCAAAACCAACTGTGGCAGCTCCAGCAAGCAGATCTACTCGATGGCCATCTGATTCAGACTAACTGCCCAATTTGTAAGGGCACGGGCAAAACTGTTGAGTACAACAGCGCGACTATCTGCAGCTGCGTTTTCCAGGCTGGCAGCTGCTTTAAGGCAGCGCAGTTTCCCTCGCGTTTTATAGAATCCACCCTTGAGAACCTGGATTGGAGGCTGCTCGCGCCCGCAACATTGCCTGGCCTTATCCAAAGTTATATCGAAACCATCGAAGATGTTTTCGATGAGGGCCGGGGGCTGGTATGTTGGGGACCTCCCGGGAATGGCAAGACACACGTTGCAATCGGCATCGGGAAGATCGCCTGCGCCCTGGGCTACTCCGTCCGATTTGCTGTGGTGGCCGACTGGCTGGAAAAACTGCGCTCGGCCTTTGACGATCATCCGAAGCCCGAAAAGCAAGAGTGGGGGCGAAAGCAGCCTGACCCAACAGAAGCCGAGTTCCTGATCCTGGATGACCTGGGGCTGGAGAGCGAGACGCCATGGGTGCGAGAGAAGGTGTACCAGCTCATCAACCGCCGCTGGCTGGAGCAGTTACCCACCATCGTCACCACCAACCGGGACCCCGACGACCTGGCCCGGCGCTATGGGGATGGGGTGGTATCACGGCTGTGGGGCAGCAGCATGGTGCTGCACTTTGAGGGTCGTGATCACCGACTGGCAGTTCGCTAGCACAGGCAGCGGGCTCGCCAGGCGAGGTGAACGTCCGGGTACGCAAACAATACAAGGAGAGAGCAATTAATGTCGAACAATACTGTGGATTTGAGCGGATACATCGTGGTGTGCGATATCAATACCGTACTGGCTGGGGGCAAGCCGTGTTCGGTGATCGGCGGGTGGATCTTCACCGACCTGGCCGCCCTGGGCGGGAAGCACCCGTTCACGGCCACCGGTAAGCCTGCCGATGTGATCCTGGACCAGGCACGCAGCAGACAGGGCATCACGCAGTGCGAGGCGGCCGACTTCTCCAACTGCCAGGTTGGGGTAACGGCGCGCGGCAAGTTGGTTTCTGGCTCGGAGCGTGCATTTTTGGAGGTACGCCACATCTCGTTCTTCGACACATCCAACCCCTTGCAAAGCGGGCGGAAGAGTTTTGTGGTTAACACAGCCAAGCTGCAGGGGCAGATCGCGGTTGACACACGTCACGAAACCGATTTTGTTCTGCTGGATCGTACCGCCCCGGTGCTGGCCGCCTGGATGTCTACCGATAAAACCTTCCTGGGTGGACGCCACCCGATCATCTTCTCCGGCTCACTGCGGGCAGAAATGCTGCGTATGGATATCCTGGAGCGCGGCTTCACATCGGTGCGAGCGACAGTCGGTGGTTCACTGCATTCGGTCGGAAACGTCATCTATGTGATTGCCAGTTATCTGAGTATCAACGGGAATGTTTTGGATGAGAACGCGCAGGCATAACTGTCTGAAGGAGAATTATTCATGAGCACAGACAACGAAATTGCAATCGTAACAAAGGCACTCAATTTACGCGAGAGGCTGGTTCAGGCAGCATTGGCTTTGACCTACGCGTCGAGAGATAAACAAGTGACCGTCCCGTCCCAGATCAGAGCCGAGTTTGACGCCGTATGCGTGCTTGTGGACGAGTACAACGGGTACGATTTTGAAACCAGGCTTAACGAAGCACAGCGAAAGAGTTATCCTCCCGACCCTCCCAAGGGTTATGTGTACGGCAAGACGATGGCTGGTGAAACACAGCACCTGATGCAAGACACTTCCAGCAACGGACGTTCGCTCTGCAAGCGATACGACATTTGGCGAGATCATTTGCCAGTCCGCCACACTCGCGTTTGCCCGAACTGCGTTGACATCGCACAAGACCCTGCATTCAGCTCGCAACTGGACGAGTATTATGCAAACCTACCGGATTGAACTGTTTTCGGCGCGGGAGTACAGCGCCGAAAAAGTCGTCCCGGGACGCCCAAAGCAGGCCAAAAAAGTCGTCCCATCGATGCGACCCCCCTACCTTTTTTGCCCATTTTATGTATTTTGTGTGAAAACTCGAAAAGTCGCCTTTTGATCATATCGGGGTTTTTCAGCAATAACCACAGGAGTTTCCGGTGACCAAATATCAAAAGTCCCCTGGTGAAAAACAATGGCCCGCATTCAGCGAGCGCCCGCTGCCCGAAATTGCAGACC
>CAZVRZ010000312.1:0-3314 GCA_964629965.1 uncultured Anaerolineaceae bacterium
GTCAGGCTTTTTTGCCCCACTTTTGGAATTTCCTTACTCAAAGATACAGTACCCACCCCCCTTTCATAGAGATTACGCCTGCCCACGAGGGCAGACGTAATCGTACGATCGCTACAACATCAAAATGCTCTAAAAGGGAACCCCATCCCGTCATTCCCTATGAAGAGGAAAGGCCGGCCACAATACCTATATGATGCGCGCTTTCATCCAATCGCTGCTGTTATGAAAATCTGCCACTACATTGCCAGGATGCACCAACTCATCAAAAAGCAGGTGATCAGCATCAGTCAATTGTTTGTCCAGGATACCCAGAGCATCCTCAAGCTGAGCAACAGTGCGCGGGCCAATGATCGGTGCGGTGACAGCGGGTTGATCCTTGACCCACAGAAGCGCCAACTGAGAAAGGGTCATATCGCGTTCGCGCGCCATCTCCACCAGGCGGGCAGCAACTTGATTTCCGGCGGCAGTGATGCGATCGGTAAACATTTGGCCGGCCCGCGCAGCGCGCGAATCCTGCGGATAACCCGCCGCACCCTGAAGGTAACGACCTGCCAGGATACCGCCAGCAAGAGGCGACCAGGGTAGCAAGGCCAATCCGTAACGCTGCGCCAATGGCACCAGTTCATTTTCGATACGCCGGTCCAACAGATTATAAGGCGGCTGCTCGCTGATGTAACGTGCCAGGCCCATTCGCTCGCTAATTGCCAGGGCTTCCATCACCATCCAAGCCGGATGAGTAGAGCAGCCAATGTAACGCACTTTACCGGAATGGATCAAATCGTCCAAGGCCCGCAAAGTTTCATCCTGCGGCACGGTCAATGATGGGCGATGAAGCTGATAAAGATCGATATGATCTGTTTGCAGGCGGCGCAGCGAGTCTTCGCAGGACTGGATCAGGTGGTAACGCGAATTCCCGCCATCGTTTGGCAAGTCACCCATGCGCCCATGAACCTTGGTAGCTAAAACGACCTCATTTCGCCGCCCGCTTTCTTTAAGGGCACGCCCCACGATCCGCTCGGACTCACCGCGGTTATACACATTGGCAGTATCAATGAAGTTGAGACCGGCTTCTAGGGCACGTTGAATGATGCGCAAAGAATCTTCCTCGCCGGAAGGGCTGGGGAAATTCATGGCTCCCAAGCACAAGGGTGAAACCATGACACCGGTTCTACCTAGAGAACGATATTCCATACCTGACTCCTTTCAAACAGTCACGCGAACAGGATATATATTTTTCACGCGCGACCGGCTACTGCAAAATATTATGCAACATCAGCGACATCGGCTGCGGCCGGCGCACGCACCAGTCGAGCAAAGAGGATGGCGGCGATCAAACGCCCAAGCGCCGAAAGCAAAAATACCATCCGATACCCCCACAGGGTGGCGATCACGCCGCCTAAGGCAGCTCCAACCGCCAAGGCTATCGAGACAACTGCCTGGTAAAGCGCGGTATAGCGGGCGCGTTGTTCATGAGGGGTGATCTCAAGCAGCAAGTTGAATGACGCCAGGGAATACCCGGCCCACAAGACGCCGCTTAAGATGTTGATCGGGGCCGCCTGCCAGGGCGCACGAACAAATGCCCACAAAAAGGGCACGATCGGAATCAGCAATCCAGTCACCATCTGCATGCGGCGCGCGCCGATGCGATCGACCAGAGGCCCTAGCCAACGCTGGGCAGGTAAGCTGGAGAGGCTGCTGGCAACGCTTACGATTGCTACCATGGTGGCAGTCGAGTGCAGATCCTGCACCAAAAACAGGTTAAAGAACGGACCTGCGATGTTCAACGAAAAATTCCATAAGGCAGCCATGACCATATATGTCAAGAAATTCGGGGCGGCCCGTAGTTCCCGCAGCATAGCTCGTGGCCTCATCGTTTTTTCTTGTGGAGCGGCTATAGCTGCTGCCGGTTCTCGTAAGCGAGAAAAACTATACGTGGAGAGCAAGCCAATGCCAAAAGCCAGGCCCAGGGCAATCTGGTAGCCTGCGGGTTGGCCGGTACGGGTGATCAGCTCGCCCACCAAAAGCATGGAGGCCATACCGGCGATCACCATGACAATATTCCGGGCGCTAAAATAGCTGCCGCGCCTGGAAAGCGGCACAATATCAGCGGTCAGGGATACCCAGGCCGGCAGCGACAGGTTGCTAAAAGCATCGCGGATCACGCTAAGAGTGATCGCTACCACAACAGCGGCCGGTCCTTGAAAGAACCAGGGAACCAGGACCAAGAAGAAAAGCATCAGGCGAGATACGATACCGCCCGAAAAGACCGTGATCCCTTTGCGATGGCCCCAACGCTCAACCAGCCAGGCGCCAGGCAGCAGTACCAATGTGGCACTCAAGCTGCCAAGCGAGCTCATCAACCCGATCTGGGTGCGCGTGGCACCCAGTGCCAGCACATACAGAGAAAGATAGGTCAAAATAATATTGTCACTGGCGGCAGCAAAGAGCCCATCTAGCCAAAACCAGCGCAGGTTATGGCGGATTTCGTGAGATACCATTTCGGCCCAGCTACCGCCAAAGGTCAGACGATCCAGATAACGCCGCATCCGCCCCCAAGAGACGCGCAATGCAAGCGAATTAAGTTTCATATGAAAAAATATCGACTCACGGTAAAGTTTCTGATCAGGTTTGTTGGAAATAGGCGGCATTGACCACAAAGATGGTAGCGCGATGCTGGTCAGGCTCAGCCTGGCTGCACACCTCATTGATCGCATCGATCACCAATTGAACATGATCTTCTTCAACGCCGATCAACAGAGTGACATTGCCGCGGCGCAAAAAGCCTCCGGTACTGGCCATGCGCGTGACGCGATAATCTTTGGATACCAGGTGGTTGATCACGACCTGGTCATCGGTATCTCGAATAATTGCAAATATCAGTTTCATCGTTTATGCCTTTCGCGATCTGTTTATAACTGAACAAACTGATCGACATCAAAACAAAAGATCGTAGCCCCTCCAACTTCGGCTTCGATCATGTAGGGCTGCCCGGGAATATTGGAAATGTCTGCGCGCACCGGGATGTATTGTTGGCGAGTATGGCAGCAACCGCCAACTAGATCCAGAAAAGACTGGAGATCGGTTTTATTTAGCCCAGCCAACAGACAGATGCTGCTATCGAGCAAAAAACCTCCGCTGCTATCAATTTGGGTGAAATGAAAATTCTTACGACTCAATTCGGCAGTCAATTGGCCCACATCCGGACCAGTAGCTACCACCATCGCTAAAAGGTCAATTGGTTCGCGTTTAGACACAACTAGCTCCTTGTATAAATGAGTGGTGATCCAGCATAAAGCTGGTTTACAATCTCTCTT
>CAZVRZ010000313.1:0-3297 GCA_964629965.1 uncultured Anaerolineaceae bacterium
TTTCCAGCTCGGTGTTGTCGTTCTGTTCGATGGCATTTCGGACATTCAATCATGCCTCTATTATAGCCCAAGATTTAGCCACTCCCGGTAATCATTCCAAAGATGATAAAGACATAGCTATGGTTATGATGCAGCCTAACAATTGCCCCACACCAATACCACAAAGGGCATGTGAACTGGCTCAAGCAACTCCCTATGCCTGTTCGGGGCATCCAAAAGCGCCACTTATCCAGCTATGTGGCTGTGCATCAATCGGCTAATATTTTCTTTCATTCATCATTATTTCTTTGAACAATCGGGATGAACAGCTGCTTCGGCTCCAGGGGCTGCAATTCCAGGCCCAGGATCGCCGAGGTATAGAATTCGCCTGCATCGATGGTATCCAAAAAGAACTTGTAGCTGTCCTCTGTCTGATCTACCTGGTTCCACACCTGCAAACGGATGTATTCGGGCGTCTTCTTCAGCCAGGAGCTGGGCATGTTGTAATAGAAGATACTGCGTTTAGCCATGTAATCTTGCCAGTCAATACCGGTGGGGATACCCAGCAAGTCCATGTAGCGAAAAACGGTGGGCGAGGTAAAGGCTGTGCTGTGGGCACCACTCCAATCCAACGGTGCGGTTTTGTAGGCATAGGTGTTCAGATCCACGTAAGTCATATACTTAGCGAAGAAGGGCGCCACATTATGAGTGAACTCCCAGGGCACCGGGCGTCCTGCCAACTGGTAGGTGAAAGCGCTCTCGCCCATAAAACTGATGACTGCCGAGGCGTAGAGAGGGTTATCTTGCGAGTGGTTCTCCAGGTGCCAGTCGGACCACACGGTCTGGGTCTCCACGCCGCAGTACTGCTTGTCTGAAGCCTGGGTGATGGCATGATAGGCAAAGCAGCGCGCCTTAGTATCGATCCAATCCATATCGTAAGTGGCTTCCATATCCGGGAAGAGATTGGCCATTGCCGCCAGGAAGGCGGCATGCCAGGCGTTTTCTTCGGCCTTGGAATCTCCGATATAGCCTGATTCAGGCAAGCGATTAACATAGGTCAATGCCTGGTTGTATAGATCCTGGAAGATTTGCTGGCGTATCGCCAGGTCGAGATCGTCCCACAACACATAAGTAGCGTAGGCCATCATTCGCATTACCGCACCGCGCTCCCAATTGTCCACGTCCTGCCCAGCGCGTTTCCAGGGCGCGTTGGCCCAACCTTCAAGAAAGAGGCGCTCAGCCAGCGCCTGGGCGGTGGGGTCGCTGGTCTTCTCTCCATATAGGTACCAGGCCAGCACGGCACCCATCAGAGAGCGCAGATCGTTGCTATTCCAGCCGCAGGTTCTCGGGTCGGCTGCTGGTGGGCAGTAGCCGAGTTGTGAATACAGGCCGGTAAATATGGTGGAGTCGTCCGGTGGAACCAGGGCACTGTACCTTTGGTAGTGCACACGTAGCGGGGTATAGAGTTGATCTTGCCAGGAGGCAGTATCTGCGGCAACGATGAGCAGGCCATCGTAGAGCGCCTGTCCCAGCAACCCATAGCCTGCACCCCACGTGGAAACATATTTGACTTTCGCCGCCGAGGTATGCCCCGGATTGGATGCAGCCAGGAGGCGATTATCAATCTTTGCATAGGTGCCATCTTCCGTAACAATGATCTCAAACAGATGCCAGCCGGCCGAGCGCGGCACGCCACTGGCAACCGTGCCGGAGCGCGAGTTCAGACGGATGGCATATTCGGTATTGGAAATATCTGAAACCACCCCCAAGGCGGTTTGCCAGTCACCAGAGGTGTCGTCAATCTCAAATATGCTTCCCAGGCTGGGATCCATGGTATCGTAGAAGAATGTGCGTGCCACGATGTTTTGGGAGGCTGTGAAGGACTGTGTAACCATCACGGAATTCTCGTTGATGCCGTCCGGGTCTACATAGTCCAGAAGCAGGCTTTTTCCGCTCTGGTACCCGGCCTGGATGGATAGGGAATCATAGACTGCCTGTCCGTCCAGTTCCCAGGTGGAGACGATACGCACGGAGGTGGCATCAGTCTGGGAGGAATTGAAGCGCGCGACTTCACGGTCATCAATGCGGGCATAGGTGCCAAAGGGAGTTACGATCAACTCAAAGAGATGCCAGCCTATTGTGCGCGGCACAGGCACAGGAGCTTGCCCCATCTTGACCTCTTCGGCGATAAAGGTGCCGCTACCTCCCACCTCGCCTGCGCAGTTGATGCGGATCACATAATACGCCCCAGTGACATCCGTTTTGACGCCTAGGCCTGTATTTGGTGGTACCCAATTAGGGAAGGGATCGGATCCGCAGTTAATCTGCTCCCCCCCGCCCAAAAGTTGAAAAACTGTGCCCATCGTGGTGGCGCCGTTATCATAAAAATAGACATGGGAGCGCAAGTTTGTGCTCTGAGCAAAGCTCCGATCAGCCGCCATATAATCCCCTGCATAATCCAGCAGTAGCGCCGTAATGCCATCGTAGGTCGGCATCGAAGTGGCTACCACATTGCCTGTCAGCACCCAGGAATCCAGGCCGCTCTCGAAGTCGTCCTCAAGACGGAAATCAGCGATTACCGCCTGGTTGGGCGATGGCGCGCTGACTTGCCAGGTAGCCAGGTCGCCTTCAAAGTCATCCTGCAAGATAATGGTATTCCCTGCCGACATGAGTGGAGCAGGTGTTGCGCGAGCAGAATCAACCAGGCTGTTCGAGACGTGGGCGATGATAACCAAAACAGCAAGAAGCTTCCTAATGTTCATCAGTTTATCATATGACAAATCCACATCAACAAGGTGATCAATCGTATCAACCGCTGCTCATCCCCCGGTTGAAAGGGTCGGACCTTCATGTAACACTCTTTGCCGCCAGCCGGGCGGCTTCCAAAACCACATTCTCAGTCGCTGCAATCTGGATTGGCTTGCCCAGGATATCGGTCACAATTTGCTGCCACACGGTACTGTTTAGCATCCCCTTGCCGCCGCCGAGCAGCACGGGGTTGGCGTCGTAGCGCTGCAGGATGGCGTACTGCTCGGCCAGATCCCTGACCACGCCTTCCATCACCGCCCTGGCTTGATGGCCAATATCCTCCAGGTATACCAGGTTGCCAGAAAAGCCGCGTTGCCGTTCCGGTTCCTGCCGGGAAGGGTCAGTACAGAACTTCAACCCGTCTGCGCCAGGAGCGACCTGGACGGCCAAACGATCCATCTCGGCATAGGATATGGGGCGGCCCTGCTGGCGCTCGATCTCTTCTCGTAGCCACTGGTAACTGCCCCCACCGCCCAGGCTGGCGCCGACCAGCGCAAACTGACCATCAAA
>CAZVRZ010000314.1:0-3263 GCA_964629965.1 uncultured Anaerolineaceae bacterium
AGGGGGGTGAAGCGTAAAGGGTAAAGCGTAAAAAATTATGGGGGTATCACCGCGGATGGAGCAGGGAATCATTGATGTGCTGGGAGAACCTGAAGGGGGATGTGCCTGGCGGGCGCTTTTTTCAGCGTTTTCATTGTCCCTCAGTGTTTCAGTGATTTTCATGGCTGCCAGGCCAGTTCATCGTAATCGCCAGGATTGTTGGTCAGGTTGATCTGTTCGGAGCCGTCAGCATTCATGATGTAGATTTCTTCGTAGTTATAGTCACCATGATCAGATGTGAAAACAATGCGCCTGCCATCAGGTGACCAGGCAGGGGAATGCTCGTTGCCTGGGAGGTTGGTCAAGTTGGTTGGCTCAGAGCCGTCGGCGTTCATGACGTAGACATCTATATTGCCGTTACGAGCGGATGCGAAAGCAATGCGACTGCCATCTGGCGACCAGGCTAGGGAGTAATCACCGCCTATGCTGTTGGTCAGGTTGGTCAGCTCGGAGCCATCGGCATTCATGATGTAGATTTCATGGGAATAAATGTTATTAATATATTGGCCAAAGACAATGTGCTTGCCATCCAGCGACCAGGCTGGAGAATAGTCGTCACTGGCCAGGTTGTTGGTCAGGTTGATCTGCTCAGAGCCATTGGTGTTCATTAGGTAGATCTCGGTATGATAAATGCTATTACGGTAGGATAGGAAAGCAATACGCCTGCCATCTAGCGACCAGACCGGGGAATTGTCATTGGCTGGGTTATTGGTCAAGTTGGTCTGCCCGGAGCCATCGGCGTTCATGAGGTAGATATCGCCAATGCTATCATCACGGTTAGATACGAAAGCAATCTGCCTGCCATCTGGAGACCAGGCTGGGGAACGGTCATCGCCCGGGCTGTTGGTCAGGTTGGTCAGCTCGGAGCCATCGGCGTTCATGAGGTAGATCTCCCAATTGCCATCACGATCGGATTGGAAGGCAATCTGCCTGCCGTCTGGCGACCAGACCTGACCGTAGTCATAGCCCGGGCTGTTGGTCAGGTTGGTCAGCTCGGAGCCATCGGCATTGATGATGTAGATTTCGTTATTGCCATCTTGATCGGAAGCGGAAAAAGCAATCCGTCCCGTGCCGCCGCCCAGCGGGGTGGGGGATGGGACGAGGGTGGCGGTGGGTTTGGGCGTGCGTGTCAAGGTGGGCGATGGGGTAGACGTAAGCGTTGGTGTGGAATTCAGGGCGGGGGCGAGGGTGGGCTCGATGGTGGGGGTGAATTGGGGCTGGGTTGGCGTGGCAGAGCTGGCAATTGCCAGCGGGGCGGCGGCGGTTGAGGTTGAAAGGGTGATGGAGAGCCCTTTGGGCCAGGCTACCGCAGCAACGATGGCTGCGACTATGATCAGCGCCGCTGCGCCGGTCATCACTGCGGCGCCGGTTATCCAGGCCCAGCGTGGCAGGCCGGCGCGGCGAGGGGCAGGCTGGGCGGCGGATTGCCGGTTGAATGCAGGCGGCGGGGCTTCCCGGGGCGGTTGTGCTTCTGCCTCAAGGCGGGCTTGCTCTTGCACCACTGCCGCTTCAGCCTGGTGGCGGGCTTCAGTTTGCGCCTGAGGCCGCGCCTGTTTTGGCTCCGCGACCAGTTCTGCCAGCGCAGCCGCAAACGCGCCGGCGCTGGGGTAGCGATCAGCGGGCTCACTGGCCAAGGCCTTTGCCAGCACCGCGGCGATGCCTTCGGGCACGCCCTGCGGCCACTGTGCCGGGAACTGCGGGCCATCCATCAGGTGACGGGTCATCAGCCCGGCCGGGCTGTCGCCGGGGAAGAGCATCTGCCCGCTGAGCATCTCGCCGAACACGCAAGCCAGGCTGTACACGTCGGTGGCGGGTGTGGCGGGCCGTTCGCGCCACACCTCCGGGGCCATGTAGGCCGGCGTGCCGATCATGCCGCCGGCGGCGCTGAGCGAGGCGCTGCTGGCGCCGGCCAACGCCCGGGCAAAGCCAAAATCGATCAGGCGGGTGGTGCCATCGGCTTCGAAGAGGATGTTGCCGGGCTTGACATCCCGGTGCACCAGACCCTGGGCGTGGGCATAGTCCAGCGCCGCGGCAGCCTGCCGGATGATGCGCAGGGCCTCGGCAAAGGGCAGGGCGCCTTCTTGGGTCAGCCGGTCTTTGAGCGAGCCGCCGGGCAGATAGTCCATCACCAGGTAGTAGCGTCCCTGGTCTTCGTCCAGGTCGTAGACGGGGGCAATATTGGGGTGGCGCAGGCGAGCAGCCAGGCGCGCCTCCCGGCGAAAGCGATCAATAAAGTCTGGGTCGGTGGCCAGGGTGGGGTGCAGCACCTTGACGGCGCGTTCCACCTCCAGGGCGGCGTCTGTGGCGCGATAGACGGTGCCGTAGCCGCCGCGGCCGAGCTGTTCGAATAATTCATATTTGCCGAGTTGAACCATGCAATGCGTCTTTCCCCATGGCGGCAGACGTGCTTGCCCGGTGTGGTGTGTGGGATGGAATGATTATAACATTGGAAGAGACGAGATGCTAGAAAACCCAGATTATCTGGTCTTACCGCACAGCCCGCAGCGTTTCGTGCTAAAATACACACAACCATTGATAAGGAGGGTACATGTCGCTGGAACCGGGCAGCCTGCTGGCAGGCAAATATCAAGTTGAGGGCGAGATCGGCAAGGGGGCGTATGGGCGCGTGTACCGGGCCCGCGATACAAGCCTTGGCCGCGACGTGGCGATCAAAGAGCTGCGCAAAGGCGGCGAAGTGGGCTCAACCGATTATGCGGACTATGTGCGCCGCTTTGAGCGCGAAGCACAGGTGCAGGCGCGCTTTAATCACCCCAATATTGTCCATGTGTACGAGTTGGTGAAGCCAGAAACAGAAGGGGATGCGTATTACCTGGTGATGGAGTATGTGGATGGTAAGAGTCTGAAGGAAGTGCTGGAGCGCGGCGGTCCTCTGCCCCCGGATAAAGCACTGCGCATATTTCGCGATATCTTGAGTGGGCTGGAGGCGGTGCATGCCGGCTCGAGCGACGTCGTGCATCGCGACATCAAGCCATCCAACATTTTGCGCACCAAAAGCGGCCAGGCCAAGCTGGCTGATTTTGGCCTGGCGCAGGTGGGGGATGAAAGCATGCGTTCAGGCGCCGGGCAGCCGCACCCAGGAACGCCGGCCTATATGAGCCCCGAGCAAGAGACCACGCAAGCCTACCTGTATCCCGCCAGTGATATCTTCAGCGCGGGCTGCGTGTTGTTCGAGATGCTGACCGGGCAGGGCTATAAGTCTGCCC
>CAZVRZ010000315.1:0-3248 GCA_964629965.1 uncultured Anaerolineaceae bacterium
GCGAATCGCTGGCGCTGTTCCTGATGCGGAACAAAAAGATTGGGCTGCTGGAGAATGTGCCTAACGCGGACGATGTGCGAAATGTGCGCTCCCCGCGGGTGGCAACATATGTGATCGTAAATTCGATGCTCCAGTTCACGAAATGAGCTTTGTAAGCAGTCCTCCGCAGGGTCACGCCCTGGAGGCGGGTCGCTCCCGCCCGGAGGCTTTGGTTGCTTCAGCCGCTTACCTCGGCAGTATCAACCATTCCGACCTGTATGGGCGGAATAAAAATACACCTCCTTTCTTCTCCTTTCAAAGCCCGGACCCGGGGCGGTCGCCAAAAGCGACCAAACAGGGAAAATTTCACGCCCCTTCGGCGTGTCACATTTCCCTCTGTTCCTTGGGCCCTGCGCTTGCGCATTTTGGGCTTTGAGAGGAACAGAGGGCGTTTTTTGGTGAGGGGTCCACTCGACCCCTCACCTCCCTCCCTACAATATTCCCCTGCAGGGGACGGCGCGTTGCGCTGTTGGCCTGTTGGCGGGTCGCTCCCGCCCAGGGATTTAGAGGCTACCCGCCTCTAGCTCTCTCTCCTTCTCCTGATTGGTTTGGTGGCCTGACTCGGGCCTGCGCTGTGGGCAGCGCAAAAAAGAGAAACCATCGCGCACTTAGCGCTCTTGTTTTCTCTCCTGCTGCCGCGCTTCTATACTCGAGGCTGACACCTACCTTTTTCGGTAGCAGGAGATTCTATAGAGGAGCGTTACCCGGCGCTCCTCTATACCTTCACCTGGCCTGGTGGACGCACTGCCTTCGATGGCGGTGCGAGCGGGTTCGATCCCCGCTGGGGTGCTTGAGCCGGCAGTCCTGGCAAAGCCGGCTTGTCCATACTCGTCCTAACGCGTGAGGCCGAGATGGGAACATGGAAACAAAAGCTCCTTGGAATGGGACGCCCGATTGCCAGGGCGGGAAACATCGGCGGCGGTTTAGTCTGCTGATGTCCAGGTCGGATGAGTGGCGGGATCGTGGTGCCTTCCTACGTGAGGATGCGCTCGGTCCGCCTTCATCCGGCTTTACAGTGGGGCTACTCGCCCCTACACAAGAAGCTGGCGCACACCACGCGTCCAGCTTCTACGTCTGTGCATCACTAATATGCGCCAGCGGGGGCGTTCCCCGCGGTGATGCGCAGATCTAGAGGCTGGACAAAAATCTACCCACAGGAGAGCGAAATGTCCAATGTGAGCTTTGGCGAATGGTTATGGAAGGAGATGGAACAGCGAGGCTGGAGCCAATCTGAAATGTGTAGGCGCTGCGGCATTGCCCAGGCGTCTCTTGGACGCCTGCTATCCGGAAAGCGTAATCCTGGCGCAAAAGCCTGCCTGGGGATTGCCAATGCCCTAAACTACTCTCCAGAGGCCGTTTTCCGCGCCGCCGACCTGCTGCCTGTGGTGGACAACCATGTCAAACTGATTGAGGAATGGCGAGAGATATTGATCAGGCTAACACCTGATAATCGTCAGGAACTGCGCGAGATAGCCGAGATGAAACTGCGGCGCCAACGAGCAGGATCGCTGAAAGAAAACTGAAACATGGATACAGATTTTGGCAAATGGCTTCGAGAACAAATTAAATCCAAAGGATGGAAGCAAGTTGACCTGGTTAGAGCATCTGGTTTGACCAGGCAGGCTATAGGCAATTACATAAACCTGAACCGCATCCCTGATAAATATGCTATGAAAAAACTGGCGTGCGCTTTGAATTTGCCAGTCCATGCTTTATATCAAGCTGCTGGCCTTATAGCACAACCGTCCAAGACAATTATTCTTTGGAAGTGGCAAAACATGATAGACAGGCTTTCAGATGAAAACCGCGAGCAGCTGTACGATTTTGCAGAGGCCATGCTGCGCAGGCAAGAAAGGAATCAACGTGGTTGATATTGCCGAATATATCTCGACCGAGGATGCGGCAGAGATGCTGGGCTACCATGTTGAGCATGTACGCCGCATGATACGAGAAGGCGATCTGACCAGTGCCAAGGTGGGCCGATCGTGGCTGGTGTTACGAAGGTCGGTCGAGGATTACCTGATCTTTAACCGCCCATTGAACAAGTACGATCCCAAGCGCTGCCCATCGAACGATAATGTTGGCGCCGTGAGGGAAAATACCTCACGGTAGAAAAGAGTGAATATGTTATCGAATAACCTATCTTGTAAGATCGCTTTTGCCGCTTTTGGAACGCAGGTAGCTGGCGCAGGCCTGGCTATGATGATAGATCGCACCTGGATTCTGGTATGGGGATTGGCTGCAATCATCTTTATCCTGGCTAATGCCAGAAATACAGCGGCCAATCGTACTCAGATGGAGATTGCTACACAACAACTTGCATAAAGCCTGACACTGCCTCTTTGGTGCGTCTCACCGTGAGGAAAAATACCTCACGGTGAATGCAAGCAGGTTCGATTCCTGCCGAGGCACTTTGGGGTATTCATCCCCCAAAATCTCACCAAACGGAGGCAAGCCTTATGGGCATCTATATCTCTCCCCTCACCAAATGCGCCGATTTGCTTGAGCGGCTGGCCAAGGTGCCTAGCGGCACAATGGAACGGCTCAACGATCTCAAGGCGAAATATCCTGACCACCTGATGAACGATCAGAAGGCTCAGGAGCTTTGGGAAAAAATCCAGGCCGATGAAAACCTGGCACTGTTAGATCACCAGGTGATCTACGGCTGGGGCAAGACAAATCGCAGCTTCAGCGATTTTGTCCAGGCCCTGGGCCACGACCCGATGTGTGGGTCGATCAGCGCTCCCAAAGAAATCGCTTTGGCCCTGGAACTGCAGGGGGTGACTTTGCCTCCTACGGTAACGGTGCAAGCGCTGGCCGTTCACGGCATTGGCTGGGGATGATCGGGGCTACCAGCCCCACAACTCTCCCTGATCTTTATGGTGGGTGGCAGCGAGCGGAGCTGCTGGCAAAAAAGGAACGCAACCTGTGCGCTCCTCGCCGGCTTTCTCCATCGTCCCACCCCCTATTCAAATCGGTGGAGAAGCCCAGAGGAGCGTCCACAAGGCGCTCCTCTGTCAAATCATTATCGGCGTCCAACTTCTATGTCTGTGCATCACCGCGGCGTAAGCTGCATGGGGGGATAACCCTCCTAGGATGTTCCTGGTGGTGCACAGGTTTAGGGGCTGGACGCCGTTAGGCTGCTCCCATTATCTTTGTCGTGTCTCAAAGATAATGAGACTGTAGGGGCCAAAATGGGCGTTTGTCTC
>CAZVRZ010000316.1:0-3239 GCA_964629965.1 uncultured Anaerolineaceae bacterium
GCATTTTGGATCGTCTGGAACTGCACTTCACTCCCAAGCACGGCAGCTGGCTGAATATGGCCGAGATCGAATTCGGCGTCCTCAGCCGCCAGTGTTTGAGTGGCCATATCCCCAGCCGAGAAATCTTGGCTGACGAAGTGCTGGCATGGGAAACTGAGCGCAACACCAGAAAGGCCACGGTCGATTGGCGTTTCACAACCGCTGATGCACGTATCAAGTTGAAGAAGCTTTACCCTGTCATCCATTGCGAAGAGAATGTTAAAGAATTGCTAACCATCAATCTATGATTTACAAACTACTAGGTGCAAAATGCAAACGGTTGGCCGCAAGAATGTCTACATCCTGTCTTTCACCCTGCTGGTGCTGATGCTCGGCTACGGCATGGTGATGCCGCTCATGCCCTTCCTGATCGAGAAGCTTGGCGCGGGCGGTCAGGAGCTGGGCTGGCTGGTTTCCACCTACTCGCTGATGCAGTTGATCTGCGCCCCGTTTTGGGGCATGCTCTCAGACCGCATTGGGCGCAAACCGGTCATCGCCGTTGGCGTGCTGGGCTATGCCATCACCCTGTTCCTGTTTGGCCTGGCCACTGAGTTCTGGATGCTCTTCCTGGCGCGCACCTTCTCGGGCATCCTCTCATCGGCAGCCATGCCCACCTCAATGGCCTACATCAGCGATAACGCCCCCGAAGGCGAGCGCAGCGGCAAGATGGGCCAGCTCGGCGCGGCGATCGGCGCCGGGGTCATTGCCGGGCCGCTGCTGGGCGGCCTGCTCTCGGCCCGCTCGCTCTCCTTGCCTTTTTTCGTCGGCGCGGGGTTGGCCGGACTGTCCTTCCTGTTGGTGGTGTTCCTGCTGCCTGAATCCCGGCCCGCCCTCACCCTAAGCGAGGCAAAGACAAAACCGACCGTCGCAGCCCTGCGCCAGGTGCTCTTCAGCCCGGCCGGCCTGCTGCTCCTGCTCATCTTCGTCATGAGCCTGGGATTGGCGAACTTCCAGGGCATCATCGGATTGTACGCCGTGGATAAGTTCGGCTTCAACACCGGGCAGGTCGGCACGCTGTGGATGGTTATCGGGGCGGTGCTCATCCTGGGCCAGGGTGCGCTGACCGGCCCTCTGACCAGGCGCTTCGGCGAGCCGGCCCTCATCCGGGCAGGGCTGGCCGGCGGGGCGTTCGGATTTCTGCTCATCTCCCTAGCGGTAGATTTTGTCACCCTGCTGCTGGCCCTGGGCTTCTTCACCCTGACCCTGGCCCTGATCGGCCCGGCGCTGAACGCCCACATCTCACGCTTCGCTGGCGAACGCCAGGGCACGCTGATGGGCTTGAACAGCGCCGCCAACAGCCTGGGGCGGGTAGTCGGCCCGCTGCTGGCCGGTCCCCTCTTCGATATCAACCTGGAATACCCCCTCTGGATCGGCGCGGCGATCTTACTGCTGGGGACGATCTTGTCTTTCACCCCGCTGCTGGGGACGAAGAAATAGCCGCATTCATTTATTCGCGATCATATTCATGGAGGGCCTTCTACCCCATATGCGCTAACATAAGGGATCATGGGCGAAGGCAACTAATGAGGAGGCAGCCCAATGCTCACATAGCGCCCTGGCCCAGGTGAGTTGGTGTATTCGAAGACGCGGCGCATCACAAAAATAGCGTTGAAGAGCAGGAAGGCACTGGAGCAAGTCGGAATACGAGATTGATCCACAAATCAGTTGGCGAAAACTATCGAGAAGGAACTGGGTTAGGCGCCAGATATTGACCGGGCGCTCTAAGGAAGCAAACCAATCAGGCATTCTCCCGCGGACTTGCTGGGTAAAGTCATCCAGCAAGAGAGCGGCCAAGAGGTTGCCGAGCAAAAAAGTTTGTGCCAGCTTGGGGTCTTGGGCTCGGAGATGGTCAATGTGAAAGATGCTTTTCAGGCGTTTGATTTCGATTTCAATCTGCCAACGCAATCGGTAAAGGGCGCAAACCATTTGAATAGGCCAGGTTTCTGCGGGCAGATTGGTGATAAGCAAAATAAATCCTGCAGCCAACAAAGTGTCTTCACTGACTTGTTGCTTTTTCTTTTTGTTCCGTTGACGGGCTTTGCGTCTGGCTTCGTCAATGACTGCGGGCGGCAATGGACATGCGATCAAACGTAAACAAAAGTTTCCCTGAGGTGTTGGCAGCCAGACCTTTTGCTCTGTTGGTTCGGAGACGGTTTTTAGCCAATCCACCACCTTGAAGCGCTCTCCAGCCGCTGTTTTCAGAGCCAGATTTTGCCAGTTTGAGCGCACAATACAGGGACAACCCGATGCAAATATTGGGCCCAGGCCTCGGGCATGAGCATATCCGCGGTCAGCAATGCGTATCTCGTTCTCTTGAGGCGCAAAACGGGTTAGGCTTTCACCACCATGGACGTCCGTCAATTCAATCCCGTCCATACACATATTGCCCAGGTCAAAACTGAGGTGCAACCGCCAGTCTGTGCCCTTGCTCCCTTT
Organism: uncultured Anaerolineaceae bacterium; assembly: GCA_964629965.1. Taxonomy (GTDB): domain Bacteria; phylum Chloroflexota; class Anaerolineae; order Anaerolineales; family UBA4823; genus CAZVRZ01. The sequence continues at coordinate 2,476 of CAZVRZ010000316.1, forward strand.
GTGACTGATTGCACTGGCATCCATCAGGCGTATCCACACCCCTGGCTGGTTTTGCAGCCCCTGACACCGTTGCTGAAGTTTTACACAAATCAACCGCCCAATCCAACCCGTGCAATTTCGTAAACGATTCAATACTGCTACATCCGAGATGTATCCGATCGATTGAATGACTGCCCAGGCGGCTATGAGCCGCAGCGACCAACCACTCAGCGCATACATCAATACTAAACGCAATAGGTCAGACGCCGTTTTTATTCCCCGTGCTCTTCGCGGGGCATGCGTTTCTTGCGCTGTTCTTTCCAAGTCAATGTCCGCCGCTCGTTTTACCTCTTCCCAAGTGCTCGCTAACAGCAACGGAGACGTAGATTGGTTATCTATCCGTTTATTTTCTGCTACTTTTGTGCTACACTGCATTTGAGCCTCCTTGGTTTTCGATTGGGTTATGGTTAACACAATCGTACCAAAGAGGCTCTTGTTTTCCTTGATTTTCCTGGCTTATGTTAGCGCATATGGCCTTCTACCCTCCCTCACAACCTCTTCCTCACTAGCTCCCATGATTTGGTGATCAGGAAACTTTCCTCCATGTTGCTCGCCATCTGCACAATGGGGAGGAACGAGCAAAAAGAAAGCTGGGCGAGAACTGGAGGGGAGAACTTGGGATGAATTGCCCAGGAGGCACGACAATTAAGTTCTTGCAGGGTAAACCATACAAAAACATGACACCTCCCGAATTTAATGTTCGGGAGGTGTCATGTTTGGGGATA
>CAZVRZ010000317.1:0-3206 GCA_964629965.1 uncultured Anaerolineaceae bacterium
GGCATCAGGTGCAAATACGTCAGCCCCAATTCACTGAAATAGGGAATCTTTTTTCGTAGATTACCCAGATTCCCGGCAAACAGATCGACGTAGCAGACACCGCCAACCTGCTCCTGAGATTGAAACCACAGCGGATTGGCCTCGCGCTGCTGGTCAAGCACCTTAAGATCGTCAGGACGGCTTACGTACATTTCCGCTGCCGATAGAAGAATCTGCTCAAGATAGTAGAAAAACTCATACCGGTCGGCGTAAACCGGGTAGAGCAGGTGAAAGATATCCGGGAAATGCTTTCGTAGACGCCTGACAAAAACGTCCGCATCCGGGCGCGAATCCAGCGCCGATTCGATGCGCGGCAGAAGCCGTTCCAGTGAAATTTCCGCCTGTTTGTCCAGATATGCTGAGTCAGAGTACATAAACTTCTCGTATCTATTCATCTATTCAGAATCTACACATTGAGCCGGTAATAAGCTCCCGTAGGGGCGCAGCACGCTGCGCCCTACAAAAGACCCTATGGATCGGGGTGGTCTGCAAAGTCATTTTGTAGATACCGTCTAAAAAGTCAAGCGAAAGCAGCCCTTTTGTCCAGGAAATGAGGATCAAAGGGTTGCCCGGATTTGAGAATACCAAAGACGAGATGCAAAAGCTTACGCATCACAGCGACGATGATACTCATGTTACAGTGGCCGCGCAGTGCAAGGCGTTGGACGAGCGGTTGCATGAGGGGATTGGTGTTTTTGGCGCTAACGGCGGGCATATAAAGCGCAGCGCGAATGGCAGCACAACCGACTTTGGAGATGCGGGTTTTGCCATGAACGGAAGTGCCGGAACGGCGCTGGCGGGGATTGAGACCGGCGAAGGCCACCAACTCCTGGGGCGTAGCGAAGGCCTGGATGTTGGGGATTTCAGCCAGCAGCTTGGCGGCGGTGAGATGGGCAATGCCTTTGATGGAGGCGATCAGATCACGCTGGCGTTTGAGATCAGGATGTTGGTCGATATGGTGCTGGATTTCCTGTTTGACAGCCGCGATTTGGGCATCGAGAAAGGCGATATGGTCGCAGATGCGTTGGCTCACATTGGGTGCGGTATGGCCGGATTGGAGGCGATTGCGTTCTTGCTGACGCATCTTGTCCAAGTCTTCCAACTGGCGCACCAGGACTTGCAGAAGGCGTTGGGCAGGGTCAGGTGGGGTCCAGCGGGGCAAATCAGCCGCTTGGGCGCGGCAGAAGTCGGCAATGAGAGCGGCATCGAGGCGGTCGGTTTTGTTGCGCACCAGGCGAGAACCGGCATAGGCTTTGATGCGGGCAGGATTGACGACGCTGATCGGATAATCCCGCTCGTACAGGAAAGCCGTCACGCCTTCGCCATAGCGCCCGGTGGCTTCCAGACAGATATGAACGGCGGCAGTACGACACCGTCTCTTGAGCCAGTGGTGCAGACTGCGCCAACCGGCTTTGTCATTGGAGAAAGTGGCTTCGGCGCTGTCCTGCTGGCTCAGCAGATGGACATCCAACGTATCTTTCGAGATGTCAATACCCAGGTAAAACATGGGGTGCTTCTCCTTTCATATGCTTAAGGATGACCCGATGCGTCGTGTTGATCCACCTTGTCTATACAAGCTCAATCCGTTGGGATGGCTTCAGATACCGTTCGATCTGGGGACGCATATGACAGGCAGAGGGTCTGATCTACTTCACAGACTCCATGGTCTCAGGGGCGAAACAGACTACCTCTGCCCGGGTCGTGTGGTAAGCTTTCTCATTCACCTTACCATACGTTTTAAGGATACAAGGGGCGAACTGGCAGTTCTCACGCATCAAGATAAGCCCCAATTGTAGATCACTTGAGCCGAGGAAGGGGATTTTCGGCGTTTGGTTTTGCGACCAAAGGCCCGGAAATCTTCTTCCAGGCGCTTCAGCCAAGCCGTGAACCCCCGACCATGGTACGCTAAACAGCGCATCAATCCGGCAATGGCCGTTTGAAAGAGTTGAACGGTCTTTAGGAAACTGTACTCGCTATCCCCCCAGCGCCAGGGAGCCGTCACCAGATGGCATAGAAGAGCGCCCAGTAGATGGGCATAGAGTTGGCAAAGCACCCGCTCCACACGCCAATGGCCGATCTCATCAAGGCCCAGTTGATCTTTCCAGACCCGAAACAGCCATTCAATCTGAAACCGCAGGGGATAGAGGTCAAAGATCTGGCTGAGAGACCACTTTTCTGCCGCCAGGTTGGTGATCAGCATATCCCATCCCACCAAGAACAGATAGGTCGCACTACACATTTTGCCCTGCTGTTTCGCCTTCTTTTTGGCTTTGCGCCGTCGGGCATCCGCCGCTTTCGGTGTCAGCCGACGGACGACGAGGCGCACCGGCAGTTTGACCCGCCCACCGAGTAGAACCGAGAATTCGGCCTCATTCCCTGGCAACGCTTTCAGGCACGCCACGATATCCAAAGCTCGGCCATCTTCAGAAGCATACAGCGCGGTTTGTGTTTGGCAACGTGACACGAAAAAAGCCCCCTGGGCAGCAATGTCCCGCAAATGCTCTTGCTTGAAATAGCCCAAATCGAACAGTTGCAGGCTGCCTGCCTCGGCATGGCTGACGGGCAACTGGCACTTCTGATCCGGGTTTCGCCCCGCTTCTAGCTCAAGCGCTGCTAGATTCCCATGCAAATAATCCCAACTGATCTGCACTTTGAGCATGGCATTGTCCTGATTGCCCCTGAAAACACTGGCTAAAGCGGGTGGTAAGGCAATCTGGCTGCTATCGGTGATATAGATGCCGGTGAACTCCTCCAAAAGCTTGAGTGGCAAGGGACACCCTTTTCGCCACTCCTGCAGGGCACCCGTCAACACCCCAGCTAACAGCATCACCGCCGTTTGATCCATCCGCTCGTGTAAGGCCGAGCCTGTGATTTGCACGCCCAACGCTTTGGCGGCCTGGGCTAACTCATTCAAGCTCGCATCCTTTTTCTTCAGCCAGCCTAAGACCAGCGTTTGCACAAATCGCGCCGCATTGAGTTTCCGATCTCGTTCACTGAACCGTACCCAGGTGTTGACCTCTTGGGCATATCCTCCCAGCACCTTTTGAATTTCCTCATAAAGTTCGCTAGACTTCTTCTTGGACATGGGTCTCTCCTTGTTGGTTGTGCTTCAAAGAGAGATTACCATGTCCTCAAATAGAATTAACCCCTATCTTGATGCGTGAGAA
>CAZVRZ010000318.1:0-3197 GCA_964629965.1 uncultured Anaerolineaceae bacterium
AATAGCCATGTAGTACAGGATCTCGAAACGGGTATCTTTGGCAATATTGAAAAGCTTCTGCACCTGATCAACGCTCAAGGTTTTCATCTCTGATGGCTCATACACGATTTTGATGCCTTGCGTTGGATTGTATTGAAATATCTGCTGGAAACTCAGATCAGCAAAGAAAGTATGCAGCGTCATCAAAATATATTTCCGGGTTCGCGTACCAACACCGTTCTCTTCTGCGATGCTGATAAGCGCTTGAATATGGATCGGCCGGATATCAATCACTTTCTGGCTGCGACGCAGGTGGGGAAGGATGTGTTTGCTCACGATATTCTCGTTCTGCTGGTAAGTGCGTATTTTCCATTGGCTCCGGTTGTTCTTCAGCCATAACAACAACGCATCTACCACCGAAAGCGAGGCGATCGCAGGAGTCATACCAGAATCAGCTTTTGAACGCATCTCACGCAGCCAGGCCAGGCCCTCACGTTCCGTAGTAAATGACTTACTAAACCGAAACCCGCCAAGCACAAATTGCGCTTGCCACTTGTGCCGACTCTCGCGATATACCAGCGTGCCTTCATTATCATGCCGGCGTTTACGTGGCATAACTACTAACTCTGGCCGGTCAGGTTTGTATTAACAAAGGCTTCGACATCTTGTTCGCGAAAGCGCACACTCACACCTATGCGCACAGCGGTCAATTCACCGCGTCGCACCAGGGCATAAACCATGGACTGCGAACATCGCAGCTGGCGAGCTACCTCATCTACGGTTAATAGACGGGATAACTTCAAACCAAGTTGGTTGACCGGATCAGGCATCGAGTAGCTATTTATCGTTGTCATTGGATATCTCCTATTTGTGATTGGAATTTCAGTAATCGATAGAATTTCTATTTAGCATCCGCCAGAGCCTTTCACTAGATCGTCAAGCTCCCATATGATCATGGTGTATAATTCTAATAACGGATACAACCCATGAAAGGAATGCTTTCTATCGAGTACAAAGTTTTCAATGAAAATTATACAATACGCTTGTGTAAATGTCAAGTGATTGTCACACCGAATTTTTAAAATTTAACTATGACCAATATTGAAATTTCTAGATGGCTGGAATTGAAATATCTGGATTGGCAGCGAGATCAAGGGGCACGTAGAACTATCAAAGAGTTCGCCGCTTATCTAGGCATCCCGCAAACCACCTTTACTAACTACCTGAAAGGCAAACGGACTCCTTCGGGAGACCATGTTCATCGAATTGCTTCAGCCCTTGGCAGCGAAATATATGCCCTGGTAGGCATGATCGATACCGAGGATATTGAAATCCGGCGATTGATGAGTATGTACGACCATTTGGACGAAGGAGGACGGAAAAAGCTGATCGCATTGGCTGAAAAGCTGACCAAAAACCTTCATGACTAATCCGGATCAAGATGAACGCCAGAAGTTAGAGCAAATGCTTCGCAGCACATCAAATAGCGGGGTACGCCAGAAATTGTTCGAAGCAGCCGAAACCATTCAAAGTGAACAAGATGCTCGCATAAGCTTTTGGGAACGCCAAGGCCGGGATCTGCGGGATTACAGAGAGCGCATCCGCAAAGTATCCCTGGCAAAACTGGCCAGAAATTTTTTTGCGCCTTACGTGCTGATTACCATTCTAATTTTTCTGCTGCTACACTTTTCCCAGGCGACAAAGCCCCAAATCGTTATACTACTTCTCGCTGCCATCCTGATCACGACAGTCATGATCCACCTGGTGGCAAAAATCCAGGCCTGGTCAAAAACGGATCCCAATCTGACCGCCGGTTTTGTGGTATTTGGCCTGGCGATCGCGCTGTTCTGGTTGGTGGTGACAGCCTTTGAAGTTCACCAAGATTGGATCTACCTGTGCGGGGCAGCGACCCTGGCCGCTATACTTTTGCTGTTGTTGCATCTCGTGGGCGGCTTACTGCGTAGGAAAGCCGGTTTATGAAGATGTTCTTCAAACCCCAAATCGATATTCTCTTGGTTATACAGTCGTTAGAATCTCCCTGGGGCACACTCTATATTTCTAGTAATCACTTGGTGAGCTAGTAATCACGGTGAGATGGAAGAAGCTGCTACGCGCGTTTCGCGCATAGCAGCTTCGATTTGTTTAAGCGACAGGAATTCGACCGGCGTAACCAGGAAATCTATACGCTGCACAAGCAAGTCGTGATGGTGCGCGAGTCGGATCAGAGCTTCGGTCAGGGCCGGCAATGAACGCAGTTCCAGAAGTAAGCAGATCGCTATTTGGGCAGCATCACACAACGAAAACCAACACTGCCGTACTGACTCTCTGGAGAGTTGAAGTAGCGGGGCGCAACGCGCAGATAGCTATCGTCGACGTACCAAACACCGCCGCGTAGCACCTTATTACTTCCACTGGTCGGGCCGGGCGGGTTACTGCCTGGCGAAATGCTGTAGTAGTCCGGATCATACCAGTCATCTACCCACTCCCAAACGTTTCCAGCCATGTCCATCACGCCATAGGGGCTGGCCCCCAGCGGATAGCTGCCCACCTGCGAGGTATCGCCTACGCAATAGCCAGATGTGGCGCTGTTATAAAAATTCGCCAGCGTGCAATCCGGGCTTTGGTTGCCCCATGGGAAAGTGCGTGTATCTGCGCCGCCCCGCGCGGCTTTCTCCCACTCAGCCTCTGTCGGCAGGCGCTTGCCCGCCCAGGCACAGTAATCGGTGGCCTGATGCCAACTGATCCAAATCACCGGGTAGTCGGCGTAGTCCGGGTTATCGTAGTAGGACGCACGGGTGTAGGATGAATTGGAGCCCGGCGCAGTACACGAACCGGCGGCCACACACAGGGCGTATTGGGCATTGGTCACTTCATGATCGTCGATAGTGTAGGCATCTAAATAGACCGTGTGCAGCGGAAGCGCATCCAATGGACACGAGTCGCCATTATGATCCGGGTCGCAGCCCATCTGGAAATCACCGCTGGGGATGGGAATGCCGTACCCTCTCAGCAGCGGCAGATAGATCTGCATATCCCCTGCGGCACATAGCCCTCTGCCAGGTACTACTTGTACTGCCAGGGCTCCAGCCAGCAGTAGCAGTATTCCAACCACCCAAACACCCAATACTGGAATAAAATGACTTTTCATGGTTTCCTCTTGAACGGGTACCACCCCACTTAAGCGTGGAGTGAGGTAGCTCTTTACAAAAATAAGGGTT
>CAZVRZ010000319.1:0-3193 GCA_964629965.1 uncultured Anaerolineaceae bacterium
CCCGAGTTCAAATCTCGGCGCCCCGACTAGTGAAAAATCTTACTATCCTGGATGCTCTCTCAAAAGAGCATCCAGGGAGTAAGGAACAATAAAAGCTTCCCGATCAACGCCACCATCGGCGTCAACAACACCCCATTGGCGTTAATCTGGGGTGTTGTGCTATAGCCGTGTTTCTTCGCTTTGTGAAGAACAATTGTACACCTAATCCGAGAAGGACTCTTCCATGACTCTCCACTTGGACCATCTCATCCCCTTACGCGATGCCGCCAAATTATTCGGCCTGAGCGAATCGCGATTGCATGACCTTGTCAAAGCAGGCAAGATCAAAGGAGCGATCCTGCCCGGAGGAGAGATCGGCGTGAGCGAAACGGCTGCCATTACTGCCCTCAACGAGAAACTACAAACGATTAAGCGCGAAAAATTCACACACATCAAAGGCCAACCTATTACAGTTACAGATGCATCAAGCAAATATAATGTCAATCGAAGAACTTTGCTTCGTTGGGTAGATAAAAAATATATCGCAGTGATACAGCCCGGCTACCAAATGATCCTTGACGAGGGAGATGTAGCCTACTGTGCTCAGATCTACCATGCCCGCACCATGTCAGGGGTAACATCTGGTGCGCCATTACTCGCTAATGACTCAACCCCCTACCTGCTCAAGCTGCCCAACCTGTCCGAGTACCGGCGGCGAAAGAAAGTTTAACAAAACAAATATTCAATAAGTCAAAAAGACGGGTTTCAAGCCCGTCTTTTTATTTAATCAAGAATGGTCATTATGCTTTAATATTGACAGTGTGTCCTATTAATGCTAAACTGCATTCACGTTCTCTCAAGCATGCTGCCGCTATAAAAAATACAGCGATTGCACTACTGACAAGGTGCTGCAGAACTTTTCCAACGGATAAATACCCCTACCCTGTTCGGGATACTCTGGACAGCCCCTCACGCCAAACCAGAGCGCGGAACGCCAGGGCGGGGCTAACGCGGGCGAGGCCGACCGGTAAGGCAGTGGTTCCCCCTCCACGTATGCAGGTTCAATTCCTGCCGCCCGCTCTACCGAAACGAGCGGGGTTGTCACCCCATTGACAGCTCGCAGAAGCCCGGCGCCCCCAGCTAAGACGATAGCATCAGGAAAAATGTCGTCGTGGCGACCACCGGGAAAAAGGTAGGGAGACAAGCGGAGAGACGCTGACGCTTGCAGGTGCACCTGCCGGAAACCAATCCGGCGTGGGGGATCTGCACCACACGGGCAATCAGGCAAGGCAGCCTCGTCTGGCCCAATGCCCACCACATTATCACTGCCGCTTCATTCCTGCCCATGTCGGAAGGGCGGAGCGCGGAAACACTTTGCACAAGGAGAAAATATGTCACCTGCACTAAACAAAATTCAGATCATCGGCAACCTGGGAAAAGAGCCTGAAACGCGCTCAACTCCCACCGGCAAAAACGTGACCAGCTTCAGCGTGGCCGTCAATCGACGGTGGAAGGATGCTTCAGGCGATGCGAAAGAAGCCACCGACTGGTTTAACGTTGAAGCCTGGGCCCGCCTGGGCGAAGTCTGTAAAGAGCACCTGCACAAAGGCAGCCTGGTTTACATCGAAGGCCGCATGCAAACCGATCAGTACGAAAAGGATGGGGAGACCAAGCACTTCACAAAGCTGATCGCCGGCGAGGTGCAGTTCCTGGACCGTAAAGGCCAGGCCGACGTTACTGCACCCGAGGAAGAGATCCCGGACCTTTAACCACGCACTCACCCCTGGCCTGGGAACATCTGCTCCCAGGCCAGGATTTCTATCTTTGCGATTTGCGCAGGAACACTCCTGCCCAGATCAGAGAGATAGAATGCTGCGCCGCAGTACGTCCAGCAAGCGCAGACCAGCAGCAAACGGAGGTGGCTGAACTATGAAAAAGACTTCCCTGATCTTTCCACTTATCGGCATTGTCGTGGCTGGCGCTGTTTATCTAATCGTCCAAGCCAGCGATGCGGCCACCGAGATCGCCGAATCCATGGCCGCCATCGAAGCAGCGCGCGCCGCCCAGGACGCATCCGAAGCCGCCCAGATCGCCAGCCGGGGCCTATCAACCGTCTCTACCATCCAATCCCTGATTCTGTTTGTCATCGTGGTCGCCGCGATCGCTCTGGTCGGCCTGTTGATCTATCTGGTGCTGGAGCGCCGCACTCAGAACACCCAGATCGCCACACTCCTGACCGCATCTCAAAAACCCCGCTGGGCGCCCGGCCCCAATGCTGGATTTCGGAAGTTGGGCGAGGCTGAAATGCCGCATCTCCCCAGCGGGGATGTGACCCAGCAACTGATGCAACTGATGCTCATGCAGCAGCTTGGCCATTTGGTCGGTGGACAGCAACATCCGATGCTGCCACCTCCTCAACCGGCCCAAGAAACAGCCGACGACGACGATCTTTGGGGATAGGCAGGTAAATATGGAAGAGCCCCGATATATCGACACTCCTACATACTATGATCGACCTCGCAGCTACGCCTGGATCTTCTGGGTCTTTGCAGCAACAGTTGTGGGCGTCGTCCTGCTTGTGAGCTGCACCGATGGCGGTGAATACACCAGCGGCCCAACCCGCTCCCCAGACCCGCTGCGCTACACCCAGGAAGCGATGGCGCTCCAGGCCACCATCGATGTGCGCTCAACCCAAGAGGCAATCGGGATGGCCACATCACAGGCTGCTGAAGCCGCCACGGTTGTGGCCTTCAATCTGCAAAGCATCCAGGCCGAGGGTACTCGCCAGGCAGCGCAAGAAACATCGGACGCCCTGCGCGCTTACCGTACCGCTACCGCCATGGCCGCTGAGGTTGCCGCTACACAGTATTCCGCACAGCTTACCCAGCAGGCTGCTCAGCTCACCCAGGCCGCCGACGCCACCGCTACCGAGCGGGCCTGGCTTGCCACCGAAACAGCCCAGGCAATTGCTTACCAGCAAACCCAGGCGGCTATGATTGCCACCGCCACTCAGGACGCTATCAACTCCCTCGCATTTCAGGCCGCACAGGCCCGCCAATCCACCCTGGACGCCGCCAGTGTTGCGGCCGCTTCTACTGCTGTCGCCGCTCAGGCCGCCGAGGCCGATGCCGCTGCCCAGCGCGTGGCGATGACCAACGAGTTTGCAGCCTGGTTCCGCTATGCGGCTGGGCCGATTGCTTTGTTCATTGTGGCC
>CAZVRZ010000320.1:0-3182 GCA_964629965.1 uncultured Anaerolineaceae bacterium
TTGCCCTGGCTTGCAGCCTCAACTACCTGGTAAGGTAGCAACTTGGGTTAATTTAGCTGACCGGATCATGCTCGCTACAGCGGAGCCAGACAGTTTTTGGGCCAGGCTGAAAAACACGTTTTCGAGGAGGGTCCAATCATTTTGAACACTCAGTTCATTTATCTTTTTGTGCAGAGCCCTTATTTGATCCCACTTCATAATAGGTTCGGAATTTCCAAGTATGCTGATTGGGGTTAGCCGCCGATATTGTCATTTGTGGATTATTGGTGGCAGATCGGCAATCCGCTTCAGCGGCCATACCGATATCCGCTCATGCACCAGGTAACTCTGTTCGCCCGGATAGAGCACCCATAGATGTTCCAACCCTAAATCCTGTAGGGCGGTGTGCATCGAACGCGTCACTTCGGGTGCTTCGCTGAATTTCACTTCGACGCCATAGCGCTTGCCATTGGCAAAGAAGAGCAAATCCAGCTCTGCGGCGCCGTGGGTAGCCCAGAAATAGGCCTCATTCGGGCGCAGGATATTCAAAGCCTGCTCGATGGCATAGCCTTCCCAGGATGCCCCCACCTTCGGATGGCCGAACAAAGTGTGCTGGTCCGGGATATTCAGCAAACTGTGCAGCAGGCCGCTGTCGCGCAGATAAATCTTGGGGGCGCGCACCTGGCGTTTGCTGGTATTTTCAAACCAGGGCTGGAGTTGACGTACCATGAAAGCGCCGCTGAGGATATCCAGATAAGAGCGTACCGTTTTATCTGATAGCCCCATTGCCCGACTCAATTCAGACGCATTCCAGGTTTGGCCGTGGTAATGCGCCAGCATGCTCCAAAAGCGGCGCATGGCTGATGCAGGGATGGTGATACCCAACTGCGGCAGGTCGCGCTCCAAAAAGGTGCGGATAAAGCCTTCGCGCCAGGCCAGGCTGTCATCTTCAGAATCGGCTAAGAAGGAACGCGGAAAGCCGCCGCGCAGCCAGAGCGTTTGCCAGGCGGCGCTGCCTGTTTCAGAGAGATCAAAGCCGTTCAACTCGATGAACTCCACCCGCCCGGCCAGCGATTCGGAGGCGCGCCGGATCAACTGCGGCGAAGCGCTGTCCAGGATGATGAAACGCGCCTGGTTATCAGGGCGATCTACCAATACCCGCAGCGTGCTGAACAACTCCGGCATCTGCTGGATCTCATCCAGAACAACCAGCCCTTGTAGGCCGCCCAACACAAACTCGGGGTTTTGTAATCGGCGCTGGTCGGGCAGAGATTCGAGATCGAATAAGGTGGCTGGATGATTGGCCGTAAACAAGCGTGCCAGGGTGGTCTTACCCACTTGGCGCGGGCCTAACAGCGCCGTGATCGGACTGCGCCGGGTGGCAGTTTCCAGGTCTTGAAGACATCTTGAGCGGTTCAGCATACTTGTATTATAACAAAGAAAACTCGGAGTTAATCTCCGAGTTTTCAGGTGCCCCCACAGGGAGTACCGTACGTTATAGTGTGTTATTTGTAAATGGTGCAGCATCCAAGATTGATTAAAGGCTTCTGTCTGACAATGGGGAAAAGCAAGGTCAAGGCAGGCAGATAGGCCTGAGGTTTAGGGGATGGCAGCCTGTTGTGATGAACCAGAGTCAATCAATCAAGTCTAATTTCCGCGCCTGGTTTACAGCTTCGGTCCGGTTCCGAACCCCTAACTTACCAAAGATATGATGAATATGGCTTTTAACGGTTCCAATCGTAATAACAAACCGCCTGGCAATGTCTTGGTTGGAAGCCCCGCAGGCAACCATACACAAAATCTCCATCTCGCGCTCGCTGAGAGTCTCCACCAGAGCGCTCAACTGCGTCGCTTCCCTTACCATCCCTGTATAAGGCATATTTACGATTGATTCAGTCGTCCGGTTTCGGACTCTTCGAATGGCAAATAATATCTGCTCTAGATCAGTTGGGTATAAACCTTTGAGTGCCGTTCGATGAATGAGATCGTCCAACACAGCGTTTTGGATAAAGATACTAACGTGTCCGCTCCGATGGCTGATGACCAGTGCTTTTTCCAGCGCATTCAACGCAGCTTGCTCTTCCCCGTTCTGGTGAAACATCTGTGCCTGGATCAAGCGCAGTTCAATTTCTCTGCCAAGCAGCCCTTTCTCTGAAGCACACTGCACTTGCCGCTCTAAATAAGATTGGACAACCTGCGGATGCCCTAACAAAATTTGTAGACGCGCCCAGATGAGATTGGCTTGATAATATGCTTCTGCCGTACCGATTGGCCCCAAGCCTATCACCGGCAGATTGCTCCCCATAATACCAGGGTAAGAATTGAGCCATTCACTAGCGCTTTCGATTGTTTCTCGGGCGGCCGGTTGAAGGTTTAGCCTGGCCTGCACCCTGCAACCCTGCGTGATGCACTGGATGTCTGGCCAAAGAGTATCCAACTGATCCAAACAGGCAAAGGCCTCTGGCAGACGTCCCTGGATCTCATATAGCCGAAAATGCGCCAGGTATGCGGTCATCAGGTAATACGGGTTCATTGTCCAACCCATGCGCTCTAATCCCTGGCGCAGCAGGTTGTCGGCTTCTTCGAGATGATTCTGTTCGAGAAAGACGCAGCCAGCGGCTATGTCCAGGCAGCCTAACGCAGGCAGTGGGGCGGGTTGTGCCGCGGATTGCGAAAGATCCGATTGACGAGTGATCTCAGCAAATTCAGTTTGAGCTTTCCTACAAATCTCCAGCGACTCTCGCAATTGGCCCTGGCTGAAAGCCAGGCGGGCCAGGTGGAAGGTGGCTTCCACGAATCCAAAATGCAAGCCGGAGGGCAGTGCCAGGGATATGGCTTCCTCAAAAGACTCCCGTGCGGCGGCGGGTTGGTTTAAAGCCAGATCAGCATAACCCGTGATCAGCAGCCAGGGGAAACGGCCAGGGTCGCCAGGTGGGTAACCGGCCAAACGCGTTTGGGCTAAAATCCTTAGGTGCTGGGCATCGGCCGCCGGGTCCGGGATCATCGCCAGGAAAGTCTGTACCACAGCCGCCAATTCGTTGATTTCGAACGCTTGGGCTGCTTCACTCATCATTGCCAGTGCCTGGTTCGCTTGCTGTAAGCGTGCCTCCACTCGCGTGCGATTCTTGCCCTGGAATCGGTAGGCTAATGCCAAACCCTGGAAGATGCAAAGCAGGGGACGGCTGCGAACCACCGCTTCAGGG
>CAZVRZ010000321.1:0-3157 GCA_964629965.1 uncultured Anaerolineaceae bacterium
ATGGGAAACCACGATGGATCCTGCCAAGCGTACGCTGCTTTTGGTGAATGTTGAAGATGCGGCTGAAGCTGACCGCACCTTTGATATGTTGATGGGTTCTGCTGTACCGCCCCGTCGACGGTTTATACAGACCCATGCTCGTGATGTGCGTAACCTGGATGTTTGATGTTCGCTTTTTAGGAGGAGCTTATGTCTGGAAAACTGCAAAAACCATCTCGTCCTGCTGGCCCTGGGGGATCTCTCTCGGGTGGGCTCAAGAAACCGGCCGGACCGAGCGGTCCCGTCAATATCAATCGACCTGCCATACCCAGGCCGGCAGTGATCCAACGGCCTTCGCCCGTTGTTCCCCAGCGTCCTAATGTACCGCCTCGGCCCTCGGCTGCTGCGGTCGTGAATAGAGGCGCCAACCTTAATCGCATGCAGCAGCGTGATATCCGGCGGGAGGTGGCTCGGCAGGCCATCAACCAGGCCGTATCCAGGCCGACCCCCACCGTGCGCCCGCCTGCCCCGCCGCAGAAGATCATGCCCAAGCAGGCAGCCACGCCGCGCATTGTTGCCCCACCCAGGCCCGTCCAGGCCCCAGTTCGACCGCAGGCAGCCCGACCACTGGGTCCGCCGGCCGCGCCGAAACCCCAGATGATGCCGCGCATTCCTGCTCCCCAAAAACTGGCCACCCCTCGCCCGGCGCAAGCTGCGGTAGCCTTTTCGGGTTCATTGGTGATCAATTCATCGGCGGCTCATGCAGATATTTCTGCTGCAGCTTCTTCGCTGGGATCCACCTTGGCGGACTTACAGAAGAAAAGCTCTTTTTCGGATCTGTACACAGAAGTAACTGATCTGGATAAGTCGATCAACCATGCAGCCACCTTGCTCGAAAGTGCTCGTAAGAAGGGCTATGTTTTCCAAAAAGGTATGGAAGAGATTGCCTACACGGCAATGGACCAGTGGCAAGCTGCGCGTGAGCAGGCCCTGGATACTGCCGAGCGGCATGCTGCCAGTTTTCAACCGCGCCTGATGCCCTTGAGCAGCCAGGTTCAGCGCTTGAATATGGTGTTGGGCAGCCCGGCTTCGGCGAATGCCATGATCTCGGCGACGCAGTCGCAGGCCAATGCGATGAATACAGAGCTAGACAGGTTGCATAACGACATTCGCAGCCTGTATTCGGATGTCCGCTCGAACATTCAAGGCCTGACCTCACGGCTCAACGAGGTACACTGGGCCTTTACCCAGCTTGACGAGGCCAAGTTTAAGCTGGACAAAGAAGAAGATTTGGTCATGGCAGTTCCAGCGCGCTGGGATCGAGTAGGCAACGATGATCCCGAAGGCATTCTCTATCTCACTTCCAAGCGCCTGGTTTTTGAGCGCAAGGAAAAGATTGCCACCAAGAAGGTGCTCTTCCTGGCTGTTGCCAAGGAGTTGGTGCACGAAGTGATGATCGACCAGCCTGCTTCTGCCATTGCTGCGGTCAAGGCAGACAACAAAGGCCTTTTTGGGCACCAGGATTTTATCTTAGTCACCTTCAGGGATAATAAGCTGGGTGAGGTGCCCTTCCATCTGAATGGACAGCCTTCCAAGCAGTGGGTCGAATGGATCCAAAGCGCAACTTCGGGCGGACTTGACGATGATCGCGCCTCGGGCAGCGGCATTTCGTATGCAGATTTGACCGGTCCGCTGACCATGGGCGACCTGATGCAGCTCCAGACGGAGATCAATGAACTGCAGGATGAAGTGATGTTGAAATCTGCGCGTGAAGAGCTGGCTTCTCTTGAGAATGACGTCAGATCGATGGAGCGCAAGCTCTCGCAACTGCGCACCCGCGGTTATGTGATCGAAAAGAGCCTGGAATCGGACCTGGTCGTCCTGGCTACTCAATGGGACCGGGTCAAAGCGAATGCGGAGACCACCATAGAAAGCCAGGCGAGATTGTTGGGCGAGCAGATGCAGGGCGTTCAGACCTCGCTGTCACAGTTAATGGGCAAGTCTGGCAACCTGGATGCTGCCCGGCCGCAGTTCATGCAGCTAAAATCGTCCATTGCTTCCTTAGAGGCGCAAGCGGACGCAGCCACCAGCACAGTGATGGCGCAGTACGATGAATATGCCGACGAAACCGAGAGTATCACTGCTCATCTTGAATGGGTAGGCTGGATGCTGGATGCGCTGGAAACTGCTTCATTCGCCTTGTTAGCTACCGAAAGCGGTATCGCTGCAGCAGAGGCGATTTATGCTCGCCCGGGGATGGAGCCGGAGAATGGTGTACTTTTCCTGACGGATCAGCGTTTGTTGTGGGAAGATCGGGTTGGCGACTTCGAATTGAAGGTGAATGAGGCGCTTACCAAGATTGTAGATCTTAAGAAGGAAGCGGTCGAAGAAACGGGCCAGGAAAAATTGATATTCACCTTTGGCGATGGAGCGAACGTTCCTGCGGCGAGCTTCGAGTTATCCCTGCCGGTTGGCGATGATTGGATCAAGATGGCGGGGCGAGCTCGCACGGGCGGTTACGCCCAGGACCGGGCTGTTGAAGTTGACCAGGCCGAGCTGGAACGCATCCGTAACGCCCCAAGCCAGTGTTCCAACTGCGGCGCAGTATTTACCGCACCGGTTTTGCGAGGCCAAACTGAGATTGCCTGCGAATATTGTAGTGCAGTTACTCGATTTTAGTTGCTACTGCTTTGCGCCTAAGGTACAATAGGCGCAAGGCAAATATAATCGTACACTCGAGAAAGCAATGACCTTAGAACGCGGATCCCTTCTCAATAAACGTTACCGAATTGTTGAGATTCTGGGCCAGGGGGGGATGGCGGCGGTTTATCGCGCCATCGATGAGAACCTGGGAATGGAAGTTGCCGTAAAGGAGAATCTCTTCACTACTGAAGAGTACGCTCGACAGTTTCGGCGTGAGGCGGTTATCCTGGCGAACTTGCGCCATCCCAATCTGCCTCGGGTAACGGATCACTTTGTGATCGAGCAGCAAGGCCAATACCTGGTGATGGATTACATCGAGGGCGAGGATCTGCGCCAGCGCATGGAACGGCTGGGCCCATTGCCCGACCAGGAAGTGATCGTGCTGGGGGCTGCCATGTGCGATGCTTTGGCTTACTTGCATTCGCGCAATCCTCAGGTACTGCATCGCGATATTAAACCGGGTAACGTAAAGATA
>CAZVRZ010000322.1:0-3100 GCA_964629965.1 uncultured Anaerolineaceae bacterium
GCAGATACAGTCATTGAACATTATAAAAATGCTGATTATGTATCTAAAGATTTAAAAAGCTATCTTAAATTCCCAAATGAGACACGAAGATTTCTTGAACTAGATTCCTTTAATGCCATTCTAGATATTGCATCTGAAAAGGAAATTAAACAGGTGAAATATCAGTATCCCATTCTCTCTCCAATCCTTAATCTAGCAAACTCATACCTACTTTCACATGGGTATATTCAACTCCCTATCCTACTTAACAAAGATTCTAAAGATATATATTTAGATGGATATTTTCAGAATGAAATGTATTTTAAAAAATATTCTAGCAGAATTCTAAAGGATTTTACTCTAAAAAAATCTCTTGAAACAGAAGATTACAAAAAGATTGAAGAAGAAATACAAAGTAGTAGAAACCAATCCGTATCTATGCATATTAGAAGAGGAGACTATATTACAAATATCAATGCAAACAAACATCATGGAGTATTAAATGAATCATACTACCTATCCGCTATTAAAACTTTAAAAAAGAAATATGGAAAGATTCAAGAGTATATATTTTCTGACGATGTGGATTGGGTAAAAAGGAATTTACTCTTTTTAGAAAAAGATGCCGTATATGTTTCTAAAGTTGGACTAAATTCTGCTCAAGAAATGATCTTAATGAGCAAATGTAAGAGCAATATAATTGCAAATAGTAGTTTTTCTTGGTGGGGAGCTTGGTTAAATCAGAATGAAGAGAAAACAGTAATCGCACCAGAGAGTTGGTTAAGAAACGGAGATGGTATGCACAAAGATATTGTTCCAAAAGAGTGGATTAGAATGTAAAGAGAATACTCTCCTGCGAAACTATACATTTTCCTTCTTCATGTAATTCCCCGCTTTTATCAAATTTCACTAAATACGATTTCTCGAATTCTAAGATCCCATTACACTCATCCCAGTAGTTATCATATGTATAGATTAGTAAGTAATCTGGTTGTAAATTTAAAAAATAGTCATAACACACCTCTCTGTAACAGGAGTACGGTCCTCCTAAGTTGTTATTTGAAAGATAATAACGAAGATATAATCCAGAGAGAAAAGTATTTGCAATTTGATTCTCGTTATTAATATTTACATGATCTAATACCATAATAGTTGAATCTTTAGGTATTGTTTTTAATACCATCTGACTAATATCATAGAACTCAATCATTGGATTAAAATGTTTGTTCATCTCAATCTCTTTATATCCATACGTATAGTCTTTGTAACTACCACCATGAGGTGTGAAATGAAGATTAAAAGAGGTCTCTCTTGCTATTTGGAAAAGTACAAGTAATGGCACTAATGTAACAACGAAGATAACAAAGAACTTCTGCCATTTAATATCTATATCTAACTGCGGAAGGGTATCTAAAAAGAGAACTGGTATAACAAAAAATGAAAGCCCAATATACCTAAGCATACTTAAATCAACAATGTTAAGGATATTTAAAACATACATACTAACTGGCATAGCAATTAATAGAAAAAGAAATACCAATTTTTTCAGATCACTCTTGTCTAAGCCCTTCTTAATAAAGAGAGAGAGTATTAGATACAAAAACAGAGTAAGTGAAAAAAGTGGAGCTCTAGACAGTAATTGCTTAACAACATTTTTTAACCCAACAAATATAGAGCTATCAAAAGTAATCTGATTAACTACTCCTTGTACAAAAGCAGCCTCATTTGATAATGACTGTGCATAATTTAGTGTTATCAAAATATATGCCAATGAAAGAATCAGAGAAATAATTAAGAAAGGTTTTCTAATTAATTGTTTAATATTTCCCATTACAAATTTAAAATCAAACACAAGATAAGATAACAATAGGAATATCCCAACAATAAGATAGTGCGTTTTAGTTAGGTAAAGAGTTAGTGCTAAAAATATTAGCATTAAGAATCTTAACCAATAGTTTTCTAATTTTGGTTTTTTTAGAAAAAGAATTAATACAAACATTAGAACAATTACAGAAAGGAATAGATCCGCGTACAGGGATATTAGTACATAGTGAACCGCAAAGGATGTATATATAGCTGCAACTAAGGATAAATAAAGAAGTGATTTCTTTATTGCACTCCTTTTAATATCAATAACATAACTTGATACAAGAGTAATCCCAATAAAAGTATAAATTAAGGATAGCAGACTTGCACTTTGTTCAACTATCTTTCCATAAAGAAGATACACATAGTTTATTTGTATTGTATAAAAAGATAGGTAGTTATTTGCTAATAATAGGAAACTCCCATCTCTAAGTTTTTCATGCTCAAAAATATATTTAGAATCTAATGCCCAAAAGGTAAAACTGTCCCATGCAGGAGTAAATGATTCCATACATGCACTAGCAAGCATTATGAAAAAGAGAAAGAAGATTCCTACCCATACTATATCTATTACTTCTAATTTTGTTTTATTAAGATATTCCTTAATGGTATCCTCTTTAACACAGTAAAAGAAGAGGAACATATTGAATACAAATGATATTGGAATGTAGAACACAAGCATAGATGCATTTATACCTACTCCTACCACCCCTAATAGAAATATTAATAATGTATTAATCCATAATCCGTTAAATAGTGACAATATCAGAAATGTAATTATATTCCTTATTGGAAAAATCTTTCTTAAACATCCAGTAAATCCTATGCCAAGAAGCACTCCTAAGGGGATTAATGTAAAGAATTTAAGTTGTAAAACCAAATTTCCAACAAAAACTGAAAAAAGAAAAAAAAACAGGAATGTGCAAACAGCTATCAATCTATATTTATTTTTTCCTAATAAGACCCTCATTACGTGGAATTGTACTATATCAAACGAATCTCTACAAATATTAAGAAAGATAATCAAATAAGGTATAATCTTTTAATATATGGGAAATAAGAAAATATACATAATATTGCCAGCCTACTGTGAAGGGACAGTAATTAAAAGTGTTATAGAAAGTATTAAAAAATATGGCTATGAAAATATTATTGTCGTAGATGATGGAAGTTCTGATAATACATATAAAGAAAGCCTATCAACAAAGGCAATTACCCTTAGACACACCATTAATAGAGGAAAAGGAGCAGCAAC
>CAZVRZ010000323.1:0-347 GCA_964629965.1 uncultured Anaerolineaceae bacterium
CCCGTCGGTGAAGATGACGATCCGGTCCCCGGCGGCGATTGCGCAGGAGCTTGACCGCGAGCGTGCCCCAACTGGTGATCAGCAGGGCAGTGGCCAGGCTAAGCAGGATGTGGATGATGGCGCTCATGTCAATCCCATCCATAGCAGCCGCAGTAGTAATCGTCGTACTGCTCATTTGGGCGATGGTTGAAGAACGGCAGCTTGACACTGGACGGCTGCTCACTGTGGCATTTCCAGTCATAGTAAGAGCAACGCGCAGTCCGCCCCTCGAGGTTGGGGGGTGTCTCATCCACCATATCGGCCCCTGGACAGATACCAATGCAAATGGCGCAGACCGGTTTGCCCGC
>CAZVRZ010000323.1:357-2632 GCA_964629965.1 uncultured Anaerolineaceae bacterium
TTCATCATGATAGGGGGTGCCATAAATCAACCTCCCCGTCGCTTTCCTGGATTAGGGCCAGCGTATCCTTGATCTCATTGATCCTAACCGGGAGCAGGCGAAAGACCTGGACGGTCTTGATGTTCTGATCTGGCTCCTCTTCCAGGGTTGCTGCCACGCAGTAGGTTGCTGTCCTGATAGACCCGTAGGTGTGAGGATCTTCACCCGGTAACAGCCAGTATTCTTCCTCGCCTTCAGGGGCGCCCCAGGGACCGTTCATCAGGTTGACAACGGCGTACTGCTTGAACGGTTCTTCTTGGCGTACCTTACGGCTGCCATCCAAGAGATAGGGTAAGCCATTCACAAGCCGCGCCAGCGCACGGATCTTCTCCATATCTTCATCGCTGATCACATAGGCATTGATATCGTATGGGCCGGCGATTTCAGCGCTGCGAGCTACGGTTTCCACAGCGTCAAAGAGTTCTTGCAGCGAGTATTCTTTTTCTTCGGGCATGTTCTCATCCTTTCTTGTAGTGATAGACGATCTCTTTTTTCTCGTTATCCACCACTTGCCCATCGGCCACATTGGCGAGGGTGCTAACCACCTCGTCAACGTAATTCCTGGCAGAGCGGCGGGTGTCGAATCCGCAGTCGGTCTTGAAGTAGGATTTGCCGACATCGCGGAACTGGCATAACCATCGCTTGGGTTTCGGTTTCATGAGCTCCTTTTTAATAGTTTTCTTTGGGTAATCCATGGGTTTGCCTCTCCTCGAGGAGAGATTGTTTTACCGCCTGCATAGCCTTCCCAATGGGCAGGCCGGCAAACGGAAAGCGAAACCTTGGAATACCATCGGGCCGATGGGGGATGGCTGCCGCCAGGATGCGACGGTATGCCTTGCCCCCCAATCCGATGATGGTTGAATAACGATCCAGGCCCAAGCGCTGGGCCTGGGCCTGGATTTGTTCGATGGCGACCGTATCGGCCGACGGACGGTTGAGCGTCACATCGTATGGGGCCGGAATGATGAAGTCGGGTGTGATTAGCCCATACTTGGCCGATAAGATCAACCAAGCATCGCCGAAGGTCTGGGCGTACTGTTTGTTGAGCCTGAAGACTGCGCTGGTGTAGGCGTCGGAGGCTCTGGTCGGGCCCGCGGCCGGATTGTGGTCCCATATCTTGCGCCGCGCGCAGGGAACGATAACGAGCGTGAGCATCACGTCATCAGGGTGCATAGTTTTTCTTACCGTTGCGGATAGTCATCATATTACTCGATCATATGCCACACGGTCGCAAAGTCCCAGCCGCGATAGTTGCGCCCATCCGGGATGCGCGTGTTTGGCTCGGAGCGTACAATTCCCATGCCCTCCAGCCGGCGCAGCAGATTCTTTAGCATCGAAAAGGGCATTTTGCCGCAGGTGGCATGTAGCTGGTACCCTCCCTCTGTGAACCCTGGTAGGGGAGGGGGAAGCCGAGCAGCGCGCGCTCGTTTGCGTGGGTTAGCGTAATGGGTACACAGCCCACAGTGAATCACGCTCTGCTCGTTTTCGGGTAAGCCGTTGATGTAACGGCACAGCCTGGCTGTCCAGGGTCCAGGGTCGCTGCTTGCGTTAGCTGTCTCGGCCTCCATCTCTTCGAGAGCTGCCAGGATCAGCGCTTTGTACTCATCGGAGAACATGGCTACTCCCTTTTGTCAGGCGGCAGCCAGCGTAATTCGAGCGCCTTGAAGAAATCTTCTTCCTCTGGTGTTGGGACGATCTCGCCAGTGGCGATGTGTCGCACGACCCCATCTTTCACCTGTAGGTACGATGGGAGTAATCCGCCTTTGCTTCGTTGGGTGACACAGCGAGTAGAGAAGTCGGCCGGGCCGGTTCTCAGGGTATAGATCACGCCCCACGAGGCTGGAGGCAGCACGATGAAAAAGTCAAGATTGATCCTTGCCCGGTGAAGGGCAATCTGAACGTAGCGTGGGCCGTGTTTCAGCACTACACCCAGCTTGGTGAAATCATGGCGAGCAAACGCTGAGATCGGCGAGCCAAGTAAGTCGCCGCTGGAGACCATCTTTGGGATGGCAACCAGTTCGATGTCGCCGACATCCGGCTTCTGCCGTCGGACGCTACCTGCGATTTCGATGCGCTCGCAAAGTGGGCTTAACTCGCTTTTGAGTTGTTTGGCAATGAAAAGAGCTTCACGGTGGAGCATAGCTGCCTCCTACTCCACCGACTTCTCATAGCGGTAGCCGCACGTGCATTGCCAGCCTACGAATTCGCCAGCTTCGTTGTGAATGGCCAGCATCGA
>CAZVRZ010000323.1:2642-3086 GCA_964629965.1 uncultured Anaerolineaceae bacterium
CGTTTGATGCTCTGAAACATCTTCTGCGCTCCTGTTTTGAATACAACGCGCTTGAGCGCAACCAGGCTGGGCTTACTGTCCGCCGGGCCGCAGCGTACCTGGATGGCGGCGCGCCAGTGCTCCGGCACAGCCAGAGGGTGCAGGTGGTTGAGCATCTTCACCTTGTCCCAGAAATCTTGGTCACCTGGGCGGGTGATGATCATGGGTGGTTTGCTTGCTAGCATATTTTTCTCCTTGATAGAGCAAGGGAATGCCCGGTTGACAGTCGACCGGGCATTCCCCAAACTTTCCCCATGTTATGGAGATTGATTTATGTTATGCTGAAAGATTACGCGCCTACGCCAAGCCGGCGTTCGATCTCCTGCCTGCGGCGCGTGTCGGTGGATGGGATGCGCTGCAACGCCAGACGTAGCGTGCCGGGCTGGACCCGGGCGATGGTGTTGT
>CAZVRZ010000324.1:0-3069 GCA_964629965.1 uncultured Anaerolineaceae bacterium
GCTTCACAATCGAAAGCAGCAGGCTGGTCTTGCCCATACCCGGACGCCCGGCGGCGATCAAGAGATCCGAAGGCTGCATGCCCTGCAGGATGCGATCAAGGTCAACGAACCCGGTCGGCACGCCAAACATGCCGGCGTGTTTTGAACGCTGCTCCACCTGGTCATACAGGTCGCCCAGCACTTGAGAGAAGGGCTTGATGTCATGCGCCAGCAGCCGGTCGCTGACCGAAAAAATGGCCTTCTCGGACTCGTCAATCGCAGTTTCGAGGGATGATTCTTCCTGGAAAGCAAGCTTTGCCACCTTGTTGGCGGCTTCCAGCATGCGCCGGCGTACGGCGGTTTGCTCGACGATATGGGCATAGGCCGCTGCGTTCAGCGAGGTGGGCACGTGGTTGATCAGCCCGGTCAGGTGGGCATCGCCGCCGATCTCCGCCAGCTGGCCGACCCGACCCAGCTCTTCAGCCAGAGTCAGGTTATCCAGCGGCGTGCGGTTCTCGTGCAGCCGGGTGATCGCTTCCCAGACAAAGCGGTTGCGGTGGATATAGAAATCCTCAGGCCGCAGGAACTGGGCGACATCATAATAGGCGTCGGGGTTGATCAGGATGGAGCCAAGGACGCCTTCTTCAGCCTGGCGGCTGTGGGGGATCAGGGATTCACTCATGCGCGGCGCTCCTCTTAGAATAGTCTTTGCTCATCAGCATCAGGCTGGCCAGGCCGCGCGCCAGGATCGGCGTTTCCCTGGTCGCCGGGGCATCCGTATCGCTCAGCCCGGTTTGATAGGGTTTGACGAAGGTATATCCATCGGGCACAATGAAGTTGAAGCGGCGAGCGTTCTCCAGGGCATACAGGCTGCGCTGGCGCCCGGGCAGCAGCCTGCGGCGGTGGCCGCGCACCTGGTGCGCCTGGCGCTTGATCTTCTCGATCTCTTCCGGCGTTCCCCAGGTATGCACTCCATCCATGTGAATGACGCGCTGGCTGGGAAGACATAAGACGTGTGTTTGTGGGTGTGATCGACTCCGGCGTCGGTGATTGTTGCGGGGGGTGGGATTTGTAAATAATTCTGGCTTGTCATCGCCAGTGCGAACGATAACCTCCGGGCCTGCGGTGACTAAATCGTGCCAAAGAGCGGCCAAAATCAAGTTCATTGGCGATGGATAAGCCCAATCCAAACCACTTGGTGAAAGTGTGTTTTCTGTTTTGGGCAGCCAATAGAAGATACTGCCACCAGGTAATGGCAAGACCCACAACCCTCTGCCATCGCTCCATATGCATATTTCTTCCAGGCCAACAATTGGGAGATTTCGGGGCAGGGCGGTTCGAAATGCACCAACAGGAACGTAAGCGCCTTTTAGGGTGCTCTCGGTAATTAGCTTATCTGCGAGGGCATTTCCATACGCTTCATCGTAATTCTCTATTACGTAATTGGAGTCTTTATTTTCAGTTGGTCGTTGGCGTGGGTGCAGATAACGCAGGGCTTCTACAGGAATTTGCCACTTATCCATTTCTAATACCTGGCGCCATAATCCAAACATTGCATGCTTCTCTGTATGATAGATAAGCTTGATGCCAGATACATTGATTTGGATTTTTCCAGACTGAGTCAAATTAATCCAATAATCAGCAAGCGACGCTAAGAAACTCAAGATATCAGGATAAGTGGCGAAATAATCATTTATAGATGCCAGCTTCTTTCGGATGGCAGGGTCCCAAAGATATTTACTAGTTTCCAGGAGAAAGGTTGCCAGGCCAGGAGCATCAAGTGCTGTAATATTGAATTTGGCAGGAACTTTATCATTTAGCTCTGCAAAGGAATACGAGGCTGCCTGGATACTACCAAGACTCGCCTCAAGATTTCCGCCATCATACATGTCGTAGTTCAGTTGAGCGAGAAAACCGGGTAGCGTCGCTTCGAGTATCTTGTCTGGATCTTTTTCCGGATTGTTGATAATCACCTGCTCATAAGCCAAAAGGGCGCCTACAAGAGCAGGCCAGAATGGCAAGTTTTGACATCCTGTATGAGCGATCTCCCTTAATTTGTTCAAGAGACCAATTTTTCCCTGGCGTTTCCACATAACACCGATAGTTGTATGGATGCGTGCTTCAGTCATGCTTTCCGGACAATCATGCTCCTTGATTGAGACAAAGTAGCCTTCGTAATTCTTTGACGAACTCGGAAGATGAACCCAATACAATTTTACTTTTTCGATCAGCGCCTTCAAAATCTCTTCATCGGAGACTTGCTGATGGATTGAATCAATGAAAAATCGAACGTGCTTTGTCTCGTATTGGTAGATGGTGAAATATTTAGGTTTGGCTTCAACTGGGGAAGATGCTGTATCTTGGGTTTGCATCTCTACCATTTGAGCCAGGTTGATTTTTCGCGTTACCGTGGTACGGGCATCCACCATGTTCCGAGGGGACTTGGAGATTGGGTAGCCTGGTCTCACATTCATACCATCTCTCAAAAGATCATCAACAGATGGAAGTGCTCGACTTATCTCCGCTAAGTCCAGCTTTCTGGGGGTTTGTTTCGGCGCGTTGGGAAGGCTATAAGGCTGAGGCATGGACATAGATTCTGTGTTCTCCGTTCTTCGGTGAGGTGGATGGAATTTGTTTCAAGCCTTTCTGAAGGCTTCCTGGGGCATTTTGCGGATCAAGGTCTTGCACATCAGGTCGATTGATTTTGACTGTTTGTAGGGCTTCCTGGCGGTCAAACGTCTGCGGCAGCGTCAGCGGAATGTCTGCGGCACGTCGGCAGAGCGTCTGCGTTACGTCTGCAACACCGCAGACGCAGGATAAAAGACGTTTGGGGAAGTTATGATTTTCTCGAGATGGCTTAAAAGCACGCATATTTATCCCTTTACCTGGCGCTGTATGTCAGGCTGGCGCTGGTTCGCGGCTGAGGTTCCATGATCAATCGACCAGATAGGTAGGCATCCAGGGCATGCCCCAGGAACAGGGTAACGATCTCACCCACTGGGACGGAGTGCTTTTCGTGCAATTGGTGGATCGTTTCAACCAGTTCTGCCGGCAGGCGGCGATAGCTGGCCTTAGGCCATTTCCAGGGTT
>CAZVRZ010000325.1:0-3048 GCA_964629965.1 uncultured Anaerolineaceae bacterium
TGATCGTTCGGCGTCCAGACCTGGGTGTGACCTTCACTATCGCCAGTTTGCCAATTTTGGAGTTGCTGCCTGAAATCCCGATTTTTGTATCTGTGATACCCTTGATTGGTGGGGTCACGCTTGTTATCTTTTTATTGAAATCGAAAAAAGAGAACACCAAAAACCCGCCTGGTACTTTGTTGATTTTTGTGTTCGGGTTTCTTTTTATTGCCTGGATGTTTTTCTCCAATCCTCAAGCCGCCTGGAGTGGTCTTGATCGCAATTGGGTTTTGACCTTTTTTCAGCTTTGGGTTCTACTGTTCCTCTCAAGCCGTCTACTGGACACCAAGGAAAAATTCCACACGCTGATGTGGATATTTTCAATCGTAGCTGTGGTATCGGCTTTTACGGCGATCCAGCAAGGCTACATTGGCGAGACAGGAGAGGCATCCATAAGAGCCAGGGGTTATGTGGATAATGCCAACGCTGCCGCTCGCTATTTTATTGTGGCAATGATTTTTCTTACCCATTTGCGCTCACAGTCAAACAAGGCATTCCCAAGATTTTTGATGCTGATTGGGATCATCATCACCTATTTGGGCGTGTTTTTCACCGTTTCCCGAACCGGGATTGTTCTGCTGTTTGCCGCACAGGTCTTGATCTTCTTGTCGCAAACGACGGGAAAGCAGCGGCGAAATATTCTGATACTTGGAGTGATTGGTCTCGCTCTGATCTGGCTTATCTCTGAAAATGCCTTCAAGCTGGTGGGAACCATCCTGCCCGCGATCTCCCAGGGTGAGGACACGATGGGTCTGCGTTACGCACTTTGGGAGGCTGCAATACGGATGTTCAAGGAAAAACCAATAACTGGTGTGGGAATTGGTATATACCGCTTCCTGGTACCCCTCTACAGCCGGGATCTGCCTTATATTGCAGGGCGTTCACTCTGGGTACACAACACCTATATTCAAATTCTTGTTGAAACCGGAATTGTTGGCTTTATTCTATTCATCGGCATGTTCTTCAACACCTTGGTCAACTTCCTGAGGGCTAAGTTTCCGGTTGGACATGCCAACAAGGAATTGGTGAGAGTTTGGTTCATCGTTTTTATTATCATGCTGATTGGTGGTTTAACCAAGAGCGACCACGCCGACAAACTTACCTGGGCGGTGATGGGTTTCAGTGTGATGTTTGCCAACCAGTCCCGTGCCTTAACTGCTGAGACAAAGGCGGAAAAGCGTACTCCAACACATACGCATAAGAGGCTATCCTCTGGTCGACGTTTGAGGATCAAAGGATGATCGCTCCCAGAGCTGTCGCAATAATCACGGGGCAACTGGTGGTTGGTGGCGCCGAACGCCAGCTGTACCTCTGGCTTGCCAATCTGGATCGTGACAAATTCAATCCAGTAGTCCTCAGTTTGCATCCTAATCACGAAGATTACTGGGAGGAACCGATAATAAATCTAGGTATACCCTTGTTACAGGTTCCACAGAGTATTAATCGATTGCAGAGATTATCGGCAATTGTCAGACTTCTTCGTCCATTCAAACCAGAACTCATTCATGGTTGGCACTTTTTTGCGAGTGCCTACGCCGGTTTGGCTGCCAGGTATTTCAATGTTCCTTCTATTGGCGGCATACGAAGCAGTTACCCGGCTGAGCAAAGGAGCTTGGAATCTTTTCTTGTTCAGCGTTTTTGCGATGCCGTCGTGGCGAATTCCCGCGCTGCCGCTCAAGGTTATCGTGTATCTTTGGGTGACCGAAAGCAAGCTGTTTTTACAGTTCCCAATGCTGTCGTTGATTCATTTACCAGCCGCGAGGCGGTGCGGGATGAATTATCAGCGCGTTACAACCTCCCGTTCGATAAAATCTGGATCTGCTTGATCGGCAGGATGGATCCACAAAAACGTTTCGACCTGGCGCTTGAAATCACCGCACGACTAAAATCCTCTCGTAATAATTTTCATTTTGTTTTGATAGGTGATGGTCCTGAAAAAGTGCGTTTGAAAAATTTAGCATGGTCTCTTGGGATTGAAGATTGCGTTTCGTTCCTGGGCGAAGTGCCGAACGCGGCTGATTCGATGAAAGGCATGGATATTTTTTGTTTTCCATCCACCAGTGAAGGCTTACCCAACGTAATCATGGAAGCTGCCGCTGCGGGTTTGCCTGTTGTTGCCTGGAAGCTACCTTTCATTGAGGAATTGCTGCCAGAAAATACCATGTCGCTGTTAAGCCCACTAGGCGATTTGGATTCCATGCTGATTCATCTGTCAGAGCTTTTATCCTCACAATCCTTGAGGAACAGTATTGGTCTGGCTGCACGAGACCATGTTATCGAGAATTTTGGCATTGACCAATACATCAGGGAGATGACCTGTGTGTATGACTCTGTTCTTGAGGTGAGTAAGTAGTCTCCATGGTACTGCTGTATCACCTTGTCTTTCCTGATAATACGCCTCAAGGCACCTGGAATGCAGGTCTGGTCCTGAGGATGTCACAATTTAAACGTCAAATCTTCTGGCTAAAACAGCGTTTTCTAATACTAAAACTTGAGGACTATGTTTCGCTTTATCGCAAGGATCCTGTGCTAATTAAAGGGAAGATAGCCATCACCTTTGATGACGGCTACCGCTCCGTAGTGGATCTCGTAGCCCCATTCTTCATATCCGAACAAATTCCTGCGACATTCTTCTGTACCACCAGGCATTATGACCAGCAGGATTTGCTTTGGTTTGTTTATCTAAATGCTCTTTGCAGCGAAAGATGTTTCGACAAGATCACTTTGGATGGTTCAGAATATCGGCTTGACTCTCGGAAACCCGCGCTTGAGACTTGGAGGAAACTGATAAGAGACGCGAGAGAAAGTGGCGACCCGATTGGTTTTGCCAAGAATTTGGCCAATAGCTATCCATTACCAGAACAGGTAATACGTAGGTACGAGGGTGTAGCGAAGCAGCAGTTGGCTGATATTGGCAGCAGTAATATGCTCTCTGTGGGATGCCACACGCACAATCATCCTTATTTAGACCGACTAAAATTAGAAGATCAGATCCTCGAAATGCAAGTC
>CAZVRZ010000326.1:0-418 GCA_964629965.1 uncultured Anaerolineaceae bacterium
GCAGCCTGGCTGTGCGTTTGTTGGGAGGTCTCGGCGCCCTGCGCATGCTCAAGGCCACGGCCAGTGCGGTGATGTCAACGGTAATGGGTGGACAAGCCTCGCTGTCCACCGCGCTCCTGGAAACCGGCGAGGTAGTGCTGGGGATGGTGATCGCCAGCATCGCGCTTCCCCTGGCAATCCATTTCTTTGGCTTATGCTCTGAAGCATTGCCGCCGGGAATAGCTTGTTTATAGAATAAGGAAGGAGATATTTCTATGTTTGAAACTGCATTAGAAGCAATCCAAACCATTGCCCGTGATGCCTGGGGGTTCATGGCCGGGCTACTGATCATCACGGCTCTATTAGGTGGATTGTTTTACTCCCTGCAAGGCACGGCTGGCGCAGCTTTCGGCGGGAGCAAGATGGCCGGTAATGCCGT
>CAZVRZ010000326.1:428-3011 GCA_964629965.1 uncultured Anaerolineaceae bacterium
GGATTGGAGGAGAAATGAAGATTAAACGCTTGTTCATCGGGTTGGTCATCCTGGTGATGTTCGCCTTCCTGGTGATCCCCGAGCTCGGCACGATGCTGCAAAACCTCAGACCCGCGCCGCCATTCTAGCCATGTTCAACGACCGCGACCTCGGTATTCTGGGCGTTGGCGCCTTACTGGCTGTGCTCTGCCTGCTTTTGCCCATATCCTTTGCCATTCGGGCGGTGATCGGCATCCTCGTGCTGGTGGGCTTCATGGCGGCGGCTTTGCTGCGCCTTGGCCCTGACCGCGTCACCCTGGAGGAATGGATCAAACGGCGCATGCGCTACCAGAGAGCTGCGCGCCGCTATACTAACCAATCTCCCGACTATCGGGAGGCGAAACCGGGACCAGCAGCGCCCTTACCCTTGGATCTGCCGCCAGCTCCAGAGACTGAGCAGGAAGAGGATAAAGTCAGGCATACACCGGCCCCTTCTTCCCTGCCTTCCCAATCCGCCAGCGTCAAGCCATCTCCAGTGTATTTTGCAGTCAGCGAGGTGGGCATCTATCCACTGGTGACAGTTTTCCTGGCCGTGATCGGGGTGTATTTTATCGTCTGGCTGGTGCAGGGCGGCGGCGAGGAATTGGGCATGCTGTTCAAGCAGTTGATTGGAGGTTGATATGATCTTGATCGCAATTGTCGGCGCGCTGGCGCTCGCAGCCATTCCAATTACCATCGGTTGGCGGCGAAATGTTAATGAAGCAGCAATGGCTAAACGCCTGGGTGTCACCACACCGAAAAGCGGTTTTGACCCGGACAAATTCGCCCGGCAAACCGGCACCGGCCTGGCTTTCAACCAGATCGTTTTCGGCTGCCTGGCCTGGATGGCGGGCGGGCTTCTGGGAGGCATGTTCATGGGCGTGGTTGTGGCGGTCATGTTCGCAATCGCGAGCGGATTGTTTTACATGGGAACGCTCACCAATCGCCGGCAGGAATTTCGTTTGCGCATGGCGAAAGACATCCTGCGCGGCCTGGGAGTGGTCGAGACTCTCTTGGGACAAAGCCGCACCCTGACCGACGCATTAGATGGCGCGACAGAGGCCCTGGGGCCGGATGGCAAAATGGTGTTCAAGGACCTGGTGGTGCGCCTGCGCACCGCCCCAGAGGCTGATCAGGCATCTGCCGTGCATGCCTGGACTACCGCATGGGACAACCCAGCGGTGGATATCGTTGGCACATCCCTACTCGCGTATTACAACACCAATATCCAGATCGTGCCCTTGATCACTGAGCTGCGTAAAACGCTGAGCGCGGTGGTGGAAGTTCTTTCGCGCGCCCGTTCTGCCGCCAAGGGCGTGGAGTGGCAGGCCAGATTTTTGGCGCTCTTCCCGCCTTGTATTATGGTGTTGACCGCTATCACCACCCCCGATATGGGTCGGATGTATGCTGCCAGCCCCTGGCTGCTGGTTCCAGTGCTGATCGGCTCTGGGCTTTCCTTCGCCCTGACCATGCGCATGATCCGCTCGGGTTTATCCATTGAAGCTTCGATGGGCCTGCAGGCCGGGCGCGCCGGCGAGATCAACCTGGACCGCATGGGGAGGGTGATCGGATAAGGTGGCCCGATGCGCAATTTATCGCTCGCCGCGGCCGGTCTTTTTGTGCTTCCTTTCTTGTGCGTGCTGGGGTTCATTGTCCTGTTCGTGACTTTCGTGGGCGCCAGCATCCCTCAATTGCCCGCCTGGGCGCAGGAGGATGTTCAAGATTGGATGATGGGCACGCCCATGCCAGTTGGGTCAGAGAGCACGGATAATGGCGCATCGCCGGCTGGCTCAACTGTCGGATGGGATGGATACATCGACCCGAATGACCCGGGCCTACCGGGGGGTCTGCCGCTGGCTGACGAGCCTTGGTTGGGCTGTCTCTACCACGACCCTGCCTATTCATCGCATACCGGGGTGGATTTTCCGGCTTACGAAAACACCCCGGTCTATGCAACCATGGCCGGTAAGGTGGTTTTTGTCGGCCCGAATGGGCCTTGGGGCAACCTGGTGGTGATCGAAAACAATGACTACCAGGTTTGGCTGGCGCATCTGAACGCCTTTGATGTGCACGAGGGTCAGATTGTGGAGCGCGGCGATTCTGTTGGCTTATCAGGCGACACGGGCAATTCCACCGGCCCACACCTGCACTACGGCATCCAGCAGTACAGCGAAAACGGCCGTCTCTGGCTTAACCCGGCCAACTTCTTTGGCGGTGACCCATTCATAAAGATTGCTTGCAACGATTAGGTGGTGCGATGAGCGTCCGAATTGGAGTGGTAACCTTTGATGCCTGGCGCAGTCTCCCTCTGGCCGAGAACCGCTGGAGCGATACGGTGGTGTTCCCGTTGTCTGCCCATGATGGCCTACCGCCCACCGATTACGGGAGTATCATCAAAAGTCTACTGCCTCCTGCGGCCAAGCTGCGCCGCAGCCTTTCGGTATGGGTGCAAGTACAAACCCCTCCGGGGCAGTGGTTCTCGCAGGAATTATCGCGCAATCTCAAAGGCACCGTCCTGCCGGTAGCGGTCACCACCGGCGAAGTCCCCCAAGTAAAAGATTTCTC
>CAZVRZ010000327.1:0-2971 GCA_964629965.1 uncultured Anaerolineaceae bacterium
GCTCCCGCTCCTCAAGCGGCGCCCTGTGTTCCAAATAAGGAGAAAGCCAAGCTGAGCACCAAACTCTACGAGGCAGAGCTAGGTAAGCTGCAAATCGAGCTGGTCAAGCTGCAAGAGTGGGTCAAGTTCAATGGCCTGCGGGTGGTGGCCATCTTCGAAGGCCGCGATGCTGCTGGCAAGGGGGGCTGCATCAAGCGCATCACCGAATGCCTCAACCCCCGTATCTGCCGCGTGGTGGCCCTGCCTGCCCCCACCGAACGTGAAAGGACGCAATGGTATTTCCAACGCTATGTGGCGCACCTGCCCGCCGCCGGCGAGATTGTGTTGTTCGACCGCAGTTGGTACAACCGCGCTGGGGTGGAGCGGGTGATGGGCTTTTGCACGGATGAAGAATACAGCGAGTTTTTGCGCTCGTGCCCGGAATTTGAGCGTATGCTGGTGCGCTCTGGCATCATCCTGATCAAGTACTGGTTCTCGGTCAGCGACCACGAGCAGGAACGCCGTTTTCAGGACCGCATTAAAGACCCCACTAAGCGCTGGAAGCTCAGCCCGATGGATGTGCAGTCACGCTCGCGCTGGATGGAATACTCGCGTGCTAAGGATGAAATGTTCAAGTACACCGACATCAAGCAGGCTACCTGGTGGGTAGTAAATTCGGACGATAAAAAGCGGGCGCGTTTGAACGTGATCAGCCATCTGTTGAGCGTAATCCCCTATGAAGACCTGACTCCCCAGGTGATTGAGTTGCCGCCGCGCCAGGGCGACATTGGCTACGTGCGCCCGCCCATTACCGACCAGACCTTTGTACCGGAGAAATATTAGCGGATTGGTGTATTTAGGTTGGGTGTCTTGTCAAATCTCATAAAATCGTATACCTGAACCTTAACAAAAGTCTCAAAAAGTCGTATTACATAACTGCTGAGCAAAAACAAAAGCAGGATGGGTACGATGAGCCAAAAAGGACAAACTACAACACTGGAAGAACGAGTGACGATCGCCGAGCGGGCGACAGCAGGGCAAAGTAGCCGTGAAATAGCCGAAGCGCTGGGGCGCCCATTGGCGACGGTGCGCAAATGGCGGCAACGGTATCGGCAGGGAGGGCGAACAGGATTATCGAGCCAGATGGGGCGACCTGCGAAGGGAGCGTTGGCAAGTGCGCCAGCAGAGGTGAGAGATGCCCTGCTGGAATTGCGCGATAAACAACCTGGTTGGGGTCCACAAACGTTACAGCTGGAAATTGCGAAAGATGTGCGGTTTGCTGGTCTGAAGATTCCAAGCCGGGCGCGGATTGCAGCATACCTGAAAGAACAGGGGAAAGTTCGCAAGTATGAACGCCATGAGGCTTTGCCAGAACCGCATGAGCAACCAGTGCAACGCCCACATCAAGAATGGGAGATGGATGCCCAAGGTGTAACGACGGTCGCCGGGCTGGGAAAGGTATCCTTCATCAACCTGCTGGATGTCTACAGCCATGTCAGCATTGATAGTCATGCTTGCCCGAATGTCAGCCATGCCAAGTCACAAGAATATCAACGGGTCTTGCGGCGGGCATTCACTCGCTATGGGCTGCCGGAGCAGATCAGCCTGGATCATGATAGCGCTTTTTACGACAACAAGAGCGCCTCGCCTTTTCCGAGCGTGATCCATCTTTGGCTGATTGGCCTGGGTGTTCAGGTGCGTTTTATTCACAAAAGGCCGCCGCTTGAGCACTCTCGAATTGAACGTCACCATCAAACTCTTGCTGGTCAAGCTTTTGAGGGCCAGACCTTCGCCGATGTCACCGCTCTCCAGCGCAGTTTGCAAGCACGGATGCTCTTTCTCAACCAGGAATATCCAACCCGTGCATTAAATGAGCAACCTCCTTTCCAGGCTTTTCCCCAGGCCAGGCATTCCGGACGCCCCTACGATCTCAGCACAGAAGAGCAAATGCTGGACATGCATCGCATTTACACTTACCTGCAAGCCGGTCGCTGGTTTCGCCAGGTCAGCTCTGTTGGGGTCTTCTCGCTCGCAGGCTATGGCTATAACGCCACTACACAGTTTGCCGACCAGACCGTTGAGATCACTTTCAATGCCGCAACCCGCAAACTGTCTTGCCTGCCCGAAAAGAGTACTGCTACCTTGCAATTCGACATTCAGGGCTTGACCAAATCGGCCCTGATGGGAACTGCACTGGCATTACCAGGTTATGTCCCTTATCAACTGGCGCTTCCCTTCGCTTGCCCTAATACGACTTTGTGAGACTTTGTTAAAGTGCGGTGGATACGATTTTATGAGACTCTACACATTGAAGAACGTAAATTTGAAGACCATAAACTTTATAGGAGGAGTGTTGTTTGCAGCGGGTCTACTGATTTTCTAATATGCCCAATCAACCAAATAGGGTATAGATATTAATAGTGGTTGTTGATGGACAAGTGCTTTTACTTTTGGGGCCTATGAGGCAGTGAAATCTCTCCATTCCTTGGAACAAATATTTGGGGGCATAATTTCTTCTTTAGGCGCTGGTTTGGCTTCAATTCGTAAGTATCCTCTGGATGCAAATCAACCTGAAATGTAGCCTTAAGTAGATACAAATATCCTAATATCCAGGAATCCGTTATGGACTACCATGAACGGCTGAAATACCCAATTATCGGCATCGGGCACCTGTCACAGTACCGGACAGGTACAACTGTTCTGTTCTTTTCGGTAAGCCTTACTCTTCCGTATCATCCTCCAACTCCGCTCCCATCCGGTACTTGATATCGTAATTGATGATGAAATCCATCTCTTCATCTGTGAACCCATAGTGCTGAGCCAAAACGCGATCAATCTTTTCAATAACGGCTTGCGATGCCGATGGGTGAATTACCTCTATTGTTCTCGGTAGTTGGTTAGGATAAACCATTCTGGTATGAGATGCATTCCTTCTAAAATCAATCATAAGTTGTTTTCCAAGCTGTGCAAGTATTTGCATTTCATCTGTAGA
>CAZVRZ010000328.1:0-2906 GCA_964629965.1 uncultured Anaerolineaceae bacterium
TCATCCACCTGGTTGGCGCTGTGAATATCCAGCCCCTGGCTCTGCTCGGTTGGTTTCGCAACCGGCTTGGGGGTAGTCAGGCGAGGCGCAGCCGGTTCGATGCGTTCGAAACCGTTCAAGCCTTCCCAATCGGGATGTTCCAGGAAGGCGTTGATCCGCTGGCCATATAGCTCGAAGGACAGCGGCCCACCGCTCTCATCCATCACATCTCGCAGCGCCTGCTGCCAGACGGGGACAGTCTGGGTATCCTTCTCAGGCAGGTTGAACAGCATACGCACCTGGTTGCTGACTTTGGTGCGCGGTTGCGAGCTGAAGTAGTTGTGGATACGGGCCAGCTTGTCCACAGCGCGCGGCAAGGTGCCCTGGTTGGTGACCTGCTCGATCTCAAAGACGAGTAACCGACCGGCCATATCAACCACCACATCTGCCCGAACGTTGTTCTTGCCGTTGGCAAAATACAGGGGCTGCTCGACGTGTGCGGTGTAGCCGGAAGTGCAAGCTCGAACATAGGTTTCCATGATGGCGTAGGCGGCGACAATTTCCACCGTTTCCGTCAACTTGGGCGCTCGCAGATCAGGGCAATCAAACAAGGTATGCATCACAGTTGCGCCTTCTTCAGTTAGCAGGTAGAGCTTTTCGGGACGGCCACGTTGACCTTCCAGCCTCACCGACACGCTTCGCAGGGCGGCAGGGCGATCAAAACTGGACTGGCTCAGCGTGTTGAGATGTTCAGAGACACGCTTGGGATCCATGTTCTTTAGGGTTGCAACCTGTCCAGCCGTAGCCAGGCCACGGACCGAAAACGGCTCAAGCGCCAACATAAGCTGGCTGGGATCAGCGCTCAAGTCAGGCTGGATGTATGACAGCAAGTTTTGTTCATTGGGTTGAAGGTGTCCTTTTTTCATATTCTCTCTTTCTCGGATTAATTCAAAAGTGGATTTATTCTTAATTAGCTGCGCTCAGGACTTTTTCCGGCGCTTTTTTCCGCATTGACCCGCTCTTGCAAGCTGAGGATCGAGCGCGAAAACAACTCGTTGTCGGCTTGTAGCTCCTGATTCCTTGCTTTGAGATCGGCGTTTTCCCGCTCCAGGTCGACGAGCATGTTCAGCAATGCCTGGATCACCTCGCTGGCGGTACACTGTTCAGGCATGCGCCAGTCGAGGCGTATTTGGATTTGGCGAGCTCGTTCTCGGTCGGCGGGGATATTCCGGCCCTGCAGGATTTTCTGGATTTCCTGCATGGCCGAGCGGTAACCATCGGCGCGGATTTGCCGGCGCAGCTCGATTTCTTCGGGGGTTGGGTAGGGTGTTACGTTCACCAAGTGATCCTTCGAAGGGTTGGAATAATCAGGAACCAGAAAATGGGGGGCATTTTTTAGTTCCCGGAAATTCACATCAGCAAGCCTTCCAGCGCATCCGCCAGGGTGTCGTCAGGGGAGCCGGTTTCACTTTCCACCGGCTGCATCCCCCCAGCGCGCAGGGCGGTTTTGAGCGCTACGGTGCGCCGGCCAGCGGGAAGCCGCTCAAAAAAGGCCAGCAAATCGTCATCCTCGCCGGCGCGCAAGCGCAGATGGATGTGGATTTCCACCAGGCGTCCTGTCAGGGCTGGACGGCCGCGACGGCTCATGCCTTACTCCGGCGGTTGGACTGCATCAAGGCCAGCTTATACAGGCCGTGGGCAATCGCCATCACCGGGTCAGAGGGGATGTACACCTTGCCGTTGAAGCGTTCGATCAGCGCATCCTTGAGCAGCAGCACCCCGCCGCCTACGGCGATAATGCGGGCAAAGCGCCGCCAGCGCTGCCCCCAGGTTTTCTCGATCTGGCCGGTGACTTCACGCGCCCAAATCGGCAGAACGGCTTTGACATCCAGGCTACCGGCGCGCAGGCGCTCGTCCATCTCGCCCAGGGAATACATCCCCTGGGTGTTGAGCAGTTCCAGCAGCCGGCGGACGCCGGAGGTGCGCCCGGCAGTCATGGCCTGGATCGGCGCCCGGTCTTTGATGCCCAGCATCTCAACCGTGTTGAAACCGATGGACAGGATGCCGATCTCTTCACTAAAGTGCGCTTTGCGCTCTGGGATAAACTGTCCATTGTCGTCCAGGATGTATTCGAACAACGCCCCGGTAGGCTGCGAGGTGATGCGCACCTCGCTGATGGTGATGTGGTACGGCTTGCCATCGGCTTCCCAGGCATGTTCGCCGCGCAGCCATTGGCGCACCGCATCGGCATTGGCCTGAGCATCCTGGCCAGACAGCGGTTCGAGCGGCAGGCCGACGAGCATCTGCACCTGGCCTTTGAAGGGTCCATGCTGTTCGATGTAGCGGGATAGGCTGCCGTAGATGATGGCCCGGGTTTCGGGCACACCGGCCAGGCGGTCGTAATCCAGGTTCTCGATCGGGCGGCCCCAATCATGGGCGCGTGCGCCAACGAAGAATTTCGTGTTCTCCAGGCGCACGCTGATGGGCGGTTTGCTGTGGCGAAAGCCATACAACTCGCTCACCGTCTGGCCGGTTTCGGAGGCGACCTGGGATTGCAGGCTCAGGCCGCCATGCGCACCGAACAGCTTGTTGCTGCCCATACCCAGGTCTTCGCCAAGGTAGGTAATGGAAGGGTATGAAGTAGTCATGTAAGCTCCTGAAAGTGAAACATCATAGGTTTTGGTTTGGAAATTGGGTTCAAACAGCCTGTACAGGCTCCTGTATGGGCAGGGCGGCACCTGTATGAACCTGTACGACCTGTACGCCTGTATGCGCTACCCCGGCCAGGCGAGCCAATTCGGGGGTAATGCGGCGGGCGTCGGTGGCGTGTTGGGGTTTGGTCAGCCAGCTCCGGCGCTCGAACTGCTCGGCGATCTTCTGCACCTGGTGGTGGCTGATCCCCTGCCCTGCCAGGGCCTGCGCCAGCC
>CAZVRZ010000329.1:0-2900 GCA_964629965.1 uncultured Anaerolineaceae bacterium
GACAGGAGTTCGAGCCAGGTGCCCCCACGGGGGTACCGTACGTTAACGTGTCTTAGCCGCGAAAGGATGCATAGATCTGAACAGGAATTAAAGCCTTGACATAGGGTAACCATGACCATTCAAACAACCAATATGAAATTGCACCCTATTCTATTCGATCAGCCCATAAGATTTACCAAACCTGCCCGCATGGCAGCAATGACGCCGCCATCGATGAGCAGGTCGCTGCCGGTGATAAAACCTGCCTCCGGTCCCAAGAGATAGGCAGCTGCGGATGCCACTTCATCGGTTGTTCCCACCCGCCTGGCGGCGGATGCTTCGATCATCGCCCGGTAACCTGGCCCCCCCGGTCCGGCCATTTCCTGCTCGGCCAGCGGGGTCAAGATGATGCCTGGGCTGATGGAGTTAATGCGGGCGCCACGCTTTCCCCAATCGATGGCGGCAGCTTGTACGCGCAGTTGGTTGGCGCGTTTAGAGATGCCATAAGCTGCCCCAGAATTGGGCACTGCATCCGGCCCTAACATGGGCAGTTGCAGCAGCTCATCGGCCGGGGTACGCGCGAGCGCTTCATTTTGTTCTGCCGGCAGGGGCGGCAGCATATACCCCGCCATGCTTGAAATGACCAGGCCTGCTCCGCCGGGAGCGATCACGCGTCCAAACTCCTCGAGAAAAAGCGCTACACCAAGCAGGTCTACTTTCAGGACCGCTGTTGTCGATGCCTGAACCGGCGACAACCCGGCTGTGGTGATGGCCTGCAAGACATTTCCCATTCCCGCAGCTGCATCTGCCAGCGAGCGTAACGATTGGTGGGATGATACATCCACCTGCTGCGCTGCGACTTGGTGGCCGGCCGCCTTGAGCGCTTTTGCTGCTTCATCCAATATGTTTGGATTGATGTCGGCGAGCAGCACGGTCTTCCCAGTGCCTTGCCGGCGAGCAATGGCCTGCCCGATTCCACCAGCCCCGATGACGACAATTACATCTTTATTTGTATTCATAAAATATCCTTATCTTGAAAAATTCCGGTTTTGGGACGGTACTTATTTTGCCGAAAGCGGGACCAGCTTGAGTGTGGCTGCATGTGCCTGGGGAGTCACGCAGGCATCGACATATGCTTTCGGATAATGGTTATATTTCTTGTAGTAGGCAGCGTCGATTTTTTCGTGGATTAAGGTATCGTTGACCTCCTCGAATATCGCATCTTTTACTATGCCACCGGACTGGACACAGCCTGCACGGCGCGTTAGGATGCCGCGGAACCAGTCACTGGTGCGCCCGTTCACTGAACGGACATAGAGATCATTATCCACGCGCACGACCCAGATCGTACGGTAGCTGTGAAGCGTTCCATCTTTGCGCAGTCCTGCGATCCGCAGCTCCTCGGCGGCTCCAATTTTATTAATCTCATTACTTGTCCAGGCAGTCATTTTTTTACATTCTCCTATCAATTAGATGTTCAACCGCGCACTACCCAGGCGTTTTACGGTTTCGGGGTTACGGTGATCCAAAAAGAGGCTGGCTTTGGTGTCTAGCGTTTTGATACGCTCCATTTCTTCCTGGCTCAGTTCGAAATCAAACACATTGAAATTCTCGATGATCCTCTCTTTGTGGACAGATTTCGGGATCACCACCACATTTCTTTGGATCAGCCAGCGCAGGATCACCTGAGCGACAGCCTTTTGGTGTTTTCTGGCAATCGAAAGCAGTACTTCATTCTGGAAGATTTGGTTTTTGCCTTCCGCAAAGGGTCCCCATGACTCGATCTGGGCATGGTTGGCCTGCAAGAATTCCTGAGTCGAAAGCTGCTGGCAGAATGGATGCGTCTCGATCTGGTTGACTGCCGGCGCCACTTCATTATGCACGATCAAATCCATGACCCGGTCGGGATAGAAGTTGCTGACCCCGATGGCTTTGACCCGGCCCTCCCGATACAAATCTTCCATTGCACGCCAGGAACCATACACATCGCCGTAAGGTTGGTGGATCAGGTAAAGGTCCAGGTAATCCAACTGCAGCTTGCGCAGGCTTTTTTCGAAGGCCTTCTTCGTGCTGTCATAACCCGCATCCTGAACCCACAGCTTGGTGGTAACAAACAGATCTTCCCTGGGCAGGCCGCTGCGTTTGATTGCCCGGCCAACTGCCTCTTCATTTAGATAAGCCGCGGCGGTATCAATCAGGCGGTAGCCGGTTTGCAAAGCTTCCAACACGCTTCGCTCACAACTTTCTGGGTCAGAGATTTGAAACACCCCAAACCCCAGGATGGGCATTTCTACCCCATTGTTTAGAATGACATTCTGCATGATTCCTTTTCTCCTCCTAAACTTAGCCTTTCTTGTCTACCAGTTCAGCCATTTCTCGGGTGTGACTTCAATCACCTGGTTATACTGCGCCTCGTTATTCAAATCCCACTCATACTTTTTATAGAAAGCCGCCAGCAGTTCCTCTGGCCAGGGCCGCTCAAGTATCCGCGCTTCGCCTTCACAGATTACGGGATGTGTGCCATCTTCCAGGGCTAAAACCACCCGCGGGTTGCGGCTCACGTTGCGGCTTTTCAGGCTATCCGGTTCAGTGCTGACATACAGCCTGCCGTTGTGCCAGACAAACCAGATCGGCGCAAGATGCGGTCTCCCATCGGGCCGGACGCTGCCAAACCAGATATTCTTCTGCGTTTCCAATCGCTCGGTCATCTCATGCGACAATTCTACTGCCATGACTGCTCCCTAATACCGGTCGCCAACCACCTGGATCTGCGACATGGCCTGATCGATCTGGCTGAGGTCATCCGATGTCAATTGGATCTTCGCCGCGCCAAGGTTCTCATCCAACCGCTCCAGCTTGCGCGAGCCTGGGATAGGCACGATCCAGGGCTTCTGCGCCAGCAGCCAGGCCAACGCAATTTG
>CAZVRZ010000330.1:0-2845 GCA_964629965.1 uncultured Anaerolineaceae bacterium
TCTTCGATCCACATTCTTCGAGCGTAATAAGCCAAGGTCATACATCGATCGGGCAAATTGGTGGCCAGGCACCAGAGCTCTTTTTCGCCAACCTTCCAATGCACCAGCAGGTTGACCGGGTAGATCTTCTTGGCGGTCAAACAACCTCTTCCCAGCCAGATACTCTCACCAGGCCCGTGGATGTAACTACCGAAAGCTTGCCAACCACGCTTTTCGTTGAGCCAGACCCCGGTATCGGTTTTCTGGCGCAAAACATAGAACCAATGCCAGCGATCCAGCTGGCGCAAGACCGCCACAGCGCCGAATTCGCAGTCTCCGACCAGAAAAACAGCCGTTCGAACCGGGATCAGCTGACGCACATAGGCCAACAAAGCCAACTGCTTGGCAGCCGTGCTGTGTCCTCTGACGTGTTTGACCCAGGTCCAGGCAATCGGGATGGCTCTTTTCCGGTATGCCAGGCAAACGATCAACAACTGATGACCAAAGCCAATCTTGGTGCCATCGACGATCAGTCGAATTTCTCCCATATGCTGGAACTGTGTTTCCAGCCACTCCCGGGCGACAGGCTCGTACCATTCTCGTACACGGATGGCCGGGTTGTCCAAAAATCTGCTCAACCGTCGGGTAGTGCTCAACAACTTGGCTGGGCCGGGTATCTTCCCTGCGATGCGGCTCAGATGCACAGACCGGCTTTGATAGATCCCGATGATTAGCCAGACGAAATTGCGGATCTGGGTGATCCGTTGATCAGGTCGCAGTTCACGAATTCGACGAATCCAGGTATCATAGAGGTGGTTGATCGGCATTGGGTTACTCCGTTTCTAAAATGGTTCCGCAAAACTAATTTTAGTGGAGAATCCGTGCCGATCAACTATTCGGTTTTTAAAGTGTCAGGTAGCTAGGAAATCGCTTGAGATAGAAATAAACCGCACCTTTGTTGATGCCTTGCGCGTTTACAAGCACCTGTGTACCAGCGGGCAACCATCGATTTGTCAAGAATCACGATCATCATCCAAAGATGTTCAGAAAAAAGAAGTAAACATCAACCTGGTGGATGATGAAAGCCGTTTGTTCCGAGGAATCGAATTAGGACCGGTTTCAAAATTACTGGAATACAGCGCGGAAAATGACTTGAAATACGTAATACACGGCATCTCAATCTCTGGAGCCCCCATAGGCGTAACAGCCCCCACGCGTTTAGGCACATTAGGTAAGCAGATAAGCACCGTGGCACGTGTGTATAGAAACAGCTATGCTCACATGCACCCGATGAGGCGGGCTCTCTTGAATGAGTTCCGCAATTTCTTGTTTAATACCAGCCCGCAAACAAGTCCCTTGTTTGAGACCCTTGATTTTAAACGTGCTTTTCTGGCCTCAAAACTGATTTGAATTGGTGTGAGTATCCAGCACCGTCCTGATCCCATACTGTTTATCCCCTATCCGGTCAAAGAAGCACTCCTCGAGTGTGTTCGTGGCGATCAGGTAATGCGCCTGCACAGGCTGCGCCAGCAAGCCCTCGGCGCGCTGCTGGTCGGCGGGCGTGAAGCCCAGCTCCACAAACAGCGCCTGGCGGGCCGCTTGGCCTTCGCCCGTTTACGTTTTGTCGTTTCACTGGTGATCCAGGGGGCCTGGAACGCGCCGGCAATGTCACCCACGATCTCGCGGTGATAGGCAAAAATCACCAGCTTGTCCGGTTTGTTTTTCAGAAACGCCCGGACCCAGGCGAGCGCGGCATCGAACTTGCCCCAGGCTAATTCCAGGCGCGGTGCGGTGTGCCAGCCCACCCAGTCGTCATCCTTCGAAGCCGCCACTTCCGTCGCATTGTAATCATCCCGGTTGTCAATGCGCACACGATGGTATTGGCGGGGCATCGTCTCCGGGTCCAGCCTGGGCCGGCGCAGCAGGCAGCGGGTGCGCAACAGCCGGCCAAGCTCGTCCAGGCGGGCGGCGCCGTTTTCTTGCCCCAGGCAGTAGCGCTGGAAAAAGCTGCTACGCCCACCAAACTCATCCAACCGCCCCATCACATTCAATTGGCTGATCAGCTCCGCCGGACCATTGATGATTGGGGTGGGCGTGAGCAGCAGCCGGTAGTGGATGCCCTGCGCCAGGGCCAGGGAGCGCCTGGTGCGCTGGGCATCCCAACTCTTGACGTAATGCGCCTCGTCCAGGATCAAGCCATACGGGCGGCGGTTCAGGTGTTGGATCATGGCGCCAGCGGCGTCCAGCGTTTCGTAGTTGATCAACACCATGTCAGCCGAGGCGTCCACGGCGGCGTCTTTGCAGGTGGGCAGCTTTTTACCGGGCAGGTATCGTTCGATGGCGCGATGCCAGGCCTGGCTGCGGTTCGCCGGGCAGACGATCCAGGCGGGGAAAGCGTTGGCGGCCTGCACAGCGCCCAGGGCGATGGCCATCCGATCTTGCTCATCGTCATCGGCGATAAAACAGCGCATGGCCTTGAGCGCATACTGCACGCCGGCCACCTGAGAAGGCGTCAAACCTGGCAGCGGTGATTTGAAGTGTGGCTCCGGTTCCAGCGCATGGCTGCCAGCATAGCGGGCGGTTTCGAAACGTTCCACCAGTTCTTCTGCCGGCAGATTGAAAGCAGGGTGCACGGCCAGGCGATATTGATCGGCCAGAGACAACACCGACCGGATGACGCTGGCCGAAGGCCAGGCCAACCAGCCGCGCTGCTCGTA
Source organism: uncultured Anaerolineaceae bacterium (assembly GCA_964629965.1). Lineage (GTDB taxonomy): Bacteria > Chloroflexota > Anaerolineae > Anaerolineales > UBA4823 > CAZVRZ01. The sequence goes on from CAZVRZ010000330.1 coordinate 2,697, forward strand.
GAAGTCGTAATGTGCGGTCGGTATACGCCGAACAACGTTTCTGAGCGTTTCGTTGCGGGGAAAACCAATCACAATCTCCCCCGCTTGATCAAGATAAACTCTTCCAGGCATGCTTAATCCTCTAACTTGGCGACGGCTTCTTCCAGATC
>CAZVRZ010000331.1:0-2840 GCA_964629965.1 uncultured Anaerolineaceae bacterium
ACTACCAGGAGCTCAGACGTTTGGATATCGCTGGGGATATCGCGACGGTTTTCTTTAGACCAGATGGAAGTTTTCATAACATTCCCCTGAATCTAAGGGCAAGTGGTCCTAGTTTGAGCATGATAAAAGAAAAGCGGGCGATTTGCGTAGTATCGGGTTTGGCGAAGGCGGCAGGCCTGCACGCGGCGTTATCTGGAGGATTGGTAAAAGAGGTGATCGTGGATGAACCGACGGCAAGGCTGTTGGTGAGCAAGTACATAACTAAAGAGAAAGACAAGTATCTTGATGAAAAATACTACATATGATTTCCTGATCGTCGGAGCAGGGGTAGTGGGCAGCATGGTCGCGCGATGGCTTTCGCGCTACCAGGGGAATATCCTGCTGATCGACAAAGAGGTGGATCTCGGAATGGGCGCCACAGCGGCCAATTCTGCCATCGTCCACCCGGGCTACGATCCCGAGCCGGGCTCTCTCAAAGCGCTCACCAACGTGCGTGCCAATCCGATGTGGGACCAACTTTCCGCGGAGCTCAACTTCGCTTTTGAACGCCCTGGGGATTTTGTGGTTGCTATCGGCGAACAGGAACTGCCGGCCTTGGAAAAGCTTTATCAACAGGGCATCAAAAACGGCGTGCCCGGGATGAAGCTCATCAGCACCCCGGAGATGCGCGATCAGGAACCTCTGATCAATCCAGAAGTCAGCGGCGCTTTGTGGGCGAGCACGGGTGGCACGTGTGATCCTTTCCAGGTGACGGTAGCTGCGGCTGAAAACGCGGTCATGAACGGCGTTGAGGTGCTGCTCGAGACTGAGTTCCAGGATTTCCTGATGGAAGGCAGCCGCGTGATCGGCGTCCGCACCAACCGTGGGGATTTTTTCGCCCGCTGGGTGATCAATGCTGCCGGGGTTTACTCCGATGCGGTCATGCACAAAGCTGGTGTCCGCCCCGAGTTTGAGATCACACCGCGCAAAGGCGAATACTTCGTTTTTGACAGTGCTGAGATACGCACCAGGCACATCTATTTCCCGGTTCCAACCGAAAAGGGCAAGGGCATCCTGGTGACCAACACGGTTCACGGCAACACGATTGTCGGTCCTAATGCAAATGTCATTGATGACAAAGAGAACACCTCTTCCACAAAGGAAGGCATGGAGGAAATTGCTGAAGGAGCGCGCAAACTGATCCCCTCAATCAATTTGCGCTCGGTTATCGCTACCTTTGTGGGGCTGCGCCCAATGGGTAACGCCCGTTCCCTGAACCCCGCGATAAATTATGGTCACGATTTTGTGATTGAAATTCCGCAGCAGGTGGAGGGTCTGGTCAACCTGGGCGGGATTGAATCTCCAGGTCTGACTGCTGCGCCAGCCATCGCTGAGATGGTGGTGGAGCTCCTCAAAGATGCCGGTGAGCCTCTGGTCGAGAAAAAAAGCTGGAATCCCATTCGCCCAGCCAGACCGCGCTTCAGAAATATGACGCATGCAGAACGCCAGGCCCTGTGCGAGGTTGATCCGGCTTTTGGGAGGGTGATCTGCCGCTGTGAGAACGTGACTGAGGGCGAGATCATCCGTGAGATCCACGCCCCGATCCCTGCCACTACTTACGACGCCCTCAAGCGCCGCACCTGGTTGGGCACCGGGCGCTGCCAAGGCGGCTTCGACATGACGCGCGTGGTGGCGATCCTTTCGCGCGAACTGGGAATTTCCCCGTTGGAAGTGACCAAGCGGGGGCTTGGCTCTGAATTCCTCTTCCGTCAGACCAAGGAATTGGGGGTGCGGGATGCTGACTAAAGAAATCTATGACGTGGTCGTGATCGGCGCTGGTCCTGGAGGGCTGGCTGCTGCGATCGAGGCGAAAAAGGCTGGCGCAGAAGATGTGTTGGTGATCGAGCGTGATGTGGAGCTCGGCGGCATCCTGTTGCAGTGCATTCACAACGGTTTCGGTCTGCAGACCTTCAAAGAAGACCTGCCGGGTCCTGAGTACGCCCAGCGCTACATCAACGAGGCCCGCGCGATTGGCGTGGAGTTTTTGCTCGACACGATGGTGATGGATGTCACCCCTGAGAGGCGGTTATTTCTTTCCAGCCGGCAGCATGGTTACTTCACGCTGGATGCCCGCGCGATCGTGCTGGCGATGGGCTGCCGCGAACGCACGCGCGCCCAGATCCGCATCCCCGGAATGCGCCCGAATGGCGTCTTCACCGCCGGGACCGCTCAACGTTGGGTCAACGTGGAAGGCTACATGCCCGGCAAGAACTTTGTCATTCTTGGCTCAGGTGATATCGGCATGATCATGGCGCGCCGCCTGACTTTTGAAGGCGCGAAAGTTTCACGGGTGCTCGAAATTCAATCCTACCTGAGTGGCCTGAGCCGCAACTACGTACAGTGCCTGCAGGACTGGGACATTCCCCTCCAGCTGCAGCACACCATCAAACGGGTCATGGGCAAAGACCGCGTGGAAGCTATCGAAACCGTTGCTGTGGACGACCATTGGAATTTCGTTCCAGGTTCGGAAGAGATCATCCCCTGTGACACGCTCCTGCTTTCAGTCGGTCTCATCCCGGAGAACGAGCTTTCCAAAAAAGCTGGTGTCCAACTGGATTCCATTACTGGCGGTCCGTTTGTGGATGAACGCTTCCAGACTAACGTGCCTGGCATCTTCGCCGCTGGCAATGTGGTGCATGTCTATGACCTGGTGGATTATGTCTCGATTGCTGGCGATACCGCTGGAATGCATGCCGCTAATTATGCACTGGCTGAGAAGCAGCTTGAACCGGACTATGTTCCCGTAAAAGCAGGGAGAAATGTGCGTTACGTGGTGCCCCACAAGCTTGACCGCAAAGCGC
>CAZVRZ010000332.1:0-2807 GCA_964629965.1 uncultured Anaerolineaceae bacterium
GTTCAAAAGCCTTAGCCGTGTCGCCAGTGGCAGAATAAGCCCGCGCCAGGTAGCCACGCAATGAAAGTGTATCGGGGCTATCCCATGCCTCACGAAGGTAATAAGCCGGGTGCGGTGGTTGAGCAACATCAAGGGCTTCCTGGGCGTACTGGAGCACCGCCTGCCAGTCGTTGGCAACCTGCCGGTCAGCCAACAATGGCGTGTAGCAGGCTGGATACATGCGGCGAAAACGCGCCCACAAAGTACGCATGTCATCCAATCGCCCATCTTGTTCGTAAAAGCGCAGCAGCAAACGCAACTGAAGCGCCAGGCCATAAAATGGCATTGACAGCCTGTCTTGGATGTGCCGATCTGCCCAGGCCTCCAGATGCGCCTGCAGGGCGGGGCGCTCATCCCCAACCAGTCCCAAGAAGCGCTCCAGATCGGCCTGACTCTCATGGCGCGCCAGGAAATACAGCGCCTGATCGAAAAACTCACTCTGTGATTGGCTGGCCTGCAGGGCGGTAAAAAGTCGGCTGACCACCTGGCGCTCATCCTGCTCCAAGAACTCCAGCGGGGTGGGGATGCCCAAGTCTTCGTAAGTATCGCTCAGAACCAGATCGAGCAGCCTGTCATATGCTTGCGCGGCTACGGCAAATTGGCCGGCGTCGAAATACGAGTCGGCCTCATGAAAGAAGCCGCGCAGCGCTTTGATGGCTGCGTGATCCTCCGGGTCGTAATCTTCATACTCATTGTAGTTGTCCTCGCCGTAATACGTCGCTGCCTCTTCATCGAAATATTCCCCTTCAGAGACTTCCTCGGCAAAGGATTCCAATTCAGACAGGAAATCTTCGGCAGATGGGTAGCGCAGATCAGCAGTTGCCATCCCGGGCGGAGCCAAGTGTTCCCAAAAGCGCTGACGGGTTGGCTCGTCCATCTCCTGCACTAAGTTGAGCAGCAATGCAACCAGCTCAGGCTTATTTTTCTTCTCAAGGTAAGCGCGGATATTCGTTAAACGGTCAGATGTGGCTTTTCGACGGTTTGACATGTTCAATTAAGTGATTCACGAACATGCTTCACGAACAGCACGGTCTTGGTCTGGTACAGCTTGCGCCGCTCCAGGGCCTTCTCGATCACCTCGCGCAGATCGGCCTTACCCGCCAGCACGGCTGAGAGCGTCTCGAAGTGAGACTTGGTGGTATTGGCAATGACCATTGCCAGGGTCGTCTTGCCGGTGCCCGGCGGGCCCCACAGGATGATGGAGGCGAACAGCCGGTCGACCTCGATGGCGCGCCGCAGCAGCTTGCCCGGGCCGAGGATGTCTTCCTGGCCGACGTACTCGTCCAGGGTGCGCGGGCGCATGCGGGCAGCCAGGGGGGCCTCGCTGCGCATGCGGGTTTCGTGGGCGTGGGAGAAGAGGTCCATGACCCCATTATAACGCGAATGACTTTCTTGCCGGTTTCTGGCTTGCGTTGGCGGGATTTTTGGTTGTACAATGTTTACAGTTTTGCTTGCAGGAAGGCGTTTTTAAACTTGCAATATGCCATAAGCCCCAATTGGCCAGGTATATTGCCTGAGGCGGCCCAAGCGAGCACAGCCCGCTTGTTCAACTGAGAGCTCGTCAATATACTTCAGGGAAAGGAATTGATAATGAAACAAGCTAAAATATTGGCTGGAATACTGCTATTGATGTTGTTGTTGGCGGCTTGTGGTAGCGAAGCAATTCAAACTGTTGAGGTCACGCGGCTTGTACCCCAAACAATTGAAGTGACAAAACTGGTCCCACAAACAGTAATCGCTACACACGCAGATCGAGCAACTGCTACTACCACCCCTGAACCAGAAATACTTACCACAATAGACTCTCAATATTATCTGGATAGAGGATATTACGAGGGCATAGTTGTTATTACACAATACTATACTTTTTTGGGACATAACCTATACGAAGAAGCATACCAACTGCTAGGTTCCTCCGCAAAGCAGCATTCCCCAAATTTAGAAGATTACGTATCTATGGCTAGGCTGAGTTTCAAGGATGTTGAAATTGTTACCGTCGAACCTTGCACGGTATGGTCAGAATTACATGGGGGGCCTCCTAGACCAGACTCGGAAAGCGAGAAATGTTTCGCCGTGGAAATAAGAGCGTGGGGCGAAGGCAGAATGTCTGGTTCTGCAGTTAGCGGTGAGTTACAGTTGCTTTTCTTGACTTTGGTTCTAGAAAACAGTGAGTGGAAAATTAATTCCTTTGCTACTGCTCTTATGCGGTAATTCGCCGCTGGGACGGACAGCAAAAGTGAAAAATGGGCCGGCTGTGACAACCGCTCCATCATGAAAATAGGAGAATGGGTTCAATATGGGTACATTACGTCTACCAATTTCGGCAACCGCCATCATATTGTTGCTTGTCTTCTTCCAGATACAGATTCGAACGAATAGTTCCACATCTGCCAATCTCGTTGAACAGGATGAGATCGAAAATGTAGTCGAGACTTACTTTGAGAATCGCTATCGCGCTTTGAGTATTTTTCAACAGGAAGGAACCGAGAACCTGATAGGTCAGTCGGCAGATGAAAACGCTTTTCTCAGCGCAGAGTCGGATAAGCTCGAAATCGAAATACGACATGCAAAGCAATACCAACTCAGGTATTCCCAATATGAATTCCACCTAACATTCAAAAGCGTCTCCATAAACCGGCTTACTCAAGAGGCTACCGTTTCTTTAGTTGAGGGGCATGACGTAGTGTTTGAAATATTTGATGCAATTTTACCTACAGCACCCATAACATCGTCCATGCGAAATCTGGAGCATACAATCATTTTGCGTA
>CAZVRZ010000333.1:0-2801 GCA_964629965.1 uncultured Anaerolineaceae bacterium
CTTTGCCCCTAAACCAGGCCAGTTTGTTCATATTCACTTTGGTTGTGTCGATCCTGGTTGGCCTGGCGGTGGTGATCGTACCTGGCAGCATTGCGGTGCGCGAAAGTATCATGGTCATGATCCTAGGGCCAGCTTTGGGCGCTCCGTTGGCGGTGGTCATCGCAGCATTGGCGCGCCTGGTATTGACCTTAAGCGAGCTGGCGAGCGCATTTGGGTTCCATCTTTTACGTCAAAAACATCGCTAATCCAAAAGTATTAGCGCAAAACGGGCTGTTCGCATGGTGGTGTGGGTGATTTTGCTCCGGTAAGGTTCCAAATACCTCGAAAGGATTATTGCCCCAGGTTGAAGAAGTGGTTAAACTTAGCCTCGGTTGAACAAATCATTAAAAAAATTAAAAGGAGGCTTTCACTCATGAAACTTCACAAACTGTTTACTCTGATCATTGTTGCGGCCATGCTGCTGGCTCTGGCTCCGGCGGCATCTGCACAGACCATGCCGACTGGCAATTGGGTCAGCGGTATTGCCTGCCAAAACCTGGACGAGATTAATGCGGCCGCCATTACGCTGGAATTCTACGATCAGGATGATACGGACGGCATTCCTGCTGTCACCTTCAATGACTCCATCCCCGCAAATTCCAGCAAGAACTACTACACCCCTACCGCTTTTAGTAATGGCATCCCGACTGACTTCTTGGGCTCGGTCATGATCCAGTCTTCAGCGCCCCTGGCCTGCAATGTGAACACTGAGAATGACGGCACCGGCACCTCGGCAAATCCCCGCCGCGCCGGTACCAGCGCAGGCTTTGGCGATGCTGGAACCAGCACTATCATGTATGCCCCCCAGGTGATGCGGGAATACTATGGATGGGGTTCTTACATCGCAGTCCAGAATGCCACCGATGCTGAGATCGAAGTTACGGTGAGCTATAAGAACAAGAGTGGCGTCGCCATGACCACTGCGACTGAAACAGTGAACATCCCCGGCTATGCTAACCACGTTTTCTCCCAGATCGATAATGCTGACCTGGGGAGCAACTTCGTCGGTGCGGCCACCATTGAAGGTACCGGCGCGATCGCAGTGACGGTTAACTTCTTCAATGACGCCGAAACCACTGGTGAGACCCAACTGCAAAGCTACAACGGTTTCGCTGCTGGCGATACCACCCTCTTGGTTCCCCGCCTGGTTCGCCGCTACTATGGCTATAACAGCGGTATTTCCATCCAGAACATTGGCAGCGCCGTAACCACTGTCACGATGACCTTCACCTTTAAGGGTGGAACTTACACTGCTACCACAGATCCGATCCAACCGGGTGCAGCTTGGTCAAAGTACATCACCGATATTGTTGAACTGCTGCCTGTCGACTCTGCAGCAACGAAGGATCGCTTCGGCAGTGCAGTGTTCACCTCTTCGGGTTCAGACATCATCGCCATCATTAACGAGGATAACCGCGGTGAAGCGGCCTCCAACGATGGCGTGCCCGTACCGTACCCAACCCGCATTGGCCAGGGTTCTACCTACAATGCCTTCTTATCTGGGGCAGAGACCAACACGGTCTTCTTCTCTCAGATTGTTGACCTTTCGGCAACCACTTACCTCATCACTGGCGGTTTCCAGGTGATGAACGCCACCGGCACCGCCGCCAAATGCGATGCCACCTTCACCAATACGGCCGACCCGGTCACCGGCATGACGAATGTGGACCTGCCTGCGAACGGCTCTTGGGCAGTGTACGCACCCAATGTTGCTGGCCTGGGCAACTACAACGGGGCGGTCATTGTTGAATGCACCCAGCCGATTGTGGGTATCTCCAACATGTCCTACGCCTATGACAGCGGCCTGTTGGGTGATAGCTCTACCGCCGCAAACGGCCTCAACAAGTAGCCTGTCTGAAGCGTAAATGTTCAACCCTCCGCCGCCCGGCCTTGCGCCGGGCGGCGTTTTTTCCCTTGTGTTTTTGTGGAACATCAAGTATGTATCTGTTAGTAAAATATGCTGACGTCGGCGTGGAGAGCTTTCTATGCCACATACCTGATCTATGGAGTGTGAGTTGTGTCTACCTTTTGGAAATTCATCTGGATCTTTTTGGCGGCGGCTTTGGTAGCAGGCTGCGGCGCGGCAGAGACCGAGTTGCCTGTCTCGACTGATCTCCCCATGATCTCCACAGAGTCTCCCGGCCCTTATCCCTACCCGTACCCGTACCCGTACCAGCAGGCGACGGTTCCGGTTGTTGAATCGTCTTATCCAGGTCCAGTCTCTAACCCCACATCAGCTCCCGATCCGAATTTGTTGGAGTCCCTGGTCGTTCCAATACCTGCCAGTGGCCTGGGGGTGGTTACCGGGCAAATGTTGATCGGTGGCGAGGTTGGCCAGCCCTATATCAGCGCGCTGTTCCTTGCATCAACCCTGGCTCCTAGCGATCCCGCTTACCCACGCATGATCTCGTTTTCACACGAGACTGCCCCGATGGCTGTATTTGATCGTTCTGGAAACTTCTTGTTCGCAGATATTGAGCCGGACATTTATGCGCTGCTGTTTTGGTCACCCTTGGGTGGCGCTCCGGTCACCAATATGATGACAGGCGAATATATCTTTGTCGAAGTGAAAGCTGACGAGGTGGTAGACCTGGGTATTATACCGATCAAATAGCACACATCTTCTGAGAAAGGAGGGCAAAGGGCTTGCTCTCCTTCACTTGATCAGCGCACAATGGGTAGTGTGATAATGTAGATGGCCTGGTAAACCCAGGCCTGGCTGCTCAACCCCTCTGCATCTGCGCCCCCCAGCACGTACAGGC
>CAZVRZ010000334.1:0-1612 GCA_964629965.1 uncultured Anaerolineaceae bacterium
AGGAAGCCCACCATCCCCGGCAGGCGGTAGGGGCATTGCCTGCCCAGGGTGATCAGCCACACCACCACGTACCAGGTCACCGACCCGGCCCAGGCCCACCCGGCCAGGGCAGGATTCAGGACAGCCAGGGCGAGCGTGGCCTTGGCATCCGCGCCGCCGATCACCCCGGCGAACCACCCGGCCAGGGTCAGCACAGAGAAAGCGATTACTGTTTCCCAACCGCATGCACACAGCCCGGCCAGGCGCAGCCCCAGGGCAAAGCCCACCGGCGGACGATCATTACCGTTAGTAGTTTACGGCGCTACCATCCAACCAGCGGGGATAAGCCCATCCCATACCTGAAAAGCAAGGTTTCGTGAAATGTCCACTAAAACCGTTTTCCAGGTTTCTTTATCCATTTCCCTGCGCTCAATCAACAGCATCTCCCCATCCGGAGACCAGATAGGCTCTTGAGCAATTCGCGTGGAGCCACTCAGGTTGCAGTAATTGGTCACTTTTCTTGTGTTTAAATCCAGGACAGCAAATTGTTCTTCGAATCCTGAACTTGCCAAGGAAAAATAAAAAGCCAAATACCCACCTTGAGGTGACAAGCTAAAATTGTTAATTGCAATATCTGGGAAGTAATCCGATAGGTGTGTCAACTGGCCCAGTTCTCCATTTCTATCCAAGCCAAAAAAATCTTGTGGGCTTCTGGCATCTGAATTTGTAACAGTTTTAGAAAAAACAATCTCCGAATCATCCTTCAGCCATTTTGGCGTATCAATTGATATACCTTTTGAAGGAATCTGAATGTCAGCCAACACTTGACCTCCTTGAATATCCAGTAAAATTAATGATGATGGATATTGCTGATATAGTAATCGGTCCAGGGCTTTATTGGGAATGACATTCATATCCCAGATATTTGTCATGCTGTCAGCCAGCCCACCCGGTGATTGGCTGTACCAGTTCGACAAAGAAAGTTCTTCCGCCCCTGTTGTAATATTAATGACTACTGATTGCTTTCCAGGTGCCCAAATGATTCTTTGATTATCCAGCCAATTCAATTGACTGATCTGATCTGGCTCCTTGGAGATTTCTGTTTCGATCTGCCCATCCACTCTACTGATTATTATCGATATCTGTGAGATTTTGCCATCATTATCATATATTTTTTTCCAATATGCGATCCTTCTTCCATCAGGAGATACCGAATATCCTGAAAATCCTGCTCGCTCTGGTGTTTCAACTGGTGTAGTAATTCCCGTCGCCAAATCTAACCAAATATTTGCCCTTTCCATGTATTGAATCCCTGACGGCCTGATCAAAATTACCCGTCCTTCCAAAGCAGAGTCTTTCGGCAGCGCCGGTCGGATTTCCAGGCAGTCTGTAATCAGGTCAGTTGGCGTCGGTTTCGACGTTGGGTTTGACGTTGGAGAGGCCGTTGGCGTAAGTGGCGGAGTCAGGCTTAATGTCGCAATAGGCATCGATGCCTGGGTAGTTGGAGAATATTTTGCAAGTGGTGTGTTTTCGACAGTAGGGAATGGTGGAGTATAAACAAGGTTACAGCCGACAAAAACAGGGAACAAACTACAAAACACTATGGCTTTAAAGAGATTTGATGGTCGAATTT
>CAZVRZ010000334.1:1622-2800 GCA_964629965.1 uncultured Anaerolineaceae bacterium
AACCCCCACATCTGCCGGGAGATTGCTTCGCTGCGCTCGCAATGACATTCAAAAACAAAATTGCTGCGCCTCCTCGCTCTTGTGAATATTTCCACTCTGTTATAACTTTAGTTTCCGCTAACTGGTGTTGAAGGAAAGGCTGGTAATGGGCCCAAGACATGGTAATCTTGTGCTGTGAAACAAAAGAGCAGGCCAAGGAACCCATTACCATGACAAATCATACCATAAGCGTTTTAGCCACGTTGCTGGAAAATCTTCCGGTGGGGACCAATCTTGCACTTTTACATTTCATGTGGATGATGGTGAGCGGAGCGCTCTTGCCAAACCGGGGTGCCGTGTTTCCGGCATTGAAGGCTATCGGTCTGACAGATGCTGCGACACGTCGAGCCTGGTTAGCTTTTCGTAAAGGCGTCTGGCAAATGCCTGTGCTGCTGGTTTTGTGGCGCGAACAGGTCAAATGTCTTCCGGGGTGGCAGGAACATCGCTACGAAGGCTATCGCCCGGTCACGGTGGATGTGACGGCCTTTTGGCGGCCGACGCTGAAGAACTGTCCCAGTAAGCATTATCACCCGGCGGCCAATCGAGCCTTACCTGCCGTGATTTTCGGGATTATTGGAGAAGTGGGCGAACTCAATGGGCAGCGGATCGCCCTGCCGCGGGCTTTTGAACGAGTACATCCCAAAGACACGTGCGAAAAACGCTTGTGGCAGATGACGCTCAAAAACGTCAAGAAAGGTCTCCAGGAAGGCGAAGTCGCCGTGGTAGATGCCGGGATGAAAATCAGCGCCCTACAAGAAGCTGAGATTGAGCAGTATGTTGTTCGCCTGGCGACCAATTTCACCGCGCGACGCAACTTTCTGCCCGAACATCACCTGGGACGCATGCCGGAGTATGGTGTCTTGGTGCGACCGCTGGCTCGCAAGCATAAAGGCAAAACGCTGGAAGCCACTCTGCCCGACGAAACCTACACCTGGGTTGTGGATGGATGCGAAATTCGAGCCGAGATCTGGCGCAATCTGGTCTTGAACAAGGTTGTGCCTGATCCGAATAACCGGGTCTTTGATGTGTACGCCATCTACGATCCAGACTTCAAGCAGCCTTGGTTACTGGCAACGCCGCTCAAGCTCAAACCGGAAAGTATGCGAGCCATTTACAAAGACCGCTGGCCGGTAGAGCAA
>CAZVRZ010000335.1:0-2772 GCA_964629965.1 uncultured Anaerolineaceae bacterium
AGCCGCACAACCAGGGCAAGGGCGCTGCGCTGCGCCGCGGCTTTGCCGAAGCGATGGGCGATATCATCCTCGTTCAGGATGCCGACCTGGAATACGACCCCGCCGATTATCCCACCCTGCTGCGCCCCATCCTGGACGGCCGCGCCGATGTGGTCTACGGCTCGCGTTTCCTGGGCGGCCCGCACCGTGTGCTGTATTTCTGGCATTTTTTGGCAAACATGTTCCTGACCACCTTCTCGAACATGACCACCAACCTGAACCTGACCGATATGGAGACTGGTTACAAGGTCTTCAAGGCCGAAGTGATCAAGAACATCCACCTGCGCTCCAACCGCTTCGGCTTCGAGCCCGAAGTGACCGCCAAGGTGGCCCGCCGGCGCTGGCGGGTGTACGAAGCGCCCATCTCCTATGCCGGCCGCACCTACGCCGAAGGCAAAAAGATCGGCTGGAAAGACGGCCTGCAAGCGGTCTACTGCATCCTGCGCTATGCCTGGTGGGATTAGGAAAATTCCTTTGCCACGAATTACTCGAATTAGCACGAAGAATTATGAGTGGTTTTTTTGAGAAATTTGTGCCAATTCGTGGCTAAAAAACTCTTGAACTTTCAACCTTCAACTCATACAACCTTCAACCATTTGGAGCATCACCTATGACACACTTCCTCCTCACCGGCGGGGCGGGCTTCATCGGCTCCCACCTCAGCGAGCTGCTGCTCAGCCAGGGCCACGCTGTGACTGCTATGGACAACCTCTCCACCGGGCGGCTGGAGAACATTGCCCACCTGGTCGGGCGGGAGAACTTTCAGTTCGTGCGCGAAGACATCCTCAACGCCTTGGTGCTCGACCGCCTGGCCTCCCAGGCCGAGATCATCGTCCACCTGGCCGCGGTGGTCGGCGTGCGCCTGATCGTCGAAGACCCGGTGCGCACCATCCAGACCAACGTCAACGGCACCGAGGCGGTGTTGTCCGCGGCCAACCGCTACGGCTGCAAGGTGCTGATCGCCTCCACCTCCGAGGTGTATGGCAAAGGCGTCAAGGTGCCTTTCCGCGAAGAAGACGACTGCCTGGTGGGGCCGACCACGCACAGCCGCTGGGCCTACGCTGCTTCCAAGTCGGTGGATGAGTTCCTGGGCCTGGCCTACCAGCGCCAGTTCGGCCTGCCGGTGGTGGTGATGCGCTTCTTCAACACCGTCGGTCCGCGCCAGACCGGGCAGTACGGCATGGTCATCCCGCGCTTTGTGCGCCAGGCGCTGCGCGGCCAGCCGCTGGAAGTGTACGGCGATGGGAAGCAGTCGCGCTGTTTTGGCGATGTGGAAGACGTGATCGGAGCGGTCTACCAATTAGCGCTCCATCCCCAGGCTGTGGGACAGGTGTATAACATTGGTTCGACCGAGGAAGTTACTATTGCCGAGTTGGCCCGCCGCGTGATTGAGATGGCTGACAGCCGTTCGGAAATTGTCTACGTGCCCTACGACCAGGCTTATGCCCCGGGCTTTGAAGATATGTACCGGCGCGTGCCATCGATCGAAAAGATTGCTGCCCTGATCGGCTACCGGCCGCGGCATACTCTGGTTGATACGCTGCAGAGGGTGGTGGAATATGAGCGGAGAGCGGTTGAAAGTTAGCAGGTTGGAAGTTGAAGGTTAGAATGGTTGAAAGTTGGCATGGGAAGTAGAGGAATGAAGGCTGCGTGAAAAAAGCATTGATCCTGGGCGTCAATGGCCAGGACGGTTCTTACCTGGCCGAGCTGCTCCTGGAAAAAGGCTACCAGGTGACCGGCTGGGTACCACAGAACGTCCCGGTTACTCTTGAGAATATCACGCATATTTTGGATCAGATGCAACTGGTGCAGGGCAGCCTGGGCGATCCGGCCTCGCTGGAGGCCTGCCTGGAAGAGCAGCGCCCGGACGAGATCTACAACCTGGCCGCGCCTTCTTCGCCGGCTGCTTCCTGGAGCGACCCGGCGGGGTGCGGCGATATGGCCGGGCTGGGCGTGGCGCGTTTGTTGGAAGCCGTGCGCCGGGTGACGCCGCAGGCTCGTTTTTACCAGGCCTCCACCAGCGAATTGTTCGGCCAGCCCCTTCAATCGCCCCAAAATGAGCAGACTCCCTTTTGCCCCCGCAACCCGTATGGCATCGCCAAGCTGTACGCGCACTGGACCACGCTGCGCTTTCGCGAGCAGTACGGCCTGTACGCCGTGGCAGGCATCTTGTTCAATCACGAAAGTCCGCGGCGCGGGCTGGAATTCGTCACCCGCAAGATCACGAGTACTGCCGCCCGCATCAAGCTGGGCCTGGCCAACGAGCTGCGCCTGGGCAACCTGGAGGCGCGGCGCGACTGGGGTTATGCCGGCGATTACGTCCAGGCCATGTGGCTGATGCTGCAGCAGGAAAAGCCGGCAGAATTCGTGATCGGCTCCGGCGAGACGCACTCCGTGGGCGAATTTTGTCAACAGGCCTTTGCCTGCCTGGATCTGGATTACCGGGATTATGTAGTGCAGGATGATCAGTTTTATCGTCCGCCTGAGGCCGTGCAATTAGTGGCCGATCCGGCTCTGGCAAGAACACAGTTGGGTTGGGAGCAGTTGGTTTCGTTTGCAGAGCTTGTCAGAAGGATGGTTGCGGCAGATTGCCAGCGGTTATCCAGGCAGACGGGTTGGATAACCATCGAAAGAGTTGGAGGCCAATGATACAAGGAGAATCTGGTTCTAGTTCTTTTCTTCACTACCGGACAAAATAGTGGTTGAACTCTGGTAAGCTTGAGCTCCCACCAC
>CAZVRZ010000336.1:0-2741 GCA_964629965.1 uncultured Anaerolineaceae bacterium
GTTTACAAAACAGCTTCTAAAACAACTGCCGATAGAAACCAATATCGGACGTAGTAAGGAGATGCTTTACTCCAAATACCTGGCCTATTATGTCCAGCATGGTTACCAGGTGCAGTACAACGGCGAGCAGTTCTACCACGCCCTGCCCGCCTGGGGCCTGGTCGAACGCGATGGCTACTGGTTCGCCGATGAAGCTCAGGCGCAGGAATACGAACAGCGCAAAGCCAAGACCTTTGGCAAGAAAGGCCCGCAGCAGCAGGCGGTGCTCTTCATCAGCGATGAGAAGAGCGCCCGCCAGTGGCTGTGGGATTTCCTGAAAGAGCCAAAAAGTTACGATGAAATCTACACCGCCTTTGTCAAGGCGCTGCAAACATCGCAGGATGATATCCCAGAGGTTAAAAGCCTGCTGGAAGAAAGCTTTGTGCGCGCCAACGGCGATTGGAAGCGCCCGGACGCTTTGACCCAGGCCGAATTGGACAAGAAACGCCAGGAACGCCTGCTGCGGCAGTTTGATGAATATCTGAAACTGGCCAGGACCGGGCAGAAGCTGAAAGAAGTCCGCCTGGAAGCATTGGTCATCGGCTTTACCGAGGCGTACCGGGCCAGCCGATTCCAGGATATTCTGACGGTGAGCAAGAAGCTGGAAAAGCGACTGCTTGAAGAAAGCCCCGATTTGCTGGATTTTGTGGATATCGCAGAAACCAAGCTTGCTAATTGAGCATTCAGGAGATTGAGAGTCATGTTCGTTTACGCAACCGAAGAATTCAAACAGTTTGCCGAAGATTATTCCCTGGTAGCCAATTTCTACAACAATCTTGTTGTGGAATATCGCAACCATGACCATATTCGCGAACAGACGCCTCCCTTGTTCGAGTCGCGCCGTTTCTTGAATCGCTATTTAAAAGGCCGCACTGGCGATTATCGTGTGGTGGCTGAGCTAGTTGACATAGAGCAAGACCAGGTGCTTTATTTGCACACCATGTTTATTCAACCCAGCCCTGATTACGAACGGTTTATCCGGCAGATCAACGATGATATTGCACCATTCGATCCAGATTTTGAGCAGTTGAAGGCCTGGCTGCAGGCTCAGAAGGCGCCGAAACCCCTGCCGCCGCTGCCCTATGAGTATCGAGGTTGGTTGGAGAAAACCGGTGACGACCACAGCAGCGACCTGTGGGTGTATGAAGGATCGGAATGGGTCAATGCTACCAAGAGCGCTGATTTCAAACGCCGCTGGGAAACCTATTACAAGGTGACCAACGCCATTGTGAGTTTTGTGGACTCTGGGCTGAAGCTGGTGGATGAAGAGGTTCTTATTGAGCGATCCTCACAATCGGATGTGTGGTTGGCCAGTCATGATGACCGGTACATTCTTTTCACTGTTCAACAAGTCAACATCCCGATAGCCGAAGAATGCCAAATCCCGCGCCAGGTGGCATTCTTGCTCGCAGCTTATCCAGGTAATCCTGCGCCGGAGGCGGTTCAAAAAGTAATTGATGAGAATTACCCATTTTTGCAAAAATCATCTGGCCTGCCCCTGACATATGACGATGTGGCGCGCTGCGCCGCTCGTTCTTACCCCTATTACCTTTTGGTTGAAAAAGATTTGTGGGGTGAAACAGAGACGGAAGTAGAAGGGGTTAACCTGGCATTATCTTCCGAAGAAGAAAAGATTCTGAGCCGCCTATCTAACCCCGACTACAGTGGGGATAACCTGCCGGTGTTCATCAACGGCCGGGCCGGGAGCGGCAAATCCACCATCCTTTTCTATTTGTTCGCCAACTACTGCGAAAAAGCCGTCCAGAATGGCGGTTATCACGCAGGTAATCCGGTGTTTTTGACCTACAGCGACGAATTGGTCAATGTGGCTCGCAACCGTATCAAAGGTTTGCTAAAAAGCCGGTTAGGGAGAGAAGTCCCCATAGATCCCTATGTGAAAT
This sequence comes from uncultured Anaerolineaceae bacterium, assembly GCA_964629965.1. Taxonomy (GTDB): domain Bacteria; phylum Chloroflexota; class Anaerolineae; order Anaerolineales; family UBA4823; genus CAZVRZ01. The sequence goes on from CAZVRZ010000336.1 coordinate 1,941, forward strand.
CTTTCCAGGCTTTCCTGTACAGCTTGCTGAATGATAAAACTCGTTTTCGTTTCAAGCCGGAAAACCGGGTGTCTTTTCACCGCTTTAAGGAGTTCTATGCTGCCCGCATCCGCACATCAGAAGGCATGAAATACTCTCCCGATTTCTGTTGGTATGTCATTCGGACTTTCATCAAGGGGTATACATTAGATAGCGAAACGCTGGTTCCAAAGCGTTATGATGAAATTGATCGCCGGGAAAGAACGTCTATTGACCAGAGAGCATACACAGCCATCTATGAGAGTGTCTGGAAACCGTATAAAAATTACCTGCTCGAGGAAGGTCAGTGGGACGATCAAGACCTGGTCAAGGCGGTGTTGAAAACGGCCGATCAGTACCGTCAAGAGGATAAACCCTTCCCTGCGGAAGCCTATACAGCCATCTTTTGCGATGAAGCGCAAGATTTTACCCGCCTGGAATTGCAGTTCATCATGCAGCTCTCCGTTTTTCGCAAGTACGATCTCAGCCAGATCAATATTTCCAGCCTGCCCTTTGCCTTTGCCGGCGATCCATTACAAACCTTGAACCCGACTGGCTTTCGCTGGGAAAGCACACAAGCCACTTTCCACCGCGAGATCGTCCAGGCTTTAGATCCGAAGGTGCGCCTGAATATTCAAATTAGCCTTCTGGATGACTTAATTCACAACTATCGTTCAACAGAGCGGATTGTCTGCCTCACAAACACCATCTTGTTATGGCGCAAGATTCTCTTTAATTACCTGACCCAGCCGCAGGAGTGTTGGAACCCAAGAGGCAAGGGGA
>CAZVRZ010000337.1:0-2691 GCA_964629965.1 uncultured Anaerolineaceae bacterium
GGATACAGGATTTCCAGAAGATGACGCCTTTTTCGCGGCGCTGGGTGGCTTTCCGGAATTGTCCCAACGAGCAATCTTCGAACGCGTCCCCACTCGTTTGCGCTTTCGTGCAGCGTCCACCATATCTTGAATCTTTAGCCTGGTGCGACCCAAAGCGGCCGGATCAACTTCGTGTTGCTCCTGGCGAGCAAAACTCAAGATCACTTTGTGTTTCCATAGTGACAGCCCTTGGGTATATTCCTGATCCAGGGCAGGGGTTTCGATGTACCGCTTCTCGAATGGGTCAAAAACGTAGAGGTGGCTCAGATCTCCAGGGTGATACTTGATCTTGACGGTCTCGCCTTTTAGCCTGGCACGCAGGATGGCCAGATCCTGGCAGTTGTAGCGTAATCGCTCGAACTCAATGCCGTAGCGATGGATTACCCGCCGATCTACCCGGCCCAGAAGAATCCGCAGCTCGTCGCGGTTCGGTGGCAACCGAGGGAAGAAAACAGATTGAACCGCGTTTTCCCATCGGCGAGCAGGGATGCCACTCAAACCAGAATGAAACCGTTCCGCGTAAATATCCACCACAAATAGATTGAGCGCCCGCTCGATCTCATCCAGAGAAAAAACAGCTTGCTGAACGCTGTCATAGTCCTTGCGTTCAAGAAAATTGGAAAAGGTGGTTCCGGGCAGCGTGTGAAACAAGCCACTGTTGAGGGTCCCAAACTGGCGTTCGATACCAGCTTTGAATTCGGGTGTCCGAACCGGTGAATAGATCAAGGTGATTCCCAACGAAGCACAGGCATCTGAAAGATGCTGGCCGATAAACTCCTTCCCATTGTCAATCACCAGATTTGACGGAATTCCATAGGCAACCCAGTCATGTTCAGTTCCAAACTTCTCTTTCACATCTGGCTTTGGACAAATCGTGTGGTACAAGCATTCCATAACGGTGTAATAGCTGGGAGGTTCAAAGCCCAGATAGTATCCCAGTGGGTAGCGCGTTGCCGTGTCAATGCTGTATGTGAGCGTCGGACGACCGAGCGGAAGATTGTCTTTGGCATCCACAACCATCAGGTCAATGCGGGTATGGTCAATCTCCACCCGCTCCAAGGGCAACTGCGAATAAGGTGTTTGCCCAACCTGAGTCAGCTCCTGTTTGGCAGAACGCACACCCTGTTTGGCCTCCAGCCGTTCACGTATATCCAGGTTGTCAATTCGTCGGGACACTGTGGCCCTCGAGGGCAGCAGCAGTTGTTCGCGAGCAGGGCGAACGCGGTTCTCTTCTTGTACTCGAGCTGCTATCAGTGCGTAAATATCATCAATCGTCACTTTCTCGCGGCGATAGTAATGATCCTTGATAACACAGTCCATCAGAGTTGTGATGCCTTGCTCCAGCCGCGGCATACCTTTTGCGCCGCACCGGGAGTATTTGGGAATCAAAGCCCTCAGGTCACCACCACTTTCCAGATAGTCATGCAACCAACGAAACATAGATCGCCTGCTCAGCCCGCGTAAAAGCCGCTGCTGATCGGGGTTAGCCTCCATTTCGGCCTTGGCTGCTTCCAACCTGCTTCGAATTACATCGGGTGTTCGCTCTTGAGGGGTAAGTGATAGCAGAGGCTCAATCGCCTTCAGGCGAGCTCTGGCTGCATTGGCTTGCCAATCGGGATAATCTGACAAGTCCAGAACCGTTGATAAGACTGGATTAGGGGAAGTGTTCTTCCCAGAAGATAACAGGGCAACAAAACGGAGTTGACCAGAAAACAAAGCCTCTACCAGAATTTGTACTTTCTCGATTCTGACCGCCCCATTGATAACTTCCTCGAAATTTACCAGCCCCTCTGGCAAAAGTCTTTTGATCTCGCAAAGAACACTATTCCACTCAAACTGCTTGCCGACTGAAAATCTTTCTGCGCTCATCGTTTCTCTCCTTTGCCTTTTGGTGGAAAGATTGGAGTTATGAGTGAAATCAACGCTTGATCCAGGTCGCTCTCCAGTTCATGGCGAAACAGCATGTGGAAAATCGCTGCCAGACTTATGGAAATATCCTGCGAGTGGGTCTGCTTCGCCAGATCAGCGACGGAAAAAGGCGAGTTTGCCTCCAATATCGCAGCAAAAATACTGGATCGGACAGCCGGATCTACTTTCTGCCGCGCATATCGGGTGAGGAATTTGACGTTCTGCAACCGATACCCCGCTCGGATCTGATCGGCTGTGGCGACGGCAAAATTCCAACCCCGTTCATGACACCAAACAGTGGCAGCAGCAAACTTGCGTTGATTCTCATCGGTATCCACAAATTTGTCCGCTTTGCACTCGATCAGCCAATTTCTTCCTGACCGAACAACGTGAAAATCCGGCGTGTAGTGCAAGATTTTTCCCCCATACAGATATTCAATCGTCAAAGGCTGCTCTTCAAACTTCTCAACATCCTGTTCATAGTCCAAAAGATGGAGATAGTCCAACTCAACCAGCGACTCAAATTGAACCATCCGCTCCATTTTGAGCGATGGGAACTTGCCGATGACATTTCCGCCTCGATTGGAAACCGTCCTGACTGCCATATTCCCCACGTTGCACGAGTTATGCCAGACAGTGCCAAACTTTGTGAGATAGCGTGTAGAAGGAAATATAGGCCAGTGCCAAACTTTACGAACAAAATGATAGGTAGTGCCAAACTATCTGAGACGCAGTGCCAAACTT
>CAZVRZ010000338.1:0-2691 GCA_964629965.1 uncultured Anaerolineaceae bacterium
CGTACACCTACCTGTATGGGCAGGGGCGCATCGCTCAGCACAGCATGTTGGCCACTCCGCAGTACTTCCTGGGGGATGCCATGGGCAGCGTGCGCCAGTTGGCCGGGACGAGTGGAACGGTGGTGCTGGCGAAGAGCTATGAGCCCTACGGCGAGGTGCTGAGCAGCGCCGGGGGTGGGGCGACGAGTTACGGGTATACTGGGGAGATTCTGGACGCGTACACCAACTTCGTCTACCTGCGGGCTAGATATTACCGGCCTCAGGATGGCCGTTTCCTGACCCGGGACACCTGGCGGGGGAACCAGATGCAGCCGATGTCGTACAATGCCTGGCTGTATACGGTGGCGAATCCGATTAAGTACGTAGATCCAACGGGAAAATATCACCGAGATGTGCATATTGATCTTACAAGATCTAGAGTTATGCATTGGTACAGATATTTTCCCTTGCCGGGAATTAACCAGGAAAAACTGGCGGACGCAATTGCAAAATGGGATTATCAAGTTGACCTTAGCCCCGTTCTTATATCGATAGGAGTTTGTGGTGAATGTCATTTTATGCCCATAAATGCGACGGTAGCCCATGTAAATGCAGCAGTATTAACCGGTCAGCCTTACTTATTTGGAGGGGCATTACACCAACTTCAGGATTATTATGCACATTGGCGTGAGGGTTATCATGATCAGTTCTGGGGGCATGGAAATCACTCTATAATAGCAGCGAACCGAAACCAGTTTTTCCATGATGATTTCTTCGATGGAGGACATAAAGACGACTTTGGATTTTGGGTTCCTTCTCCTTACCCAGCTCACCCTAAGGAAACAGTTATACAGGAAATTAGGAGCAGAAATCCAGGTATTGACCTTACTGGCCTAACTGATTGGGATCTGGTTGATTTGTATCTAAGGCTTGATACAACGGAACCAAACTGGCAGCAGCGTCTTGACGAGCGAGATTATTTCGGTTTCCAGCCCGATTTTTCTGAGATGACATCAAGGCGAGAGATAGTGATGCAGATTTCTCTAGACTTCTACATTGTTGAATTCCTCAAAAGACTGGCCGATGAACCTTGTTTGAATGACTGGATCAATTGGACGCCTCCCAACAACAATAAAATGGAACAGGAAATTCATGATCTGCTAACCGCTCAATAGCGTTAAGAATTTTTTGTGATATCTGTGGTTTGTACAGATAAGTGATATACAAGCTTACTATTACGATGTCAAATCCTTTCCGACAAAATCTTGAGTGAGCGCGAGGAGGCAACTCTCAAAAGGCAGATTTTTGGAGTCACAGGTCAAGATATGCACCGCAACCACCCATTCAGTTGTCCGGCGTCACGAGCGGCGCCGAGTGTCAGCAACCAACGATAAGCTGGCGGGCGCTGAGGCCCTATCCTGGTACGCGAGCGGAAAGCTCCCCTTACGTTATCCAGGGTGACATCAATCTGGTCGGTCTTCTCCCGCCGCATAAGCTGCTGCTCACGGTTTTGCTTGACAACAGCGAAGCTGTTGACCAGTCACCAATGAATAGCGTTGCAGCAGATGGCGCGCCAGGTTCTCGAAGTAGTGACTGGTCGGTTCCATTCCGACCAGCACCACCTGGGCTTGGGTGCGACGCTTGGCCTGCCCAATCGCCTGACACAACTGATCGAACCCGCTCTGGTAGATGTCTACCTCAAACGTAGAGGTCGCGATCTCACCCACCCCACTATGGATCATCGCTACGTGAGAGTATTTACTGATATCCAGACGCACAAGAATTGCTCCGGTGAAACACCGCGGATGAGGTCGGTAAAAGCCTGGCCGCGTTCGCCACACAGATGGGTGGAACGTTTCTGGCTCATGGAAAGTACCTCCTGTCTGTGAGTGTCCCCACCGGCGAGACCAGAGCAGGAAAAGAAATGGGTGCGTCTCTCGTGGCAAATAACGAGATCTGGCCTCGCCGTGTGGTGGGGCAGAGATACTTTATCTCACAAATCGGTGGCTCCGGTATCGGCCACTTGCAAATTCCATGATACCAGAGGAGTAAAAATGGCTTATCGTAACATTCTATTACTAATAATCGTGTCAATGTTGCTTAGCGCATGTTGTGGGGAAATCAGGTTTTCTCAAGAGGTGGATGTCAGCCCGCTTTATGAGTTGCCCATACCTCTGAGAATTCAATCTGAAAAAGATCTGGCCGAATTGGATATATTTGACCAGATGACCTTAGGTGGATATGGTTATCTTGGCGAATGGAGGGGAGATGAAGGCAAGCACCCGGAACTTTACACAGTAAAAGTATATTTAAGAATTTCCCCCGACGTTCAATCTGCTAACGACTCATTCTTTAGTGAGTGCCAGCATCCATCATTCAGTGCACCGTCTCAGATTGATTACGAAGGGGAGAAGGAAAATCGATACTGCATTTCCTATGTGCAGGAATATAGATATTCAATTGATGCTCTATGTCAACCAACAGGAAAGTATGTTTCATATGTTGTGTTTCAGAAGGGGAATATGGTAATTACAATCTGGGAAGAGGCAAGAGAGAAGGATAGCACCACAAAGGATGATGTGATCGAATTGCTTGCACAAGAACTTGGAAAGTAGCACGCTGGTTTTCATCCCTATAAACTGGGGTCGGTGTATTACGTGGACGCCTACATCATGAGGGATAACAATACCTGGCCGATGCCCCTCACGGCGC
>CAZVRZ010000339.1:0-388 GCA_964629965.1 uncultured Anaerolineaceae bacterium
CGATACACACCTATGGCGAGTGGGTGATTGGACACTACTGCGCGTTCTTGAAACGGATGGCGCGATAGCTATTTCGCCAGATGGGCAGAAGTTGGCTTCAGGATCTGGAATTTGGCGGTTGAGCGACGGGGAAAAACTACAAGACCTTGAGGAACGGAGTATGCGCTTGTACAACGTGGCTTTTTCCCCAGATGGTTCGGTACTGGCTTTCTTATACGCTGATGGCAAGATCTTGTTGAGACGAGTGCTTGACGGAGCGGTGCTTGCTACTCTGGAAGGGCACATTCTCGGCGAACCGCATAAGGGATGGCAACCACCTGGAGGAGGGAATGTGGTCTTTTCGCCAGATGGTACATTGTTGGCCTCAGGTGCAGCCGATGGCACGATC
>CAZVRZ010000339.1:412-1478 GCA_964629965.1 uncultured Anaerolineaceae bacterium
GTAGATAAGATACTCGTTAGGATGATTTTGATGTATATGTGATCATTGAGTGTCTATTCTAGTATCGCCGACTCAAGAGAGTTCAAATGTGCAGGCGAGTATTGGGAAGCATAGCCGTGTTTTGCTAACGCCAACCGCGTTGCAATCGCCGGATCTGCCGGACAATATACACGCTCTCGCGGCGTCAGCAACGGCGCTTCGTTTGGCATGGTCAGACGTACTCGTTGCTCTGCCACGAACGCCGAAATATCCAGCACCTCCAGAAGCTCGCGCTGTCCAAAGGTTTCCAACACTGCACCTTTTAGCCCTATCTGGATCGCGCGGCGTTGGAGAGGATGCCCCCACGGATCATAATCGGGGTCCCATTGCACCCGTACTGGCGACCGGCTTACAGCGTTGGCCCATGCTTCTTGGGTGACAAATTGGGCGCGTTCCCAAGCCGTTGGCACGGCTTGCGCCAGCAATAGTTCAAAGAATTCACGGCGCAGCCGCAAGGCCAGGATGCCCTGTGGGTCTTCTTTAGTCCTCCACCCGAAATGGTGCATTAGCCACAGGAAGTTGGGCTTGATCCAACTCATCCGCGCAAATTGAAAGCCCCGCCGAATTGTTGTTGCGTGACCGCGAAGTATCCGATGTCGGGCTTGTAAGTCTGGTACAATGATCGTGGCGTCATCATATTGCACCAGGATATGGCGACCTTGTGCGGGCCATATCTGTGCCTGGGCATATTGGACACATAGACGCTACCAGATGAGATCATGTGCATACCTATAGTATACGGAACCGTGTTGCTCCATTTGGCTGTCACACTGAACGTCTCAAACGCAATCAGCGGAGACCCCGGTACGACGAAGCGAAAACCCATCGCCAATTCATCTGCGTACTGCAATAGCACCTCTATAGGCTTCCACCCAATAATCTGGCAATTTATCTCCAACGGAGTCCTATAGTTGCGAGCAGCACTCTGAACGTCGCCCCAGCATCATAGGGACAAAATCAAGACTCACGCGGGTACTCATAGTTCCTCAGTATATGATCGACGGGTCAACAGCGGGTAACCTGTCCT
>CAZVRZ010000339.1:1488-2638 GCA_964629965.1 uncultured Anaerolineaceae bacterium
TTAATGGGTTGTGGTGCGAATCGAAGGTAACCTCACCAGCCAAGATGGAGAACGTGCCGTTGGCTATCGTCTGAGACACTTTGACAACGTCAGTGGTCGTGTTAGCCTTCTCTATAGACTGGAGCAGAATCTGTGCTGCATCGTAGGACAGTGCAGCCAGTGCGTCTGGCACAATACCGTATTTCGCCTGATACTTGCTGACGAAGTCCTGAACAAGTGGGCGCGTGTCATCAGACGAGAAGTGAGTGGTAAAGTAACTTCCCTCAACAATGTTGACATCCAGATGAGCGGAGTGCCAACCATCACCGCCTAGCAGTGTAGCACTAATGCCCCACTCCCTGACCTGAGCAGCGATCAGGTTGACCATGCTATAGTAATCAGGCAGGTAGAGTACGTCAGGGTTAGCATCTTTGACTTTTTTCACGATTGCGGAGAAGTCTTGGTCATCCTTCGTATAGCTCCCAGTCACCAATACTCTACCGCCAGCGCCCTCAAACTCCGCGATGAAGACCTCAGCCAGACTGCGGACGTAGTCATTGTCCTGATTTAGAAAGACAGCAGCCGTCTGTGCTCCCAGATTCTCCCTCGCGAATTTTGCCGCGATGGCACCCTGTAAGGGATCAATGAAGCAGGCACGGAAGATGGTTGGCTTGGTCGATCCATCAGCAGCGACGGTCACGCTAGGGTTGGTAGAGGTCGGGCTGATCTGCAGCACTTTCTTTGCCGTGGCGATTTCCGACATTGGGATCGAAGCAGTGGAGCAAACTTCGCCGATGATGAATTTCACACCATCTTGCTGGATAACCTTGTTCATTGCGTTTACAGCAGCGGCAGCGTTGCACTGGCTATCCTCAATGACCAACTCGATTGTGTTCCCCAACACTCCACCCTTATCATTCCATTCTTCAATGGCCAAAGACGCACCGTCGCGGGTGGATCGACCAAAGGTAGCAACATTCCCACTCAACGGTGCTAAAATCGCAATCTTGAGGGTACCTGAAAGAACGGCTGGCTCGTTCGCACGCACCTCGGCTGTTGCAGTTGGTTCCTGTGATGGGTAGTGAGCCGGCAGTGTTGCGGTCAGTTTCGTGATCTCCGCTGCATCTGCCGGTGTTACTATCACATTGATCTCTGTAGGTACCGCAGTATC
>CAZVRZ010000340.1:0-278 GCA_964629965.1 uncultured Anaerolineaceae bacterium
ACCAATGGTTGATGAAATCCTGAAAGGTTTGGCATTGGTTCGCGATAAGCAAATCGTTGATGGTTCTCTGCTGGACTTGGCTTTCATATTCTGCGCTGAACCTGAGTTGGTTTCTTCGGCTAAGTTTGCTCCCTACTTGGGGCAAATGCTGTCGCAATGCCTATCGAGATTGGAGAACTGCAACGTCGACAATCTGATGACTTATATCGGACTCGCTTATCAAATAACGCTGCAGCTTCAAGTCAAGAGGAAAGAAACGGAGGTTCGGCAGTACGCCT
>CAZVRZ010000340.1:288-604 GCA_964629965.1 uncultured Anaerolineaceae bacterium
TTTTGGCACGTCCTAGCCTACTAGTAGGGAACCTGGCGAAAATACTGGCTTTCATGGTCGGCAGGGCGTTAACGGAGCGAGGCAACGACCGCGAACCACATGCGGCGGTATGTGAGATTTTTGCGACCAAACTGCTTGATTACCTGGATAGTATCTTAGACGAAAAAACGCAGACGCAAAACAAGATTGTTCAAGAGTCAGCCCGCTTATTTGCTAGGGAAATGTCGCGTGCTGTCAGGCGTAGCGGATACACGCTCATCTCAACAAACAGCGTCAGACGGGGAGAATTGCTTAGACTGGCGATTGGCGTATCCAG
>CAZVRZ010000340.1:614-2633 GCA_964629965.1 uncultured Anaerolineaceae bacterium
AAACATTAGCGATCCAATCAATGAATTGGCAAACCTGGTCGAACAAGACAACGCATCAACGAGAAACAGGATCCGGGCTATCATCACTGAGCTCCTGCAGGGGTTTTGTGAACTTCACCAGTTGCAGCGCTGGCTTTCAGACATTGAGCTCAGCTGGAATACAGAGATAGGTCAGCGAATAGGATTGGAAACGACTTGGGGCAACCATGACATGGAACTAGCGATTGACGGATACGGAACGGCCTTGATTCAGGCTGCAGAGGCTGCAGAGCAATCCAAGTTGATCGCTGATGAGATAACTGTGCTCAAGATGGCATGGGAATCTCTATACAACTGGCTCACCATGGCTTTCGATGACATTTTTCCAGAGACTACTGCAGTGTTTGATAATCAATGGAATCAGTGGGATTCCCTCACCGGATTGCCAAGGGAGGTTGCTAGGCAGCCGATCCTTCTGCCGAAGGGAACCGATCGTGTTTTTGTGCCCCGCATTGTCTTGGCTCGCTACTTTGCTGTCACGATGGGAAATCTAAAAACGGCCGCGTTCCGCGGTTGGTCTAAAGAACAACTCAGAAAAGATGCGTATGCCCAGGTAAGAATCATCACCGCGGAAGGTAAAGACGGACATGAGCAATTGCATATCACCGTGTCAGATTCTGGACCAATGCATCGAGGCAACCTTGGGTTCGAATCGGATAGCACGAAAGACAAGGGAACTGGGCGTGGTTTGAAAGACATCGCTCAGATGGTAAGGTTCTTTGACGGACAGTTAGTTTTGCCACAGTCGAACCAAGACGAGACAACTGTGGAATTGAGGTTGAGTCCTATTGTCTCAAAGGGGGCATAGTATGAGCGGAATCGCGAACCCTATTATCGTTTGGCTAGACCATGATGCCAAACTATTAGACCGAGTAGTGAGTGCGGTTCGTAAGGTTTCACTCACACGTACAGATTTGAAGACACTCGGAGAACTTTATGACTTTCGTCAGATCATAATTCGCGCTGAAGACAGAGGGGTGCTTTTGGAGTCAGCCCGTATGGCAATCGAAGAAATTCCCGGAACACCGGCAGTGATCCTAGTGGATTTGAGCTTCAGCGGCCACAAGCTTCCTGAAGACGTTCTTATTGGGCGCGAGTTAGCGATTGGCTTGACAAGAGAGTTTCAAAAAACCGCGATTGGCGTGTATACGAGAATGCGACTCGGACCTAGAGAGTCCTCAATCGTATCATCAGATGGATTTGCGGTGGTTCTTGATGATATGAATGCTGCATTGGAGGGTGACGATAGGACAAGGATTCAGGGCGAAGATTGGCACTCTCTATTTCAGAAGATTATTTCAAACTCACAGGGAAGAATGATGCCCGCTGTACTGAAAGCTCGATACGGAAGAGGAGTGACGAGGTGGGCTCCTGGACATCCATCCAACAAATCTTTGAGTCTCTCTCATATAGCGCTCAGCCTCACGGACTTAGCTCTTGACTGGCTTGACCCGGCTCCCAGTCAAATCACCATTTCACAGATGGGCGGCGGCTTCTCAGGATCGTTGGTCCTCAAGGCCGACGTTCCACAGTGGCCAAAATCGTACATAGTGAAGATAGATGAGGATCCAAAGAAGCTTACTGAAGAGCTGGAAGGCTACCAAAGGGTGAGGACTCTAGTTCGCCACCAATACTACCTTCCGTTACTCCAACCAAATCAAACACAGCCGGTTACCTTGGTTAGAGACTGGTGGGGAGCCTTTGCAATGGAGTATGATGGTCGTTCCAAGCCGCTCATCGATCACTCAGCAATCGAAGGTACAAAACTCGCAGAAATCTATCATGCATTCGTCGGTTATGAAGAAAAGGTCATTGGTCACGGCCGGCATGAGGAACTGCACGCGGTGCTTGAGCAGCTGAATGAAAAGTATTCTTGATCATTAACCGACTGAGGATGTCAGTTAATTTATTTGATAATGATCAACAGAGTTGTTGACATTTCCTTGACAATACCGCCTTTGTTCGGGTAAAATCCTTTCT
>CAZVRZ010000341.1:0-259 GCA_964629965.1 uncultured Anaerolineaceae bacterium
CCTGTGCGGAGGTTGTGGACATGAAGCGATTGCTGTTTATCAAGCTTTTCCATCTTCTACGATACTTTCATCATAATGTGCTCCAGATCTGTATGAATAACTTCATCCTTATGAACTTCTTCGGAACTGTCACCTGCTGCAGAGATGTTGGCATCTGGAAGCAGGAGGCGGCCCGCCTCCTGCTTCCAGTAAAGAACTTTTCTGCCCTTCCCGGCAAAGTCGACTGCCTCAACCTGACCCACCCAGCCGGGAAGGGGCC
>CAZVRZ010000341.1:269-2614 GCA_964629965.1 uncultured Anaerolineaceae bacterium
AAACCAAGCAGTCTCACTGAGTGGAGGTTGTGGGCATCTGGGCGAGGAACCGCTGCGGTTCCTCGCCCAGAAGAACAGATAGTAGCCCCTTCCCGGCAAAACCGCCTGCCTCAACCTGAGCCATTCCAGCCGGGAAGGGATACGTTTTGTCAAGAGTGAAAAAATGAAAATAGTGTAGGAATAGAACAGGCTACAGGGCATTGAATAGCCTGGCAGATGAATACTTTTATCTATATTCGACACACCAATCATCTCTACCAAACCAGAGAATCAGTTAGCAAGAATGAAATTACAACTTAGGTTTCCTACGCAGCACTTGAGCATTCAAGTGCCTCTGTTCGTCATATGGAACGTGATCATACCAGAGCCTCCAAACCACTTCGATCCAGCGATTCGCCAGTCTGCGATAAAACTCATTTTCACTTTTGCAACGAGAACGAACAGTTTCATAATAGGTGAAAGCCCAGGGAGAATATTTGAGGGTGTTTCTTGCCCATTGCTGCATGATTTGACGAAACTCATGATCACAAGCATGTCGAAATCTAACAAGCCTGCTCTTTCCGCTTTGCATTGTTACCGGGCATGTGCCTGCTACGGCTTGAACCACTTGGGCAGATGGGAACCGGTTCCGGTTATCGCCAAATTTCGCAAGCAGAGCTGGTTCCAGGTATTCTCCCGCACCCGGAAGAGAATGATAAATCTCATAATCGGGATGCTGTAAATAAAGTCTGCCAATCTGACTGAGCAGTGATGTTTTGCTTTTCGTCAGCTCCAGTAAAATTTGAGCGAGCATTACAGCCTCTTGTGAATAGATATCTACGAATTCAGCAGGCGCCTCTGGCTGAGATGCTTTCAAACGCGCATAGCAAACCGCCCATTTTTGGGGTTGAGAATGGCGGTGTTCTTTGGCAAATTCCCGGAATTCATCCATGGTCACCTCTTGAGCGACCTTTGGAGATGGATATTGGAGTATCCATTTCAGGCTAATCTGGCTGTCTAGGCTACTGAAGACCTCTAATGCGGCCGGGTAATAACGCAACAAAATCGCCCTCAGTCGGTTTTCGGTTTGCTTGATGAGTTTGGTCTGAAATCCTACCATACTCACATGCGCCCGGATCTGGCATGTCAGAGGACTGTCCGGCTGCCATTCCGGGTATTTTCCCTGATCCACTCGTAACATGTCTGCAATGAGCCGTGCATCTGCAACATCACTCTTTGCGCCGCTTTGACGGTACAGACCTTGAGCGCTTTTCACCGTGTTGGGTGGTAGCACATGAATATGGGTGTATCCTCGTTCTACCAAAAAGTCGACCAGTAGGTTATGGCTGGTTTCTATACCTACCTTACATTCCTCGGCCGATATTCCCAGTTTTGCCCTGGCTTGATCAAATTGATAAAATCCTTCGGCGTTCTGTTTGATTTGTAGACTTAAGATCACCTCCCCTATCTGGTTCATGAAGCAAACATCATGCTTCTTTACACTCCAATCTATTCCTGTGTATACTATCATCGTAAACCTCCTTCAGTTTCCTGGAGGCCCATCTGTGACCAGTGTTCGCTTCCCTGTTATGGTGTTCAAGCAGCAATGCTTTTCTTGCTTGCAGGACGCTATACGTTTTTGACGATACATTCTGGTCCACCTGGGGGACTATCCCTTCCAGACGCTCACAGCGTTGTGCGGGGGGAGGTCCTGGTTCCCAGGTAGAGGACAGATGGTGTAGATGGTTGGATGATGGGTGTCGTTCTTCCATTTCTACCTCATCTGCCCTCTCTTGTATATATGTTATCTAACAGGGCTGGGGGTTGGGCTATAATCCCCATTACCAAAAATTGTCGACGATCATGGTGAACTAAAATGAGCAAGTCAGGAGCGCAGCAATCGCAAACCTGTCTAATATGCGAAATTGCCACGCCAGGCTTCTGCATCATTATCAACAAAGGATCTATATTGGCGTACGAGTGGATAGCGAGCCGCCTGTCAAGACGATGCAGTGACGAGACAGCGGTAACTTGGTAGAGGAATAGCAATCCTAGAACTTAGTTTCTGTTGCCCAAAACACATGCTAAGAATCCAACTCCCAGACCTGGATATTCCGCCCTGCGCCAACAGCCAGCAGCCTGCCATTGTTGGATATTCCCACATCTGCTCTGTCGCCGGTATCGTCGTTGGTACCGATGAATTTTTGGACGAGTGACCCGCTGGATACATCCCAGACATATATGGTCTTTTCGCTGTCCAGAACCGCCAGCCGTTCCCCATCCGCGCTGATGGAAATGGCTTTGGGTTTGCTCTTTACATCCGCTTGGCTGGAAAAAACCTGCAAGCCGGTTCGAGTGTCAATTAC
>CAZVRZ010000342.1:0-2572 GCA_964629965.1 uncultured Anaerolineaceae bacterium
GGTCAGCACGTCCTGGTCGAATGCAAGCCGGAGCGGTTCGTCGAGACCGAGGAAAACAGGCGCAAGTTTGGTGTGGCGCAGGAATGGTGCCAGGGGCGTGGCTGGGAATTTCGGGTCGTCACCGAGCAGCAAATCCGCAGCGGTTTTCGCCTGCAAAACGTCAAGCTGCTGGCGCAGTATGCTCGGCAGAAGGTGGATAGCGCGATCCGCAGCCAGATTTTTGCCTCGCTGCAGGAAGCGAGGGCTGCCGTCTCTGTTCAGGACCTAGCCCAGGTCATTGGCTCGCCTGTAGCCGCCAGCATCTTCTGCCTGGCTTACCAGCACGAAATCAACCTGGCGCTTGACCATGCTCCCATTTCAGAGGCCACCATCGTATCCAGATCTTTGCGAAAGGAAGGGGGGCGATGAGCAGGCTACGCTTTTCCAGTGGCGCCAGGTTTCGCTGGCACGATGTCGCCTACCAGGTTGTGCGGCTGCTGCCCGATGAGCAGGCGAACATCGAGAATATACTAACAGGGGCCGTTTCCATTGTTGACATCAGCGCTCTGGTACATGCCTTGTTTGCTGGCGAACTGTGCTTTGTATCTGAACATGTCGCTGGATTGCCCCGTCTTGGGGTCGAAAAAACGCCTCTCAGCCTGTCAGATTATCCGGAAGAACTCGTTCGAGTGGCCCGCTACCGGCTGGAGGCGATCTGCCCGCTACTTGAGTTGGAACGACGCACCCGCACAGCCGTGCTGGACCGCGTGCTGGAAATCAAAGCTGCCCAATCCGAGCCGAACGGACGCTCGCTGCAAGATTCGGTCAGCATAGCCGCTATCTACCGCTGGATCGGTGATTATGTGCGCAGCGGACAAGATTTGCGGGCCTTGATCCCGGCCGTACATGCCCGCGGTGGAAGACATCGCTCGCGGCTGCGCAGCGAGGCTGAAGCGTTGGTGGAACTGGTCATCCAGGACAAGTACAAGGTGCACGAAAAGGTCACCATCGACGATGTGCGCTGTGAGCTGGCCGTGCGGATCGCCGAAGAAAACCGGGTGCGGCCACCCGGTGAACACCTCGGTCTGCCTTCCAGAGCCACCCTGGCGCGCCGGATCGAGGCCTCTCAGGCATTCCAGGACCACCAAGGGCAACGTCGGCGGAACTTGACCAGAAAGGCAAACGCCCAATACGGGCAGACACCCTACCCGAATCTACCCCTGGAACGCGTCGAAATCGATCACACCCGCTCGGACCTGGTGGTGATCGATGATCGCGACAACCTGCCACTGGGACGGTTGACTCTGACATATTGTCTGGATACAGCCACGCGCTACCCGCTGGGGTACTATCTGGGCTTCGAGCCGCCCAGTTACCTGACAGTCATGGAATGTTTGCATCACGCCATTCAACCGAAGGCTGGGGTGCGCCAGCAGTATGGCGCTGAACACGAGTGGCTGGCATACGGCATTCCGGCCACATTGGTGATCGACAATGGCAAGGAATTCATCGGGCATGATCTGGAAGACGCATGTCTTTTGTTGGGGATCGTGCTGCAATACACGCCGGTGCAAATGCCGCAGTTCAAGGCAGGCGTGGAGAGGATGTTCGGTTCGTTGAACACCATGTTTTTCCATGCGTTACCTGGGACCACCTTTTCCAATCCCCAAGAACGTGGCGGCTACGACAGCACCAACCAAGCCTGCGTGTATCTCAGCGAAGTGGACAAAATGCTGAATATCTTCCTGGTGGACATCTACGCTGAACGCTTTCACCATGGCTTGAATGGCATTCCGGCGCGCCGTTGGGAAGAGAAGGTTCAAACCGGTTTCGCCCCCGCGCTGCCGCCCAGCGCGGAGGAGCTCTCGATCTTGCTAGGCAGGACCACGACGCGCGTCCTGCACCACTACGGGATCGAGTTTGCCTGCCTGCGATACAACTGCGATGACCTTCTGGTCTTGCGTACTCGCTTGAAAGGGCAAGCCATCAAGATCAAATATCATCCGGCCGATCTGAGCTGCTTGTATGTCTTCGACCCTTTTGAACAGCAGTATCTCCACGTGCCCGCCCTGGATCAGGAATACACCCAGGGATTGTCCTTGTGGAAGCACCGCGTCATCCGCCAGGCGGTGCTGGAAGCTCAAGACCAGGTTGACCTGGTGGCGTTGGGACAGGCCAAGCGCAAAATCCAGCAGATCGTGGACGCAGGCCGCCAGCGCAAGCGCCAATCCACCCGGGCGCGGATTGCCCGCTGGGACACCGCTGGAAAACCCACCCGCCAAGCGGCGATCGATCCAGAACCGGGATCCAAAACGCCGGTTGTGATCCCCCCAAGCCCGGCAGCCGTCACTCCGGCACTCCTTTCCGGGGATGAAGAGCAGTGGGAGATCGGTTATGCTCCGCTCAGGCACGAGCAGGCGCAACTGGCCGAAGAAGAGCAGGTACAAGATGAATGACGAAACCCGCTCCTTACTCGCTCAAGCCAATACGGCGCTGATTCGCTACCCGCGCTTCAAGGCGCTGCACAACGATATTCGTGAATGTCAGGAGATGTCGCGCCTGGCCAATGAACCGCAGTGCATGTCGCTCGAAG
>CAZVRZ010000343.1:0-2571 GCA_964629965.1 uncultured Anaerolineaceae bacterium
CCCCGGAGATGCCTGGGATACTGTGGTGCGGGGAGCAGCGAGCAAACTCAACGGCGTCGCCCTGCCCGCGCCAGAGTTTCTGGCGCATTGGGACCGGTGGGAGTGGGGAAACAGCTACTTGGATTACGATGTGATAGAAGCAGCCTTCCAAGACGACCCCATCCTGAAAGACATCCGGCTTGCTCTCGACGTGCTCAACCAGGATAGTAACAATCCCTGGGTGGATTACAACTCCTACAACGAATCCGGCGAGTTTATCAGCTTCGATGTCGAATCGTTCGAATGGTGGGCCGAGTCATGGAAAGATGCCACCCGCCTTTTCGACCTGACCAACCAGGTGATCGACGAGTTCGAGGCCCACCCGGAGCGCCTGGTGGATTTCGTCAACGCCGTGAACGCCGCCACCATTTGGGAGAGGAAAAAGAACCAAAAGAAAGCGAGAAAGACAAATGCCTGACACAATTGATTGGCTGAAAGCAGAATCTGCCCTGCTTTTTCTCGATGGGCAGTTGTACTTCCGGCACAAGGATGAAGATGGACAAACCAGCGTGAAGGCCGTCGCGCATAAAGATGTGCGGGCAGCCTTCTCACAGATGGAAATCGATTCCGGCTGGCTCCACCCTGCCATACGGCGGATTGGGGAGAATGCCAGGGGGCCGTGGTACATCTCTATCTGGGAACCGGAAACCCACACCCTGAACCTGGGGCAAGAGGTTGGCGAAATCAAAGCGCCCCTGCCCCTCATGCTCTTTGCAGGGTTTGGAAATATCCACTATGTTTGGGCGCTCCCTAAACAAGAAATCGCTGCAGATACCAGGCTGCTGTATGCACCACTGCCCAATGTGTACGAAGATGGGCATATCTGCTGGGGACAAAACTCACCCCCGCTGGCCGAGCCTGGCAATGCCGAAAAAATCTGGCGTCTTTTCCTGAGCGCCGAATTCAACAGCAGCCTGGTCAGCGGGAAATCAAAAGCGCAAGACAACGATGTGCGCCGACAACTTATCAACTGCGCCGGCCTCGCTAGTTACCCCACAGAGGATCTGGTTCCATCCAGAAATCCCTTGGGGTGGTGGGTGGATGGCCGCATCGCAGAACGCTTCTGAAAAAGGAGAGCGAGAATGCTCGTAAACTACTTGATCGCCACAGACCCCCTGCCGGATCTCCCGCAAGGGGTTTTGTATGAATACATCCTGGCCGGCAACGGCTTATTCCTGCGCGCTGAGCGTGCAGGCCTGGAGGCCATGATCCCGCTTTCCGGCCCATCCAACGTTCCTGTGCGCGGCTTGCCACAGGTCGAGCCTTATCTGAGGCTGAATACCCCGAAAGTTCCAGCCAGCGCCTTGCAATACATGCTGGAGCAGGCGCTGGCCCAGCAGCCCGAACAATCCTCCACGCCGGGCCGCTGCCGGGTGTGCGGATGCACAGACGAGCACGGCTGCCCGGATGGCTGCTTTTGGGTCCAAGATGATCTGTGCAGCTCGTGCATTGAACACCTGGACGTTGAAGTCACTCCGGGCTTTCTTGAAGTGCTGTTCTACCTGGACAGCCTGGGCGACGAGTGGCGGCTTTGGGAACCCAACCAGGTGAAATCCCGCCTGGACATCACGTACACCCCAGAAAACGCCCTGATCGAAGTGCATTCGCATCATGCGATGGGGGCTTTCTTCTCGTTCACCGATAACGCCGACCAGACCGGTTTCCGCATCTACACAGTGCTGGGGCGCATCAACACCGAGCCGACGCTGCGGGTGCGCGTGGGAATCTACGGGTACTTTTGGGATATCCCGGCTGGTTGGGCATTCGAACTGCCGGCGTCCATCCAGGTCCAGGATGAAGAATGGACAAAAGAGTAGATACGGATCTGCTCAAAGCACGCCGGTTGATCGTAAGGCAAAAAGAGCGCATCAACCTGGTGCTGATCGGGTGTGGAGGAACCGGCTCCTGGTTGGCTCCCCACATCGCTCGGCTGGCTCGTGTGCTGATCACGCGGGAGAAAAACGTGCAGGTATTGTTCATTGACCCGGATATCGTCGAAGAGAAAAACACCTGGCGGCAAAATTTCTGCCGGGCCGAGCTTGGGCGCAACAAAGCCGTCACCCTGGCCGCTCGCTATGGGCTGGCCTGGGGCGTGGAGATTTCCGCCCTCCCCGGAAAGTTCGACCCCGAGAAGATCAAGACCGGCGACCTGACAGTGCTGATTGGCTGCGTGGACAACGCGGCCGCCAGGCGGCAGATCGCCCAAAAATTCTCCGGCCGGGCAGACACTAGCAGCTTGTGGTGGCTGGACTGCGGCAACACCCAATCCTACGGTCAGGTACTGCTGGGCAACAAAAGCGGTTTCACGTCTCAAGAATTCAATCAAGCATTCGAGATTGCCGGTCTTTGCTCAGCGCTGCCAGCGCCGCATGTGCAGCACCCTGAGCTTCTGGAAGATGAACCGCCCAGCCAAGAACCGGCGATGTCCTGCGCCGAAATAGCGCAATTCCAGGTGCAATCGCTGACCATCAACCAGCGGGTGGCGGTTGAAGCTGCCGATTATCTTCTGCGCATGCTGGTTAGCGGCGAACT
>CAZVRZ010000344.1:0-2562 GCA_964629965.1 uncultured Anaerolineaceae bacterium
TTATTACCAACAAAATGTTATTGAACGGAGCATGATATGAAATTCATCGGGCGTCTGTCCAGTATCTCCGTCACGTCTGTTCGCTTGACCCAAATCACAGGATAGGATGCTGATTTGATGGTAGAGATTTTTCCAGTCTGAATCAGCCGATGAATGCTGTTCTCAGTTGTGCCAAGCAGATCAGCGGCGCGTTCGATACTCAAGTATTCAAATCGCCCACGAAATTCTGCCCTGCTCGGGGTGCGATATGAGTGGGTAACCAATCCTCTTTCGACTAGTTGAAGAAATTGGTCATAAGCCTCTTGCACAAACTTGAACTCTGGGACTCTCCACTGATATCCTAGCCAATGATAGTCCAACAATCCAAAGCCAATGCCATTCCGGCGCTTGCGAGGCTGCTGGGTGTAGGCCCAGTATTGAGTGAGAAAATCACGGAAACCATGCGGCCAGTCCACCAACCCCTTGAAAGCGGTCGCATAGAGCGCATATGAATAGACCGGCTTCAAGCCTCTCTTTGTCAACTTTCTGGGAAGTTCAATTTCTCTCGGAAATGAATCTGGCCAGTAGATGTAATTCCAATCCATTCTGGTTTCCAGGCTGGAACACAACCCATACAGCACCTGGTATAAAACCCTGGGGGGCTGATTGGGAAGACCCAATTCAGAAGACGGGGCAGAAGAAGATAAGCGCAGCCAGGAGCAAATGGCTTCCTGCACAAACCAACCGTAGGGGTCATCTTTCACCAGTATCGGATCGGCGATCGTCAAATCGGCTTCGCAATTTGCGCATTGCCGTTCCACCAATGTTCTCATACCCAGTCGTTTGCCACACCGCCAGCACTTCTCCAGCAGAAAACATTGGTGATCGAGGCATATAGCCACTGATCTAGGAGACCATGCCAGGCGATGATAAGCAGCCTGGCTCAAACATAGGGGGCAGTACTGGAGATGGTTTTGCAGTCGGAAATCGTCTTGGATGCTCTTGTTGATCAATTCAAGAGTGTGGCCATTCGATAAAGTGATCGTGCTTCGAGGCTCTCTCAAATTCATCACTGGTGCAAAGTAATGGTGGGTAGCATTTGCCAATTGGGCTGGAGATAATCCAGTCAGCAGCGCCAGAAGTTCAAAAGTCTCAGGACAAGTTGGGCCATCCAGTTGATCATAAATTCCCAGATCAGCCAACTGTTCGGTGCAAAATTTGGTAACCAAATGCGGCGGATCATAGAAATTGGCTGCCGTGAGGCGGGTCAACAGGGATGGTAAGGACTCACCGGGCAGTAAAGATACCTCACGAAGAAAAGGCCGTAACCGCTGGCCTTTGGTTTGACGCATCTATCTGGTGGTCAGTGTCGCCGATACCGAGTGGCTATGTTTCTTCAGTGCGCCATCTGGTGAACAGACACTGTTCTCATCGAGAGGTTTGAAAACTTCCCCCACAGGATAAGCAAAAGGATTCGTTTTGGTTCGCAAGTGTTTCCCAATCCGTTTGTCAAACGATCCAGCCAGATCGTTTAGATCAATCCAAGATTTCCCTTTTTCCCGAGCGACCAACGCAGCATAACGCATTAGGTTCATCATATTGCCGACCACGCCATCCGTAGCATAGTAAATCCGGTAAAGCAGTTCTGTTCTGAGTAATTGGTTGGAAAGAGGAAGCCCAACGGCTTTTTCGGTGTATTGCACAAACAGGGCAAATTCTTTGAGCGCATCTGGATACTGAACATCCCAAATGAAGGGGCGGAGTGTTTCCCTGAATGCGAACAGGCGCGAGAGTTGCGGATTTGCCTGCAAAATGCGATCAACCTTCCCATCCAAACCAATGACTAAAAAAGGCACGTCGGTTTGTTTGATCAGCATTTTGAGCCAGTCGGAAACAGTGGCCAGAATATGATTGGTATCGGTATCAATCAGATTGGAAAACTCGTCCAGGATAACCAGTTCCACCTCACAAGCGCGAATGAGGTTGATCAAGCGAGAATTCATTGACCATAGCGTTCCTCTTCCGGCGAGCGGGTCACCTAATTGCTCCAACAAGGCCGCGGCTGTACCTTTGACTGTAGCTGGAGATGGAATCTCAGCATAGAAAACTGGTATTGTCGTGCCGTCCTGGGTGTTTCGCCGTGGAAATGCGGCGACGTAATCCTTGACCAATGTTGACTTTCCTGCGCCCGTTACCCCTTCCAGGGACATACATTGGGGTTCTCCGGCAATCTTGGATAGACTTTGGCACCGCCGAATCTCCTGGTGTAACTCCCTGAAACGTGGATAACGAATCAGAGCGGTATGAGCCTGTTCCAGTTCTGGTGATAATTGGTCATCGGGATCAAGGGTCATCTCGTTCACCTTTCTTCATGAGGCCTTGCGCGCTTCTTCTGCCCGTGAAATTTTCAACAGGCCGTCCGGTACCAATTCCCAGCCATCGCTATCCAAATTTTGTGAAGACAAAACGTCGGGGGACTCTTCGGGTCGAGCAGTAGACGTTTTGCCGGGAGCAGGCAAAGCAGGGTTGGATACAGGATTTCCAGAAGATGACGCCTTTTTCGCGGCGCTGGGTGGCTTTCCG
>CAZVRZ010000345.1:0-2082 GCA_964629965.1 uncultured Anaerolineaceae bacterium
TACTGCGGGGTGGAGCAGTGGCAGCTCGTCGGGCTCATAACCCGAAGGTCAGTAGTTCGAATCTACTCCCCGCTACCTGACCGAAATCCAAGACCGCCGGGTTCCTGAAAATGGACTAGCCCGGCGGTTTTTGGTTCTCATAGCCTCCCAAAATGGAGGATTTTGTATGAACCAAAGACCGTCAGGCTTGTCAAATTCCACAGCAACCGTATCTCGTGGGAAAAAGGCCCGCAGCGTGGGTTTAACCATAGACCGCGCCATACCTGGATTTGTTCAGTTCAAAACAGCCGAAGGCCTCAGCCCACGCACCCTCGCTGGCTACCAACGCCATTTAGAAGTATGGCTGGAATATAACCAGGATAATGATATTGGAGCCGTCAACGCAGAAGCGCTGCGCAACTATCTCAACTACATGCGCCTGGAATATACCCCACGGCGCATCACCGGAAAAAACGAAGAAAAGCTTTCCAGCAAAACCATTCGTAATATCTATATCACCCTGAAAGCCTTCTTTCACTGGGCCAGCGATGAATTCCAAATTGACAACCCAATGCAGTCCATTCCGGCGCCAAAATTCAGTGAACCGATGATCGAGCCGTTCTCGAAAGAAAACATCGAAGCCCTGATCAAAGCTTGCGAGTATTGCGAAGAAGCTCGAACCAAAGACCGGCGCAAATTCACCATGCGCCGCCCAACCGCCAAACGCGACAAAGCCTTGATCATGGTTTTGCTGGATACCGGGCTGCGCGCCTCCGAGCTTTGCTCACTGCGCATTTGTGACATGGACGAAAAAACTGGCAAAGTACATGTCCGGCATGGTGAGGCTGGGGGAGCCAAGGGCGGCAAAGGCCGCTTTGTTTACCTGGGCAAAACTGCCCGGCGAGTTGTCTGGCGCTACCTGGCTGAACGTGAAGATGGGCAGGATCCAAACGCCCCATTGTTCATTGGCTTGCGTAACCACCCCATGAATAAGGACGGCTTGCGCCAGGTAATCAATGCTTTGGGAGTGAAAGCCGGTGTGAAGAAGAGTTATCCGCACCGTTTCAGGCATACATTCGCAATTACCTACCTCCGCTCGGGTGGCGACATTTTCACCTTGAAGTCACTCCTCGGGCACAGCTCGTTGGACATGGTGCAGCATTACGCCCGCATCGCCGATGTGGATGTCGAGCAGGCACATCGCAGAGCCAGCCCGGCAGACAACTGGCGGTTGTAGGATTTCACCAGACGAGAATCAGGGTATGACCAGATTGTTTAGCCACACCCTGATTCTCGTGATTGATCCATCAATATTTTAAAAAGCCCTGCGGTATAATATTAATTATGAACGCTATGGGATTAGATTGGATCGAAGAAGTCGAAGTGCAGCCAAAAGGCTTTGCACCAGTTACGGCTGAGTTATTGCAGAGCATCGTTCAACGCATCGTAATTGGCTTGCATCCTCAAACGATCGTTCTCTTTGGATCCTATGCTTATGGATCGCCTTCGCCTGACAGCGACCTGGACATCTTGGTGATCATGCAAACCACTAAGCGGCCGGTTGAACGTGTCTTAGCTATTTCACGGTTGCTGCGCCCGCGCCAATTCCCGATGGATATCCTCGTGCGAACGCCAGACGAGATTGTCGAAGCCATCAAACAAAATGATCCTTTCATCCAGGAAATCCTATCCCGAGGCAAGGTGTTGTATGAACAGCGCGAATGACTCGATTGAATGGGTGAAAAGGGCTGAAGAAGATTACCAGCTTGCCAGGCTTTCCCAACAGAGGAAAATACCACTGACTTACGGTGCAACATTTCACGCGCAGCAATGCGCCGAAAAATACATAAAAAGCTTGTTGATTTTGCAGCAAGTCGCGTTTCCGCGTACCCATGACCTGGCGGCGCTTTATGCACTTTGCCAACAAAATGGGATTATACTTCCGATCAGTGAAGACAATCTCGAAAAGTTGTCGGCTTTTGCGGTCGAGGTTCGCTATCTAGGCGCTCAGCCAACCGTAGACGAAGCCAAAGAAGCACTCCAAATCGCCAAGAGTGTTCGAAAATTTGCCCGGAAGCTTCTGGGCCTTTAGGCTTCGATAAC
>CAZVRZ010000345.1:2092-2539 GCA_964629965.1 uncultured Anaerolineaceae bacterium
GTCAACATGAACCAGAGATCAGCAAGCTGGATCAAAACACGGGCTTGATGGTCAAAGATTGCAGAAACAGGGTTGTGACTCATCACCCTGAAAGCCTTCTTTCACTGGGCCAGCGACGAATTCCAAATTGACAACCCAATGCAGTCCATTCCGGCGCCAAAATTCTAAGATACGGTTACTTGATACGGAGATTCTCATCTGACTCTTTTTTAAATGTGATTGTGCGAATTAAATACCCCAGGATTAATTTTTGTGTAGGCTTCTCCAGATCTCGGAAGTATTTACCGTTGAGATGCGGTAAGGCCTTTAGACCTGTTAACGAATAGACATTGTCCAAATAATTAAAAAATGCCCGTAATCGCTGCTGGCCATCAATTACTTCCTCAGTACCGTCTTTACTTTCTGCCAGATAGAAAACGGGTAGAGGTACTTCGAGAATGACCGATT
>CAZVRZ010000346.1:0-2528 GCA_964629965.1 uncultured Anaerolineaceae bacterium
GCCAGGCGATCGGCGAGGCGCTGCAGGCGTTGCTGGCTTTGCGTTCTCCCTGCCGAGAAACTGTGCGGGAACGGGCATGAGACGGACTTTCTTCTCGCTGGAACCGACCCATGTGGCCTTGTTGGCCAGTTGGAGCCTGGTCTACCAGGATGAGGCCAGCGTGATTTATGCTCGCTGAGAAAGGTGAAGAGGATGGAAGATGATTACAAAATCTTACAGATGATCCCGGCATTCGGGTGGTATGCCAATTTCCAATATCAGGAGAACAGGTATCAACTACCAGTTATCTGCTGGGTGCTGATTGAGGATAATGAATCTGGTTTCCCGAAGATAAAGGGAATGGCGCCGCTTGATGGGAGCGATATGCTCTGGACTCCGGATGAGGTTGAGTCCTGTTTCTCCGGGCCAGATACTCCAAGTGAAAATTGTATGCGGTTTTTACAGTATACCCAGATCTTGAATAACCTGCCGGGCTTGTCTATCTGTGATTGATCCAACTCTCCGACAGCAAGTAGAGCAAGCCGCTCGCCAGGCTGCCCAGCGGGTCCGCCAGGTTGATCTGGACGACTGGCTGCGACGCCTGAAAGCTGCCGCCTGCTCCCCGATCCTGGCAGAACGCCTGAGGCTGGCCCAGGGCCACCGCTGGGCTGGCGCTATCCCAACCTGGGAGCCGGTTGATCTGGTGAAACCGGCTTTCTCGCAGCCGTTGGAGTCTGTGGGCATTGACGGATCGCAAGTCTATCCCCAGGATCACAGCCCGGTGATATGGGCCTATCTCCAGGCCGTAGCCTACCGCAAGCTGCGCCCACCCTTGTTCGAGGCGCAGTTCGTGGATATCGGCTCGCAGATTGCCCATGGAGGCAGCCAGTCTGTTGAGCTGCTTGAAAATCGGGACGAGCTGGCGGCGTTGACCAACGCCTGGCGCACGCTGCTGGAGATGCGCATGGCCTGCGGTGCGGCCCAGAATTATCCCGATGATGTAATTCTGCTCGACAACGGCCTGCTGCCCTGGCTGAGCGTGGGCGGCGCATCGTCTCATCGCCGCTTGCAGGAATACCTGGATCTGGTGCTCGCGCTGCGCCCAGGATTGGTCGCTGGCGTGATTTCCGGCCCGCAGTCCCGCCTGCTGGCGCGGCTGGTCAACCTGGTGGAAGCGGAAACCATCGAGCAGGGCTTGCAGGAGCAGCACGAAGTGGCTGACCTGAACCTGATGCGCCGCATGCTGCGACCGGGTGAGCGGTCTGCGCTGTTCCTGCACGGCAGCCCCCGCAATCAGGCCTTTCAGGAGGCCGGGGCGGGGGTGTACTTTTTCTTCCTGCGGATCAGCGAGCAGGAGGTCGCCCGCGTCGAAATCCCATCCTGGCTGGCGGAGGAACCTCGGCTGGTGGACTCGATCCACGCTTCGGTGCTGGCCGACAGCCGGATGACCGGTTACTCGTATGTTTTATCCCAGGCCCACCAGCACGCAACGATCCCCTATGACCTGGTGGATGTGCTGCAGACCAGCGCCCGCTCCTGTTACCTGGCTGAGACCGGGCATCTGTACCAATCATCGGCTAAAAACCGGATGAAGGGGAAGTGAAGTCATGCAGGAGACCCTCTATCTTGCTGCCACAGGCCGGGTGCGCAGAAATGAACACGTGCGCAGAAATCCTATCCATGGCTACCCTCTTAATATGCGCAGCAATTATGCGCCTGCCCAGCAGGGGGGAGACATTGACCCACGCAGGTATTCTGCACGCCCCCAGGAGGCTGGAGATCACCCACGCAGCAATTATGCGTATGCCCAGGAGGGCAGAGACGTTGCCCACCTCCGCAGCAATTATGCGCATACCGTCAAGGAACTTTGCTCATGACCTCATCAAATCGCCTCCCTGCACCTGATAACGAAAACTCCCACAAAACGGGCGCTGTCATCCTCCTCATCCTCTTCAAGTAATCCTTATGGCCTGGTTTTCGCCTTCCCCCGATCCCAATGAAATTCGCCGCCAGGCTGCCATCAGCTTTTTGCGAGGCCTGGCAGTACATCTCCCCCTGGACTTAGAAGCCTATGTTCTGGCCATCCAGTCAGGGCAGCGCCCCGATGCTGCCTTTGGCGACCTGGGGCGAGCGCTTGCAACCTGGAGCCGCCAGCAGCAGGCCAGGTTGGAAACCCTGAATGCCCACTACCAGCTCGCTGATACCAGCTTGAAGCGGGCAAACCAGGAGATCCAGCGCCTGCGCACTGATCCGCAGGGCGAATGCCTGGCCGAGTCGGAAGCACAAGTCGGCGATCTGACCGACCGCCTGGCCGCAGCGCAAGACGCCTTGACTGCCGTTCGCCAGTCGTTGGCCGCCGAGCAGTTCGCCCACCGAGAAGAGGCGGACAGATTGAAGGCTCATATCGCGGCTCAAGACCGCATCATCGCCCGGCAGCAGCTTCAGCTGAACCGGATCCTGGGCGATACCCCTGGCGCTGAAACGCCGGGTGATTCATGAACGGTGCGCTTTCCGAGTGCACCGGCCTGCGCACAAACCGTGCGTATATC
>CAZVRZ010000347.1:0-2514 GCA_964629965.1 uncultured Anaerolineaceae bacterium
CCCAGATCGTCAGCCCGCGCCCCGGCGCTTCGCCTACCCGGACATCCTGAACGATCGGTGGCCACACCCGCGCCCCCTGGCTGGCGACCAATTCCTTGAGCCGCTCGATGGTTTCGTTGGCTCCCCGATCAAACAGGGTGGGCAGGAGAAAATACCCGCTCACCTGGTGTCCGTGGCGTCCGATTTGCTGCAAGGTCTTCAGAACTTCCTGCACGCCGTCCATATCGGTGAAGCGCAGGCGGGTAGGAATGAGTACGTAATCGGCGGCGATCAAGGCGGCTACCTGCAGGTTGTTCAGGCTGGGCGCCAGGTCAATGATGACGACATCGAAGTCCAGGGCGGCAGCATGCTCTTTGAGTTGGTTGGCAAACTGCTCTTCGCCGTAGCTTTCGTCGCGAATACGCGCCATCACCTTGTCGGTGCTTTTATCGCCTGGCAGTATCCACAGGTTTTCGCGTGCCTGGACGATCACCTGTTCCATCGGCTCCTCATCGTAGTACCAGCGACGCACACCGGGCTGCTTGGGCTGGGCGAGCATACGGGGTACATGCCCCTGAAGATCCAGGTCTACCACCAAGACTTTCCGGCCTTTTCCGGCCAGGCCGCTGCCCAGGGTAATGGTGGTGGTCGTCTTTCCAACCCCACCCTTTTGATTAGCAATCGTCAAAATCGTGGTTGGTTTGCCTCGTTTCTGTTTCATCGAGCACTCCTTTCAATCATGGCCTGGATACGCGCCAGGTTATGGTGGTCGCTGCCATCCAGCAGACGCGCCAGGCGGTTTACCGGCACGCCCCAATGGGCGTACAGGGTTTTCACAAATTCAAATTCTTGAGGGCTGCCAGGTGTTGGGTGGGCAGCTCGATTACCATTCAGCCTGGAAATGGCCTGGGCGGCCGTCTGGCGCGCCAGGTGATCGGAATACGGCAACAGTTCACCGATCTTGCGCACGCCATAACCGTGTTGCGCCACGAACAACGCCAGATCATCTGCTTCAGGCAAACCGGCAGCATAGCGCTGCTCGAAGGGAATTTGATGCCGTTGGTTCGTGGCTGGGGTGTGGCCCATTTCGGCCACAGGGCCAGCCACGGCCTGAGCCACAGGCGCAGCCGCGCCCAGAACAGAGGCCAGGTCAGTCAGCAGCCGGGCTTTTCCCTGGTACACCTTCGGCGCGGGAACCAGGAAACGGCCCAGGGGATCATTCCCTTTGCGGCGCGGATTGCCGGCGTGAACCGTGGCAATGCGGGGCTGATTTTCCTGTCCAGGTAGGACGGGCGGCATGCCGATGAAAACAAAGTTCTCGCGCGCATCCCCGCTGCCATCGAATCCCATTTGAGCCACTTCGGTGGAGTGTGGGGTCAGGATGGTATGCAGTTTGGCCTTGCGGCCTTCCTGGGACAAAGTAATCAGCCGCTCACTGCCATTGGGAATGTTGCGAGCGAAAGAAGACAGCTCATCCACGGCAATGTGGATCGGAGAGAAATCGCTTTCCCCATCTCGCATCTTTTGATAGCGGCGGTCCATTTCCAGCACCAACTGATCCAGCCCGGTTTCAATCGCGGACCAGTTGCGTCCGGCGCCGATGACGATATCGTTCGAGTGCCATTTGCCCGGTTCGTAGTGTGGGTCGAAAATGATCTTCAAGCCCTGGCGCAGATCGAGCAGGTGTTGCAAGACGCTGGTTTTGCCTGAGCCGGTTGGTCCATAGACAACCACTTGCTTATCGGCAAAACTGGCCAACACAGGCAGCCTGGAGACATCGCTCTTTGCCAGCACTGCTTGGTAACTCACCACCATCACCACGCAGGTGCCGCGCTTGTTGGGGCGGTAAACGATCTTGCGGCCTCCCAGCGCAGCTCGCAATCGTTTGATGTAATCATCAGGCAGGTTGAACATTTTCAACTGGGTCAGGTCGAAGATCAGCATCATGCGCTGGTTGTACAGAATGACGTAGATCAGCGCCATACCTTCAGGCCGTCGCCCAACGTAGCGCAGCAGTAACTCGATGGCTTGTTGCGTGATGGTATTCGCGGCTGCGATGTCAGCCTCGTTCATGCCTGCGGTCACAGAGCGTACAACCGGTGGATTGGTATTGGGTGAATTGGCAAGCATCTTGGCTTACTCCACTTCGACATCCCGCCACTCGGCGTCAATCGCCTGTAGGGTATCGGCGTCGGGCAGCAAATGAGGAGGTAATTCACGGGCATTGCGCAGAATACGCAGGCCTTGCGGCAGTCCGGGCCCGATCTGGGGCTGTGCCTGTGGAACACCAGTTTGCAGCGCCGTACGCAGCACCGTGCGGCGTTGGGCGGGTTGAATAGCCTGGCCTGAGTTAGCTGCCAGCATGAGCTCGGCTGCCTGGGCGCGGGCAGCCACCTGGTTCTGGAGTTGATGATCGGCCACACCACCGGCGGTCAGAATTTTCCCTTCCTGGCTAACGGATGCGCCTGGCTGCAGCGAGCGGCTGATGTCGAAGATGTTGAAGCCGCCCTTGCCATCCGGCGTGATCACCACCGG
>CAZVRZ010000348.1:0-2462 GCA_964629965.1 uncultured Anaerolineaceae bacterium
GTCAGGAGTTGGGTGGAGACGTGCCGCCCCTGGTAGAAGAAATGCTTCTGAATGAAGCCGTCATAAGTGATGTAGAACTCAGGCTGATCGAAGAATAGATTCCCCAGTCCGTATTGAATGAAGGCGTGGTTCCAAAATTCCATTGCCTTGGCAACGTGGCTCTGGCTGCCGTTCACGATCACCGCGCCGGCATCAGCCAGCCGCCTAAAATCGCGGATGGCAGAGGATTGCGCCGTCACAAGATAGTCTTCCTGGTATTGGAAGGTCACGATCGGCAGGTAGCCCTGGCTGCGCAGGCGGGTCACTTCGTCTGAGATCCAGCCAAAATCCTCGCAAGGCGCGGCTCCGCTGCTGTCTTCCGCAGCCCATGCCATGTATGGTCCGTAGGAATTGCAGCCGATAAATGCCAGTTTGTTGCCATTGTTTTCGATCAGCAGGGGTTTTTTGGCGTCAACAATATTGGTACCACCAGCGTACCACTGCATGTTATTTTTGCGGTACAGATCGAGCGTGAATGGCACGGAGTCCACTTTATAGAGTGCTCGCACGTCGTTATTGTGGTTGCCGGTGAGTTCGATGATATCCGCCCCAAGGTCAGCAAGCAGGTCAACGTATTCAGGGTCACTGCAAAAAATAAAGCCAAGGTAATCGGGGTTCGGGAAGGGGCAGTCTTCGTAAAAAGAAACCTCATTGCTGATGTGAGTCAGGTCCGCAGCCCGCATGAAGTCACGGATCTCCGTGCCCGGGAAGAGCGCGCCCTCGGTGGACATAATGTAGGCGGTGTCGCGTGTCATGGCGGTAACGCCGGTCATGATCAGGCTGGTGAGGTTTGCCCGGTCGCGGTTAGGCGCGGGCAAAAGCGCTGCCAGCTGATCTTCGGTGATCGGTAGATTAGATATTTCTGTGCTCAGGGTGATTCGCTGCGTCAGCGGGGTTGTTTCAGGGGAGAAATCATCGTCCAACGGGCTCTTGCCATCGATAGAAATAACCTTCCATTGGGGCGAGAGTAGTTCAAAGGGCAAGATCGCCCAGGCACCTTCCTGGGTTTGCACTTCCGGCCTGAAAAACGCGTCAATGACATGATCGATCTTGCTTTTCGGGGGGATTGTGCTGGCAGACATGTTGAACATGTGTGCCACAAGCGCGCTGTCCTGGTCACGCAGCAGTAATGTGTCGATGCTGACAGCAAGCCCTTCGGGTTGGTTGCCGCGGACCAGGGAACGCAAATCTGCCAGGGTGAGATCGTCTTGCAACGTGAAAAACGGCGCGACGAGAGCATATGTTTGCCACGTCTCCGCCAACAGGGCAGCATCTCCTGGTGGGTCGCCGGCAGTCAGAAAGAGGTTTGCAAGGCTTTTGTTACTCGTTGTTTGCATCCCTTCCGGGAGAATTAGCTTCTTAACGAAATCGGTCGGTAAGATGGGGTCGATCCATAGAACAATCGGTCTGGCGGTTGGGGTTGGGCTCGGTGCCAGGGTTGGGGTAGCCGTGGGTGGAACTGGGGTGGCAGGCAGAGAGCTGGCTGTGGGCTCGGAACTCGAGGTGGGGCTCACCTGCATTTGGCAGGCTCCCAGCACAATACTGATCAGCACCATCAGGCTGACCAGGCAATAACGTGCTGACCTGTAGTCGGGAGAATTATCCATTTATCCCCCAAAATAAATCATTTTTTATGCCCTGGTTGGCTGGCGGTTCAGGATAGCCCTGCATGAACCGATCAACTGGACTGCTCAGCAACCTCAGGAGAAAGGCACTTAATCCAAAAGGTTTCTTGCCACCGCCCTGGCTGGCGTGGCAGGCGGCTGCCTGTTCGCGCTGCTCAAGCACTGGCTTGTAATTGATCTTGACGTGCACCGGAAAGGATTGCGAGGCGATTTGAACCAGGTCAATATCCTTATTCCGGCCAATCTTGCGCGGATCTTTCCCCAGGAGGCGCATCCAAAAAACAGCTATCCTGGCGCTCGATTTGGGCATGGTATGGTAATAAAGGCGTGCCAGAGCTTGAGGGTCGGTTGCGTTTAATTCCTGGCGAACGCGTTCGAACGCAAGCACAGTCGCCTGGTGAACGCGAATGTGGTCGGGATGAAAATATCCCCCAACGGGGTCGAAGGTGAGCACGACTTGCGGGTGTGCCTTTCGCATGACATTGGCGATACTTTCGACAACTTCTTCCATCGGTCGGGCAACCAGGGCATCCGGGTGATGGTTATCCGGAGAGCCTTCCATGCCAGAGTCGCGAAAGCCCAGCTTGAAAACCTCTTTCAGCCCCAGCACATCCGCAGAGCAATCCAGCTCGCTTTCACGTAATGCGGCAGAGCTTGAGTGGTTCTGAGAAAAGTCGGCCGGGATATCGCCCGCCTCACCGAGCGTGGCACAGGCCAAATAAACTTCCACCCCTTGCTTGGCATACAGCGCAAGCGTACCACCCATGCCGAAGGCTTCATCGTCCGGGTGGGCGAGCA
>CAZVRZ010000349.1:0-2455 GCA_964629965.1 uncultured Anaerolineaceae bacterium
TAAGCTGCAAGCGTACATTATACGGGTTGACCTCCCCTGCCAACAACAGGGCGGTCTCAAAGACCGGTTCCTCACCAGCCAACTCCAAGATGCGCTCGAATTCCATGCCGGAATATTATCATCAATGATAAATTAATGCAATGAATAGCGATTGGCGTTTCTCCCAGCCCATACCCTTTCGCGACTGAGACATGTTAATGTAAGGTATCACAGGCAAAAAAAGACCGGGAAACGACCGGTCTTTTTTGCTTAACCGCCTGCAACAGCAAATACATCATCGAGCCAATCGAAAACAAGTGCGCTCATCAGACCTGGGTTCTCGCCCATACAATGATGAGCAGCGCCCTCATTCGCCGGTCCGATCACAAATTTCTTGCATGGATTGGGCAATCGTTCCAAAGCATATAATTGCTGCCGGCAAACCTCAGGGTTTTGATACTCGCCTTCACCAATCAAGATCAGGGTCGGGCAGGTGATTTCCGCCGGATCATAAGACAAGTCGCGGTTTTTGGCAACCAAGCCGGCAAAGTCATTTAAGTCAGTAAGCCCCCAACGCCAGGTTAACATCTGAATCATGCGTACTTGGAATGGTGCTTTCCATTTTGCCAGGATTTTTACGAACCCTTTAATTTTAGGGATAGGGGTTTTGCTGATTATCTGAAACATATCGTAGATGATGCTGTTGGCCACACAAGCCTTTATACGCGGTTCGTGGGCTGCGGCTCGCGGAACCATATACCCACCTGCGCTAATTCCATAGGCAGCCAATTGCTGTGGGTGAACATCTGCACGGCTGAAAACATAATCCAGAACTGCCTTCATTGGCGTTTCGAAATCGGGCCGGAAGTACAATCCACGTAATGGCGTATCCCCCTGTCCAGTCAGATCTACGGTAATAAAGTTATAACCACGTTTGATTGCAGCCGGAGCGATGAAGTAATACATATCCTCCGCATATGTCTCACTCCCACCGATCATCAGGAGTGTCGGGCGAGGCCCATTATCCTGAGCCGCTTTCTGGAAATACCCCGGCAGGCTAGCGCCTTGGAAGGGGATCTCGATCCTTTCAACAGGTGGGTTGAGAAGACGGCTGCCTCTCTAGAAGCATTCCTGCATTTGAACAAGGGTAGATTTAAACATTGGGTTATTGGGCAGCTAGAGGCTAAAACAGCCCGATAATAAACCGCTGCACGCAAATAGGCATCTTGCCCGCTAAGGATGTGTCCCATATGCAAAGCTGTCTCGGCTCGTGCTTGGACCCTTTTGGCGAGGGCCGACCATTCATGTTCCCAACTCTGTGGGTTGCCATCTTTGATCCGGGAAGCTGTATAAAAACTCTCCCCAACCCCCGCACCGCCGTGAACTGCACTGCCCATCAGCCATTGAAAAACGAAATCCATATCATTGGCTTTGAAATACATGCGCTGGAATTGGCGGTGGTACTGGAGTTCTTTTCTTTGCTCTCTAACTGTTCCAGAATTCATTGTAGTCACCTCTTTATCAAAACCTCTTATATTTGGGTTTCACACCCAATTTTTTTAGTCATCATGAATAATTATTGACAGTCTGTATATAAATTATTATAATGACTATAATTGAGTTGTCAATAACGACCCGTCGCCAATTATCCTATCGCGTTATTTATAGACAGGTGCCTACCAATGGATATTCCGAAATTGACTCGTCACCAGCGTAACCGTCTGCGCACCCGCAAGCAACTGCAAACCGCGCTTGTGGCGTTAATCCTTGAAAAGAGATATGACACCGTTTCGATTCAGGATATTACGGATCGGGCTGATCTTGCCCGGGCAACTTTCTACCTGCATGCCAGAGACAAGGAAGAATTATTATGGTCTTTAATTGCAGATATGATCCACAACACGGAAGCTGATGTTGAGCAGAGGTTCAGCGCCCCCCTCCCCTCTCAAGCTGAGTATTATGGTTACCGGAATATCTTCGAGCACATCGGAAAGAATCGAGACATTTATCGAGTAATTCTGGGCAACCGCGGATCATCTTCGATGATGCATCGCGTGCATGAATACATGGTGTCAGAAACACTGAAAGATATGGAGCGACTTGGTGTCTATGCAGACCTTCACTTACCAGCAGAAATTTCTGCCCAAATTGTGGTCGGTTCGATCCTGAGTCTAGCGATCTGGTGGCTGGAAAATCCCAATGATTACACCCCGGAACAAATGGGAGGTATTTTGTATGAAGTGCTCCACCACAAAAAACCACCTATGAACGATGCTGTTTAGGCGTTTGTGTGACACAAGCCACCCAAGATCACCCTTGCGCTGCTAAGACATGTTAACGTACGGCACCTCCGTGGGGGCACTGGTCGAACTCCTGTCTTATTTATCAAATAAGACAGGAGTTTTTGTTTCTCCAAACCCTCTGCAATTCAAACAATTTCCGAGACAATGAAGAAATAACAAAACTGATGCGATTG
>CAZVRZ010000350.1:0-2415 GCA_964629965.1 uncultured Anaerolineaceae bacterium
AACGCCGTCCACATCCCCGATACCGTCAATGGCAACATCTGGATCGACTACGACACACTTCAGAAGTTCTGGGATGAATTTTCCGGTACTTACTTAGTCATTTTCCCTCCAGCGGAGCGTGAAATTGTGCTGACGCTGCTGGGAGACCAGGCGGACCCGGAATACAACCTAGATTACACCCTTGAGCTTTATCGCAAGCGGTCTGAAAGTGTTGATCGTTCCGAGCAATACTTCGCTTATTACAGCCTGGGTGAACTATTGGTCATGAAGAAAGACTACGTCAACGCCGCCGCGGCTTTCGATAACGCCTTCGAGGTCTACGGTTGGCTGCCTGTGGAAGATCGCCCCTGGCGCATGCTTTGGTACCAGGTGGGCCCTTACGAAGCCTATTACTACACCGGCAGATACAAGGACGTGGTCAGCCTTACATATAAAACCATCACCGATGCCAGCACGCCGGCTCTGCCCGAAACATTCTTGTGGAGTGGTCGGGCGAACGTTGCGCTTGGCAACACGCAAACTGCTGTTTTTGACTTCAAACGCGCCTTGCAATGGCATCCTGGCTGGCCGCCTGCCGTGGCTGAGCTCAAAGCTCTGGGCGTCGAACCCTAAACCTTACGGCCAGTAACCAAAAGAGACCCTATGTCAGCATCAAAAAAACAACTCAAGAAAAATCTTGGTAAACGCTCTCCATGGCGCAAACCGTGGCCCTATCTCGCCATCCTGGTGGTATTAGGTTTACTCGCATTTGGCGCAATGCAAGTCCCCGCGGTGGAAACGCGCGTGCAAAACTTGTATTCAAAGATCTATTATCGGCTTAATCCACCTTCCGAAAATGTCTTTGACCCATCCCAGCAGGGCACCCTCGACGCGAGCGTGCTTGCCTCGCTAACAGCGATGGCGCCCACGCAAACTCCCGCTGCGGAGCAAACCCCCACCCCCGAAGGCAACCCTGCTCAGCCAGATATCACTCCTGAACCGACCGCTACACCTTTCCCGGTTCCTGCTGCTTTTGAGTTGGACGGCATGGGGTTGGAATATCAGAGCATGAACAACTGTGGACCCGCCAATCTTTCGATGTATGTCACCTACTGGGGCTGGCCGAGCACCCAGAGTGTTACCAAAGCTGGTCTTCGAACCCATGAGGATGACCGCAACGTCATGCTCAGCGAGATGCGCGATTATGTGCTTGCGAAAACCAACCTGAAAGCCCTGATCCGCTATGGAGGCACGATCGACGTTGTACAGCGGCTGGTTTCCAGTGGTTTCCCTGTCCTGCTCGAACGCGGTCACACGGATACTGACGATGGCTGGATGGGGCATTACAGCATCGTAACTGCTTACGATGACGCCAGTCAATCAGTTCGCATCCCGGACACGCTCCTGGGGGTCATGAACCTCAGTTACAGCGACCTGATGCTCGATTGGGCGCATTTTGACGGGATCTACCTGCTGGTTTACCCACCCGAACGCGAAGCAGAGGTGTTGGCCTTGCTCGGACCCGACGCTGATCCCGCGGCAAACTTGCAAAACACTCTCGACCAGGTCACAGCCCGTATACCGCAACTAAGCGGTCGGGAACTGTTCTTTGCCTGGTACTCCCGCGGCAGCATCCTGGTAGAAATGCAAAACTATCTCGAGGCAGCACAGGCTTACGACCAGGCTTTTGCAGTTTACGCGCAACTAACTCCGGACGAACGTCCCTGGCGAATCACCTGGTACCAGGTGGGAGCTTACCCGGCTTATTACTACACCGGGCGCTACCAGGATACCCTGAACCTCGCGATGCAGGTACTCAGCAACAAACGTAGCCCGGAATTACCAGAAAGCTGGTATTGGGCTGGGCGTGCTGCGGCAGCCCTCAAAATGACCGATGACGCCATCGCTCATTACCGCAAAGCGCTCGAGTATCACCCCGGTTGGGCCTTACCCCTCGAAGGTTTGGCCGAGTTAGGTGTGCAGCCCTGAGTCAAAATCGGCTTCTTTGTTCGCTGTTATAATGCCAAACTGTCATGAGAAAGAACGCTAAACAAACTTTTCGCCGGCGCCTGACGCCGCGCTCAATCTGGCGCAAGCCTTGGTTTTATGTTGCCATAATTGGTGTTGGGATTTTGGTGCTTGCGGGTCTATACCAGATACCTGCAATTCACGACCGCGCTTACTTCCATCTTGCCAGCACACGGGCAAAAATTTATTACTTCTTTAAGCCGCCAGCGGCGGAAGTTTTTCAGCCCACCCAGCAAGGCACTTTGGATGCCAGCGTCTTTGAAACACTGACTGCCATGGCGCCAACGGCTACTTTAACTCCTCAACCCACCTATACGCCAACCATTGAGCCCACTGCTGAAAATACATCCACCCCAACCGTTATTCCATCGCCGACCCTTTCACCCACTCCGCTTCCGCCACTGCCGC
>CAZVRZ010000351.1:0-2407 GCA_964629965.1 uncultured Anaerolineaceae bacterium
GGGATGAATCCTACTTGCTCAAGGTCTTGGCCGTTTGAAATGCGATTACCCTATCAACGTTCCAGGCCTAATTTCATCAAAAGTTTACCAATCAGGAGCCGGTGGAAGGCTTTGTTGCCCGCCAGCTCCTGAATCTTCTGACATGGTTCTTTAGATTCCTTCCCGAATATCTTGTTGTACTTTTGCCAGGAAGGTTTCGATAGACATAGCGCCGGGATTGTCGCCGGAGCGAAGCCGCAGCGCCACGGCGCTTTGCTCGACTTCGCGATCTCCGATCACCAGCATGTAAGGTACCTTCTGTTTTTGAGCGTCGCGTATCTTGGCGTTCATACGCTCGCTGCGCTCATCTACTTCCACTCGCATACCGGCAACCTTGAGCCGGAGGGCGACCTCTTGTACATACGATAGGTGGCGGTCCGCAATGGGTATCAGAATCGCCTGCACCGGAGCCAACCAGGACGGGAAGGCCCCGGCGAAATGCTCGATCAGCACACCCAGGAAGCGCTCGGTGGCGCCCGTGACGGCGCGGTGCAAGACGACCGGTGTAAGCTCCTGCCCGTGTTCATCGATATATTTCAAGCCCAGGCGGAAAGGCTGAATGAAATCAACCTGAATCGTGGAGAGCTGCCACTCACGCCCGAGCACATCCCGCGCCAGAAAATCTGCTTTGGGTCCATAGAAGGCGGCCTCGCCGGAGGCCTCAAAATAATCCAGGCCGCTGGTATCTAGGGCCGTGCGCAGGGCAGCCTCGGCTTTGTTCCATTTCTCATCATCCTGAACGTATTTTCCGCCTTCACCGCGCAGCGACAGGCGCACCACGTAATTGTTGAAGCGGTAGCGGTCGAATACTTCCTGGATCAGGCGCAGGTTGAGTGCGAATTCGGCGCCAATCTGCTCTTCGGTGCAGAAGGTATGACAGTCATCCTGTGTCAGGGAGCGCACACGTGTTAAGCCGCTCAGCTCGCCCATTTTCTCATAGCGGTAGAGGGTGGCAAACTCGGCCATGCGCAGAGGCAACTCGCGGTAAGAGTGCAGCCCCATTTCTTTGTAGAGCGTCATGTGGCTGGGGCAGTTCATCGGTTTGAGCCGGTAGGAATTATTCCCATCCACCATCGGCGGGAACATCGAGTCTTTAAAGTTGTCAAAATGCCCCGAGCGATGATACAGCTCTTCTTTGACCAGGTGACCCGTCCAGACGTGCTGGTAACCGTAGCTTGTTTGCAGATCACGCACGTATTTTTCCATCAGGTAACGCAGCATCTCGCCTTTGGGTGCGAACAGCGGCAAACCCGGGCCGATATCTTCCGATAGGTAGAATAAGCCCAACTCCCGGCCCAGCTTACGGTGATCCCGTTTCTTGGCTTCCTCGACTTGCCAGAGATATTCTTCCAATTGTTCTGGTTTTTCCCAGGCTGTGCCATAGATGCGCTGCAGCATAGGGTTGTTCTCATCGCCGCGCCAATAAGCGCCTGCTACGCTCGTTAGCTTGAAAGCGGCGGGATGGATTTGCCGGGTATTCTCCACATGGGGGCCGCGGCATAGATCGACGAAGGTGCCATGCTGATAGATCGAAATCTCTGGCTTTTCCTTCAGAGGGCTGCCGTATTCATCAAAGCTGCCCTGTTCTAGCCCGTCGATCAGTTCCAGCTTGTAGGGCTGATCTTTGAATATCTGGCGAGCCTCTTCTGCGGAGACCACCTTGCGGGCAAAGGGAAAACCTTCAGCAATGATCTGGCGCATGCGCACTTCAATTCTCTCCAAATCTTCTGGAGTCAAGGTGCGCGGCAGGTCGAAATCATAGTAGAAGCCGTTTTCCACCGGCGGGCCGATGGTGTAGCGGGCTTCAGGGAATATTTCCACCACAGCCTGCGCCATCACATGCGCTGAGGAGTGGCGGATACGGTACAACTTGCTTTCTTCGTACCTATCTTGAATCTTTTCTGCCATTTTTCCTCCAATTTCTATTTCTTGCCAGGTGTTTTTCACCTGTCCGGTGCTCTTCACCTGCCTTGTACCGGCGTTGCAGGTAATAGCACAGGGTTGGGTATAACCCGGATGTTTGCCGGTTAAACAAAGCTCCTCGCCCATTCTGGGGCGAGGAGTATACCAATCCACGCGGTGCCACCCAGATTTGAACTGCTTGCCCTGGCAAGGCCGCCCGGTTCATCTCTCGGGACCGATAACGGGGTCAACCGTTCACCATACTTGGGGGCAAGCCCTGTTCTGGGTCACGCTCGCGGGTGGTTTTCTCTGGGTGGGGGGCTGGAGACTCTCAGCCGATGATCTCCATTCTCTGTCGGGGTAACCCCAGGTACTCGTCCCGGTCATAGCGGTTTTATTATAGATTATGATTATAATTAACCCAAGTTGCTACCTTACCAGGTAGTTGAGGCTGCAAGCCAGGGCA
>CAZVRZ010000352.1:0-2389 GCA_964629965.1 uncultured Anaerolineaceae bacterium
GCACACTCCTTGAGCAGGAAATAAAAAGCGCACCACCCAGGTGGATGGTGCGCGGCAAGATGCAAGGTGCGCTGCGATTGCGGCTAACGCTTAAACAAAAGCGCGCCCGCCCAAAGGGGGTGCGCAAAGTCTGATGGGATTATATACCCGAAAGTGTAACCTGGTCAAGAATAAAAAAGGAAAGTCAGGGCTTTCACAAAAACGCAAAGCCTTAAAGGACAGTGACGCTATTTGCCTTGTGAAGACATCATCTGGAACAATCTAATCCATCTTATGCTTCACTCGTTTACCGCATCCATTTTTGATTGTTGGTCAACTGGTCTGGTCACCAGCCCTTGCTTTGAAGACATCCTGGCAATATGTATCAGCCGCATGCCAACCAGTATGTGCCAAGCCATCAAGAAAAACCCGGCTGCAGGGATAAAGAACATCGCCAGGCTTTCATAAACGGCATTTGGTGAGAAAGGGAAGGCCAGACAGTACATCAAGTCTAGGCTGTTGGCGATTATTCCCGTAAAAGCTGTCCAACGACCGAACTGTGGATTTTTTAACAGCGTGGCTGAGAATATTAATCCTGCTATCGCAAT
The DNA here is from genome assembly GCA_964629965.1 of uncultured Anaerolineaceae bacterium. GTDB lineage: Bacteria > Chloroflexota > Anaerolineae > Anaerolineales > UBA4823 > CAZVRZ01. The sequence goes on from CAZVRZ010000352.1 coordinate 588, forward strand.
GAGAAACATGCTCACATATCCACCGGAACCGGGAAACGCGCCTGGGCTGCTGAACCGGTTGAGCGCCAGCAAGGCCGTTGCGGCAGGCAGCAGCAATGCACGCTGGGTTTCACTGGTTGATAGCGCATACTGATTACTCAGCGAGAGAATAGAAAACGCTGTATTGGAGCTCAGATAAACGGCCACTCCAAGGAATCCCAGAGCAAGGGCAATCAGAGTAGTTCTTGATTGGACATGTTGGAGCGCAAGGTACAGCGATAGCAGCATCAATCCCACCAGGGCAACATTCGCCAGATCAAAAATGCCCAGATATGCTAAGCCAAGCCACCGATGGTTTTGCAGCAGTAGCAGCCAATCGAGCGGGTTGGTAGGCGGTGTAATCGGGCTGAAGAGAGCAATCTCAACGCCTAAATTGCGGCGAAAGATGATACCTGCTAGCAAAGCTGCTACACCGCCGAATAGAAACAGTCTATTCCAGGCTGCATCAAGTGCTGGGGATTCTGAATACTGCTTCTTCATTTGCTTTTATTCCGAGTTTTGTTCCAGTCATCTGGATGAACCAAGGATGATCCTAAGCGATCATGTTGAATGCTGCTCCAGAAAGAGAGGAACAGCAGGGTGAAGGCGGTGAGCATGATTGCCAGTGTCACTCTTGCGTCGTCGATGCGGAAGAAATATCCCAGGACGGCCACACCAGGGAATAACGCCAGCCAGGCGATGCAGCAAGCCACAAAAATCCAGCGCCAGGCTTTGCCAAGCCGCCAGCGCAGCCTGGTCGTCAATTGTGAATCAGGCTTATCCTGGCAGACTGCCACGGCTGCACCGATCAGTGCGCCGAGGATTGGCGGGAAGATGCCGCCACCAAACAGCAGCATTGGAATGGCCAGGAGTATCATCACTACCCCACCAGATTTGCGCGCCGAAAAAAAGATCGCCCAACCAGCAAATAATAAAGAAAAGGTTATCGCCAGGATGCCGGTAACCTGCAGGTTGGGGATTAGCGTCATGGCAGGTTCGCCATTCAAGCTTTGAAAGAAGGGTGACTCTGGCCAGGAGCGGATCATAATCCCTGTCGCAGCCACATTGCCCTGCATGAGTTCACCCACACCGTGCTCGATGCCCGCTGCGCCCATCCAGGCACCCATAACAGCAACGAAAAGATGTCTCGCATTTTTCATCCGGTTCTCCTTTATCCAGCAGATGAGGTTATGTTCGTTTCAAACAGGTCGGGAAGAGAATTTACCCAGGCCTGGATCTCTGCCCAGTCACGAGCGTCACTTGCAGGGGCTCCCTTGAGTGCAGGGATCAGGTTATAGGGGAAGCGTAGCCGGGCAGGGTCGAACCTGCCGCCAACCAGTTGCACGCTGATGGGCTGCAGCCAGGTAAATTTACCCAATTCGGCGTCCAGGTTTTTACGAACCTCCAGCGCGTCTGCGGCTGCGTTGGGACCGTATGGCCCCCCAGCAAAGACAGCTACGGGTAGATGCACCAGCTGCTTTTGATTGCGCTTTAGGAAGTGCACAGCATCTTTATGCAGACGAAACATATACAGCGGCGCTCCCAGGATGACCGCGCGATATTCCTTGAGATCGGTCACCTCCCGGCACGGGTGCACTTCTACGGTCAGCCCCAAGCGATTCAACTCTTGGCTTACACATTCAGCGATTTCTTGTGTGGAACCACTCATCGTTGCATAGGCAACTAAAACTTTGTTTTCTAGCATACTAAATCCTTTCTTGTTCATGCGCATTCATTGTGATGACAGCATCTTAGCACGTGCGGAATGAGGCCGCATCTATCGA
>CAZVRZ010000353.1:0-2371 GCA_964629965.1 uncultured Anaerolineaceae bacterium
TGAGATGGTTATCAGGAACTCTATCATCCTTTTTGCACTATTGTTGGAAGCGTGATCTCCCCCGTTCTGGCAAATATGGCACTCGATGGATTGGAAGAGCGGCTAAGAGAGAGGTTTTCTCCTAACCGCAAGCCAAAACCAAAAGTGAACTTTGTCAGATTTGCGGACGACTTTATCGTAACAGGTGAGAATAAGGAACTCTTGGAAGGGAAGGTACTCCCAATACTTCAGGAATTTCTGAAGGAACGGGGGTTGGAACTCTCCTTAGAGAAGACCCACATCACCCATATCGAAGACGGGTTCGACTTTCTTGGGCAAAATATCCGGAAATATAACGGTAAATTGCTCATCAAACCCTCCCGCAAGAACATTGAAAAGTTCTTGGAAAAGGTGAGGCAAATCATCAAGTCGAACAAATCCGCAACGGCTGGAAACTTGATCCTGCAACTCAACCCAATCATATTGGGTTGGGCGAATTACCACCATCATGTGGTATCAAAAAGGATCTTTTCCAGCGTAGACAGCGCAATCTTCGAAACGCTGTGGCACTGGGCCAGGAGAAGACATCCCAATAAGGGCGCCCGATGGGTGAGAGCGCGATACTTCCACCCATTAGGCAACCGAAATTGGGTCTTCACTGGAACAGTAAGAGACACGGGTGGCCAACAACGAACGGTACGATTAGCCTCTGCTGTTCGAGTGCCTATCCTAAGGCACATCAAAATCAACAGCAAAGCTAATCCATTCGACCCAACGTGGGAAGTTTACTTCGAGCGGCGTCTAACCGCAAAGATGATGAACAACCCACTCAAGAAGAAGAAACTGTTGCGGTTGTGGCTATCCCAGAATGGAGATTGTCCGGTCTGTGACCAGAAGATAACGGAAGAAACTGGATGGCACAGCCATCACATTCAACCGATTTCAGAAGGCGGACCTGACATTCTCAGTAATCAAGTGCTCTTGCACCCAGACTGCCATAGGCAAGTGCATGCTCGAAAGATCACTGTTGCGAAGCCGTGTCCTGAAAAGGGCATTACAAAGGCTTGAGCCGGATGAGGGGAAACTCTCACGTCCGGTTCTTAGGGGGGAAGGCGGTGGTAACACCGCTGACCTACCCGACTACATGATCGAGCGCGCTACCCAGGTCTTTGGCCTGCGTGGGTTGGGCTGGAAACTGGAATACAGCCCGGAAGCCATGGTGTTCATCGGCCTGGGCGAGGGTAAGCGGGTGACCGCGCACCTGAAGTATGCCGTGTTCAGCTACGCCCTGGTGAACGAGCAGGGTGAGATCCGCTGGTACCCCATCATCACCGGCGCAGCCAACACCAACGACTTCGCCTACGCCGAAGAAGGCGCCCGCACGGCAGCCATCGGCGCAGCGCTCAAGTCGCTGTGCTTCCAACTGCCCGTGTACAAAGGCCAGCTCGACCACCACAACGCCGGCAAACTGCTGGGCGGCGGCGACGCCAAACCCGGCGGCGAGAAACAGCCGGGCGGCAACGGCGACAAGCCCAAGCCCAATGGCCGCAAGCCGGAACAGATTCTGAACGAGCTGGGCTATGACTCCCCATCCCCCCAGGGTGAAGGCCCCGGCGCTTACGTGATCCAGTACGGCAAGACCTACAGCGGCTGGACGCTGCGCAAGATGGTCGAAGACAACCCCAAGGGCCGTGAGGCCGGGCTGACCGCCCTGCGCTGGTACGCCAATGAGATGAAGCCGGCGACTGAAAACGCCCACGCCGACCAGGCTGCGGCAAAGCAGTACCTGGCTGTCATCGAAGCCCAATTGCAACCTGCCTGAGCTAAGTTGGCCGGGGCAAAAGCACTGGCTTTTCCTGCTGGCGCTTCCGGCCAACTTTCCCGTCTCCGCATCGTGCCAGAGGGAAGGCCAACCGCTTTCCCTCTCCTCGCCATCAGCCAGGGCCTGTCCCTGTTTGATCGCCCAATCTTTGGGCGTCCGCCTATGAGCGACTTGCACATTTACAACCGAGATCGTTATCTTGCTTATGCAATCATTGCATGCTCCACTTGATGGAGCAACCACTATCGATACCAACAGGCAGGCCAATGCCTCTGCGCTGCGGCCTGCCTGACTACTCTTTACGGAGGCATTCTATGCTGACAACACCTGCTGTTTTACCCGTTACCACCCCCGAACGTTTCGATGGCAACCAGGTTGAGTTTACCGGCCTGGTCACGAAGATCTGGGCGCGCTCCAGCGGCGATGTTTTTGCCCGCATCGCCATTGGAGAAACCCCAGATGATGAGGAAGATAACCCCGAACCGCGCGCCATCGATGCCCGCCTGACGCTGCGGCTGCCCGATGGCCAGGTGGGCGGGCGGGACATCAGCCTGCTCAAAGGCGATGTGC
>CAZVRZ010000354.1:0-2371 GCA_964629965.1 uncultured Anaerolineaceae bacterium
GCCTGGCTGGACTCTCCGATGGCACCCTGCGCAGCCTGATCTACTACCCCGACCGGCTGCCCTCGCTCGAAACCTGCGTGCGCCTGGCCAAGGCCACCGGTTATCCAGCCAGCAGCTTCTTGCAACTCGCCGGTGTTGTTGAAACCCCTGGTGCCGATACCCTCGACCCGCAGCGGCTTGACCTGCTGCGCCTGTACGACCGGCTCAGGCCCGACTTGCAGCGCATGCTGGTGATGATCGCCGAGTCGCTCCAAAAATTCAACCGGCCAGACCCGCCAGGCAATCCGGAAGAGTGATGACATGGGAGGTGCAGCGATGAAGGTTTTTAGCGCACTTGCAGGTGTATTCCTGGTGATTGTCGTCATCCTATCTTTGTTGACCGCATTGACCAGTGCTTCTGCCAGCCTGGCCAACGGCGTGGCAAATGCCGCGGCATCCACCGCCCTGCTGACTTCGCAGTGCCTGAGCGGGTTCATGGTGGTGGTGGCCCTGGTTGCCGGAGCGGGAGTGGGCGTCACCGCCTATCGCTTTATCTCCGGGCGGCAAGTGCGCCATCTGCCAACCCCGCCCGCCGCGTCTTTCCCCTACCCGTTCGTTCGGATGCAGGATGCACAGCCCAACCGTTATCTACCGGCTGGCAACCAACGCCTGCCGGTGATCTATACACAGGACAAAGCCCCGGCTGAAGATGCAGACGGCCAGGACATCTTGTTCCGCAATTGGGGGTGGTGAGATGAACCGGCTTGCAGGCCTGCCCACCCATCTCCATAACCTGCTGATCCTGGCGGCGCTGGCCCTGATCGTGTTTGCCATGGCGCTGTCCGGATGCGCCGGCGTTTCAGTCGATTCCATCGCCCCGCCCACCAGCGCCATTCTATCCACCCCGATCCCGCCCTTTATTGCCACCGACCAGGCATCGGCCATCCAGGCGCGCTCAACCATCCAGGCCGGGGAAGCCATGGCCTACAACCTGGCCCTGACCGGCACGACGGTAGCCGTCGAAGTCAACACCGAGTCCACCCGGGTGGCCTTGCAGCTCACCAGCTCTGCCGCCACCGAAATGTATTTTGCCCGCCAGACGCAATCTGCCGGCGAGACGACCGCCACGGCGATCAGCTTCGAAGCTACCAGCTCGGTTGCCACTCAGCAGGCGATTGGCACCGGCACCGCCCAGGCCGCCACAGCTACCCAGGTGATGTCCAACCATTACGTGCAGGCCACCGCCACCCAACTGGCAGTCAATGAGCTGATCCGCCAGGATGAAAGCCAGCGCCAATCGCTGGAATTCCGCACCTGGGCCTGGCGCATTGCCCTGGTGCTGGCCTTTGTCTTCGGGTTAGTGCTGATCTGGAAAGCCACGCCCTGGGTACTGCTCAAGTTTTTGGGCTCGCAATCATGGAACGGCAAGCCGATCATCGTGGTGCCAGGCAACCACGGCGGCGTCAAGATTGTGGACATCGCCCGCAGCCTGGGGCCTGGAGTCATCATTGACGAAAAAGGCAACCTATTGACTGCTGGATCGGCCCCTGACCCGGCCATGCAAAACGCCATCACCGCCCGCGCCCAGGCCGCCGAGCTGCTGCTCTCAACCAACGGATTGCCCACCGAAGAACGCAAGCGGGTGATGCACCAGGCGGCGCTCTCGATAGCCCCGGTCAACGGCCAGGGCATGCAGTTACCGGCCGAGATTTCCAATATCCAGTTCAAGGTATTACCCCCAGAAGACAGCCGCGTCGGAGAATGGCTGCGCGACGTGGAAGTGCGGCTGCTGGAGGATGGCGAAGAGTAGAGAGGAGAGATGTTATGTTGACCACCCGCTACCTTTCCGAAGCTAAATTTGTAGCGTCCCGCATTGTCACTGCTCTGCAGGACTGCAAACGCAACCCGGCCTTTCGCGAGTTCGTCGTCACCGAACACGCCGAGCATGTCTTCCTGTTCGCCGTGCTGGACGAGCTGCGCCTGGGCGAGCCGGTCAATCTGTACCTGACCGACGAAGTGCTGCACCAGATCAGCACCCTGACCCACGGTAAGCGCGTGGCGATCTCCAACCACAACGGGGCGCGCTACGCCGTGCTGCTCACTACCCCGCCATCTTTGCCTAAGAGCGCAGCCTTCCCAGACAAGCTGGAACGGGACATTTTCCCGCTCGGCATTGGCCGCCGCGGCGCGCTGCACCAGCCCGTCGGGCGGCTGCTCAACATCCTGGTTGGCGGCGCCTCTCGTTCGGGGAAATCAAACTTTGAGCTGGGCCTGGCCTATATAGCCCTGCAGAACGGTTCCAGCCTGTACCTGGCCGACCCGCAAGAAATCACCTTCTCGTCTGCCTGGAACAACCTGTGCGCCGCGCCAGTGGCTGCAAGTAAAACCGATT
>CAZVRZ010000355.1:0-2363 GCA_964629965.1 uncultured Anaerolineaceae bacterium
AGACATAGGGCAGGCCGGGCAGCTCGGCCACCGGGTGGTACGGGATGCCCTGCCCAAAGAGCTGGCGGGTGAGGTTGTAAAACGCCAGGTCAGCGTCGCCGCTTTGCAGGCAGGCCTGGAAATAGCGCGCGAGCACACTGAGGGAACGCTGTTGGTAATTCTTTAGTTGCATATCAACCCTTCCTCATCACCCTGTCATTGCGAGGAGCGCAGCGACGAAGCAATCTGCTTGCTGGCGAGGGGGTTGCTTCGGGCCGGGAAAAGCATCCGGCCCTCGCAACGACATAAAAGTAGTCATATCTCATCATACAAATCCCGCCATTCCGGGTTCGAGCTATTGACCAGATCAATCTTCTTCTGACGAGAGCCGCCTTTGATCTGTTTTTCTCTGGCAATGGCGGCGCGAACATCCTGCCCAACCTCGTAATAAACCAGTTTGGTGACGTTGTATTTTTTGGTAAACACGCCGCCCTGGCCATGCTTGTGTTCATAGGCCCGGCGTTTCAAGTCGTTGGTTACACCCGTATAGAGAACCGTGTTATGGGTATTGGTCATAATGTACACGCAGTATTCTTTATCCACACTCATAGCCTCGCCCTTATGTCATTGCGAACGAGCGCAGCGAGTGAAGCAATCTCCGCTCTGGCCTGGGGGCTGCTTCGTCGCAAAAACCGCTCCTCGCAGCGACATTGGTTAGCGCTCCCTGATCTCGTATGGAATCTGCTTGAACACGATGCCCAGCTCGCGCAGCCTGCCCTCGCCAATGCGGCAGCCGTTCCCGTAGATGATCTTTGGCCCAAAGTGCTCCGGCAGGGTTGCCAGCAGCGGGAGCGTCAGCACATTCCCGCCCCTCGGTGGAGAACCCTCGGGGCGAGCCCTGGGCGATTTATCCTTGAGCACGCCGTTGTACAGCAGGTAAACGGCCGTGCCGTTATTTACACCCAGGAGCGGATAGCGCGGCTGCTCGCTGCGCGGCAGGGGCGAGCCGGTTTCGATGAAGAAGATGTGCTGCGCCAGGTCGTCATAGGCCACTTCCGGGCGGATCTGGCCGTCGGCGTCGAACAGGGTTGCGCCCAGCTCGCAGAAGCGGAAACCGCCGTCGAGGCCAGGTTCGCTTTTCTCGGCGCCTTTTTGATCAAGATAGCTATAACCTTGCACCACTCTTTTCAGCCGTTCAGCAGTGATAGATTGAGCAATGCTGGGATCCAACTCTACCAAGATGAAGCGGCGGTCGCCGCCATCTTCAGCATTTTGATATAACACTGCATGCCCGGTTGTTCCGCTACCCGCAAAAGAATCAAGAATAATATCCCCTGGCTTGGTGACGTATCGGATCAAGCGAGCAATGACTTCGTAATCTTTGGGATTCTCGAATACCTTTTTGCCCATCAATTTTCGCAAGTATTTCACGGCAACTTGGGATTGCTTGTAAATGACACTGGGCATCACCTGCAGGCCCACATTCTCGGCAAGTTCACCGTTGTCATCATCGCTTTCAGCATTGTCTTCATCCAATTCTTCTGGAATGGGGTGAATGTGCGCCTTTCGGAAGGGTGGATTGGTATGATCTTCGCGAAATTCAATCAGACCCAATTCAATTTGTTTTCGCATGGCTTCAGGAGTAGCAAAACCCCATCCGCGTTCTGGGACCTTACATGGCTGTCCTGTAACCGGATGAATTACATCGTAACGCGGCCCGCCCCCGCCAGGCCATGAAATATCTCTATCCCGCCAGGGGCCATATTTGTCAATGTGCTTATAGCGGCTCAGAGCTTTCGCTGGGTGTTTTTCAGGCAGCGCCTTGTACCAGTCCTGGAGAGCTTTCTCAATGTCGCTATCATTGTCCCCATATTGGGTTCGAAGTTTTAGATATTGGTTCCATATTTCTTGAGCGCCGGGCTTTGGCTCACGCCAGACCGTTTTCAGTCTGCGCAGCAAGTCCACAGATTTTGCATAAACAATCATGTACTCATGGCCAACCGAGAAGAATTTTGCATCATTCTTGCGCCCTTTTTCCCAAACTAATTGGGCGATGAAATTCTGGCGTCCAAAGATTTCATCCAACAGACAGCGTAAATGATATGCTTCAAAATCGTCAATGCTTATCAGAATAACCCCATCTTCTTGTAAGAACTGTCGCAGAAGTTGGAGTCTCGGGTACATCATGCACAGCCACTTATCATGCCGTGAGAGATCCTCGGATTCGCCCCCTACCACTTTACCGAGCCAATCGCGCATTTCCGGGCTGTTCATTGCGTCGTTGTAAACCCACTCTTCATTCCCTGTATTGTAGGGCGGATCGATGTAAATGCACTTCACCTGGCCGGCGTAATAGGGCAGCAGCGCTTTGAGCGCTTCCAGGT
>CAZVRZ010000356.1:0-817 GCA_964629965.1 uncultured Anaerolineaceae bacterium
TCCAATCGTTGACCCTGGATAATCTGTAAACACGCTTTCTGGCGTAATATTATATCCCGCGTCGTTGCTCAAGATATCCTGGGCTTGTACCAGGAATTGATCGCTCGTCATGCCTTTGATCACCTCAGGGGATGCTATTTTGAGTGCATCTGTATAGCCATGACGAGCAACATAATCCATCAGGAATGCCCCCTTTCCAGTTTGTTCTGCCAGCACACTGATGCGCAAAGCCTCCGTGAGCGGCAAACCTGCTAGCGGAGAACCAGGGCGTGACAACTCGTTAATATAGAACTCTAGAGCGCCAGGTGAAGGCTTCATCTTGGCAGCAAACTCGGCAATGCGAACCTGTTCACTCCAGGGCAGGTCCTGAAAGTTCATCTGGGTCGAAGGCGACAAACTATTCTTTAGAGCATCGAACTGCGCGGCTTTTTGTGCTCCAAGGGTCAAAAACAAGAAGATCATCAGGCTGCTGACAACCGTGGTGCGGAACTCATGACTGGAGACGAAGTCGATGACGCTCTCCTTGTCCGGCAGCTTCGACAGGGTGGCATCCAGATCGATCAGGTTATTGATCGTCATACCGGCAGCGATCCCACCTGCAATGGGAGCTCCCACGACGGGAATACAGGCAATGCCTATCAGGAGGAGCAAAAAGGCTGCGCCCTGCACCTGCGGATCCATAACCAGCTGATTCCAGGCATCATCTGCCAGATTCAGACCATACTCCTTCACTGCTTCCCAGCCGCCACCTTGTGCAGCCGTGATCACATCGAACACTGTCTGGTTCAGAGAATGCTCCTGGGAGAAAACCCACAGC
>CAZVRZ010000356.1:827-2349 GCA_964629965.1 uncultured Anaerolineaceae bacterium
CCAAGCCCGGCTAAGGGATCCACCACCCACGAATTGATTACTCCTGCTGATGTATCGAACGGTGTCTCCAGGAGGCTGGAAGTGAAATATGCCGCTCCATAACAGCGATTGCTCCAGGTCTGATCAGTAATCGATGAGCAAACCGCCTCACCAACACTCTCGTACAACTGCGTCAACATCTGTACCGTCTGGCTCTGTCCCCAGACTGCATCAGCATAGCCAGCTGCACCGAGCGTCAGGCTTTTGAATAGTTCTGAACTGGATGTGATCGCCCGGTAAGGATCGGCTATAAAATATTCCAGCAGCGACTGGTCTTCCGGATGGTTTACCCACTCTGGGTATTGCTCGATGAAACTCCGTAGTTGGATAGCTGCGTTTTGATTGGCGGCAGTGAAGATCGGTGACTGGGCTATAAAATCTTTCGTTGCTTGCCAGTTGGCAGCCGCTCCAGTGACAATCATGGACCCAATGGTTGCCATTGTAACAACCGGCTTGAACCAGGACGACTTTACCACTGGCTCGATAATCTCTTCCTGTACGAAGGTATTGACATTCTCCAGGGTCGGCGCAATATAGGGCTGGTAGATAGTTTGATCGATCCAATCGATACCATCGTTAATGGTATCCATTACCGGTGCAGCTTTGTCTTTCAGCGGATCAATGATGGTACCGTTCAGCCAGTTTGTGAATTTATCCACCACGCTCGGTGGTTTGGTCTCCGTACTTGCCTCTTCCGTTACTGTTCCAACGATGTGAGAATCCAGCACCCATTTGCCGATGGCATCCTGCTGCGGTGCTCCTTCATCAGAGGTCCATAGGTTTCCATCCACGCCACCATTTGTTCCGCCTACTGACCCCAGCAGAGTAGCATGTGCGAATAACTCTTTATCAACGGCATCTTGGAGCGGCACTCCTTCATCAGAGGTCCATATGTTTCCATCCAGACCACCATCTGCCAAATCCCCCAGCTTTTCGCTGGCATTCTGGTCTTCTACCCACTTATCCCACACATCCTGTGCGTATGCGGCATCTCGGTCCTGCTCCCACTTCAGCTTGGCTTTTTCCTGCGCGGGGTTCGCCCAGGATTGCTGTTCTTTGCGATCCTTTACCTTCTGGTCATGCACCGCAGACTGCTGCGCTTTTGCCTCCTGCTTCTCCGCCTTCGTCATGCCATGCTCAGCACGCCTTGCCTTGTCCTCCGCCACTTCTGCCCGCGCTCGTTCCGCCTGCGCCTCTTCCGCTTCCTTACGTTTCTGCGCCGCGTCGAGTGCGTAACTGGTCGCTGCTGCGATCGCTGCCATGGCGGCGGCTCCCCATAGTACACCCGAGGAGGTGGTGCTGGCAGCCGCACCGGCCGACCCTGTCGTCAACAGGATCGTCTGCGTCGTTGTCCCACTCGAACCTGATCCAATTGTGGTCCCCTCTCCCGCGACGATCGGAATATCCTCCATATCCATCAACTCCGCTGGCGGAAGCAAGGCAGCCTCCGTCGCCAGCGGATCGACGGTCGGCAATGCCACCA
>CAZVRZ010000357.1:0-2342 GCA_964629965.1 uncultured Anaerolineaceae bacterium
AGTGACTCTGCTTGATATTTGATGTTTGTATCCAGACACCTGTGAGTTGCTGGCGGCATGAGGTTGTCAGCCAGCACGTTTGGGTAATCATGCTGCAATGAGGGAAGTCCTTATTCTAGATTGTGAAAGGCCGAAGTACGCTTCAATTTATAGTACCACACATAACCGATTTCCGCGCGGCTACCGGCGGCGCCGAACTGCGTTATGATCAGCGAGCGGGATCGACCACTACCGAACCCGGCGATGGTTTCCCGATCACCGGGCGCTGCACATCACATCACATCGTCCGCAGTAGGGTAGCACACTCCCTCCACCCACCTGCTTGAACACGGTGTTGGGCAACTTCATTGCAGTCGGGTGAACGGATCGCAGATGCGCTTGTCAGGCGATGTCGGGCTGCGGATGAAGCCCCTCCGCCTGTATCCTGATTTGATAGGATATCTTGACCAACTGATGCTCGGCGTCGGGTATCGACATTGCCCTCAGTTTCATTGAGGTGCAAAAGAGAAACCGTAATGTTTGTGCCCGCCCAACGCTCCGCTTCACCGGCGGCGGGGCGAAGTCAGAACCAATTTCGGGACCTGAGATAAACCATTTTAACCGGCTGAATCCCTGGGGCGGGGAGAATCCCCCGCCGTCCGGTGCAAGTGGTTGTTGGGCTGGGTTGCTCTTTATAACCGATCTTCTGAAGCCGTCTTCTTGATCTTTTGTATATAGCCCCAGATCCAATCATCATAGCACGTAGCCTGCGGAATCCATTTTGACTGACATTCAACTGCCCAAGCTATCCGAGTAAAGTAGAATATCCCTGTCACGGCCGGATTGACATACGCCTGGGATTCGATGTCTTGGCTTTCCAGTAAAGCCACCAGATCAATCGCCGATGGTGCTTTTATCGGGCGTTGCCAATCAATTATTTTGTAACCACTCTCGGTAATGAATACATTATCGCCCGTGGTATCCCCGTGGACAACGGCAACCTTTTCTTGAAAGACTCCCTTTACGGATGGACTACATGCCCATTTCCGCAAATAGCTTATTTCTTCATCGGTAACCCTTGTGAAAGTACCGGCTTTAATAAACTCTAGCCCAACCTGCAATACCCGATCAACATATTCTTGGAATAACTCTATCGTGCTAATATCACAGTAACAAGGAAGATCGCCTTCTATTTGTGAAATTGCATCAACCAGCGATTTGCCTATCTGAATTACTTCATAGGGACTGTACTTTTGATCTTCAAGAAGTTTTCCTTCAATGTAATCCAGTAGCAGAACCGTGTAGCCTTCCTCATGGTAGAGAGTTTCTGCTTTAGTCATTAGAGGGGATTCGGCCCTGGCATAAAACTGAGATTCGACCGTTGGCCCAAATTGAGATTTGTAAATGTATCTCTCGCCAGAGGTGGTGGTCAATAGTTGTACACATGACAAGGGCCATTCATGGATGGTTTGTCTGCTGATGAGAGTGGCTTTCAAAAGATCGCGTATCTCATCGTCCGAATGCATTTTGAGATTGAAATAAGGATGATTTTCCACGAGTTGTCCTCTATATATCCTGAGCCACCCAACGATTTAAGGTTTGATGTGGCGGGGTGGGTAAAAGTCCAAACAACGGTTCGTTGCGCCGCCACATCAAACCGAGTTGAACTAAGCCGTTTTAGCCAACGCACCTGACTATTTGGAATTTAAGGCACACTGCCAGATCAACGCCGCCGTAAAATCGGCGGATATGAATAATTGTACATCCAAAAAGCCTGCCAGCACAAGCTGGAGATCCGGCAAAAAAGGCATTCGGATGAATATTGCCTGGCATGGGACGAGCGGAAACACGGGGGCAAGCTTGAGATCCAGCACCCAGTAGGAAAGTAGGGACGGAAAGGCAAAGCAACTCATGGTGGGCAGCGCCCCGTGGATTGAATGGTTCGTTGAAAAAGTAGCGGCTGACCGCAGTTTGGGCAACACAACTTGGGTTCTGGCGATAAATCTGCTGGCTCCTGGGTGGATTCTGCATCGTTCGCACAACAGGAGTAGGTCAGCTCAAGCTGTTGGCTCAAAGCCAGGCGTTTTCGATAGCCAGGAGCAAAAAAGCCGAAGTAGCGCACCTTGACGAAGCCAGGCGATGTACCCATCGCAGGGCAGCACGTGCTGTAAGAAGCGATGGATGAACGCTTCAGCAGAGAGTGTACACAGTTTGGGCTGACCCGTGTCTGCCGCCCGGTAGCGAAAAGTGACCTGTATGTACTCGGATCGATCGAGTAATTTCCGCCCCATCATCCCCCGCTCGCTGAACTCCCGATCTCAGAAGTCCAACAGGGGAGGGGTGATGCCTGCTCCTGGCGGGAT
>CAZVRZ010000358.1:0-261 GCA_964629965.1 uncultured Anaerolineaceae bacterium
GAGACCCCAGTCTCATTATCTCTGAGACGAGTCTCATTATCTGTGAGATCCTACAGCGTTACAGGGCTGTCCCGAGGTTGATTTTAATCCCTGGGGGCGTTTCTGTCAAAGATAATGTATATTATCTTGGGTTGATTGACAAAGGCGAAACGGCTATGCTTATGTGCGATCGAAGCTTATTTGCAACTCATTCTGAGCGACGGGCGATGATTGCATAAGAGTAAGGAGGTTGCTTGGATGGCATTTTGAAATGTGTTTCGA
>CAZVRZ010000358.1:337-2340 GCA_964629965.1 uncultured Anaerolineaceae bacterium
CGGCGGCAGGCGCTGCGGTTTTTTCTGGGGAGGGTGGTTTCTCCTTTTCTTCTTTGATACCCACAATTTGGGCCTGGGTCACTTTGAAATAGTTATGCTCTTCGAGAATTCTTTGGACTTCCTCCATGCCATATGTCCATGACCACATCCATTGGCCCATTTGGGTGGTGTAGGGCAGCCCGCGCCAGCCGGGATTTGTATCCCAAGCATGCAAGAATAATAACCCGCCTGGTTTGATTGCCCGGTATAGGCGATAGATGCCATGATATAAGTCGATTGGGTCTAGATAAAGCAATGATGATAATGAGCAAGCACCGTCAAATTCGGCATCATACTCAACAAGCGTGATTGGAAGGTTATTGAATGAAACGCTGGGGAATTTTGCGCGGGCATGCTGCAACATCTCCGATGAAAGATCAACCCCTGTGATTTGAAAACCGGCTTCTAGCAAGTGAGCTATGGTTGGATCACCATGACCGCATCCGGCATCCAATACATGTCCACCACGCGGCATCTGATCTATCCAAGTTTCAAACATTTCTTTCAAGCGGGGATTAGAGAAATAGTGTTCTCGGTAAGTTTGAGCTATGGTATTGTAAGCCTGTAGGTTGACCTGGTGAGCAAATGGCCATTCGCTTGATCTGGGGGTCAGTGAGGCCGGGTCGGGATGCTTGCCTTGCTCAACTGCATCAATTTCATCAATTAGCTCACGCATGAATTGCACGCCTGCATCGAGGGAAATTACGTTTAGTTGGATATTGATCGTGCTTCCTGAAGGTGGGGCTTCGCTGAATACCGCGCCGATGTCTGCTGAGATTTCTAGCTTATAACTGATGATGGTTTCATCATTTGGTGTGAACTTCTCGCGTTTTAACCGTATAAATGTCCCCGGAAGCATATCCCCAAAACCATAGCTGTCAAATTCTCCGGAAGCAAAGCGCTTGAGGCTTTCTATTGACTTGTCCCTGGAATTTGATGAAAGCGTATAGTGAAGAAAACTGCGCGTATAAAAAAGATTAACGCTCCCTATGCTGTAAATGATCTCCACCCATATGTTTCCGGTGGCGCTGAAGTTAAACCCACTGCCGATCATAAACAACTGTGTCTCGGCCCCCGCTATTCCCCAGACACGTACTTCGACAACTTCAGGTGGTGTCGGATCTACCTCGCCTTGGTGGTGAGTGAGCTCGAGTTTGGCCAATGAAACCCTCCTGCAAGAAATGTAGTATGAGTATACTCGAAAATCCGTAGGGCGGCATAGCCAGACTACTGGCTCTATGGGAATCACCGTGGTGGGGTGGTTCCATAGGGGGTGTGTTGCAGGCGAAGCCTGCAACACACCCCCACATCTACCGGCTGTCACTGCCACTCCCAATGAGCCAGACTACTCGAACATCTGCCCACCCTCCGGCAGGCCCAACAGGCGGTCGAAAGGCGAGTGGGTCAATATCCAGCGGATGCGGCCCTGGGCGTCGAAGTACACGCCGGCGTACATGGCTCGCAGCAGGTGGTTGCGTTCCACCGGGGCCAGCAGCCGCCACAGGGCCGGGAAGTCGCTCAGCAGGGGCAGCAGGTCCTGGGCCGGGCGGCTGACGCGGCGCTGCCAGAAGACGCGCAACTCAGCCTCGATGGCGGCCTTTTGCAGGGTCAGCTCGGCGAGTGTGATCTCGCCGCGGCCGTAGGCCTGTTCCAGCGCCAGGCGGCGCTCGTTCAGGTAGACCGACTCGCCCTGGTAGTGGATGATGCCATCGGGATGCAGCCAGCGGGACTGGATGGGGAGGTGCCATTCCTCAGGGATGCACAGGCGCAGGGTGAACTGCTCCAGGCGCTCGGCCAGCCGGTCGGCGGGCTGGGCTTTGTGGGCGCGGCGCCAGGCCTCTAGCGAGCGCGGTGCGCTCAACTCGAGGCCGGCCGCCTGGGCCACATCGAGCAGGGCCTGGCGTGAGTTGGCGCGTTCTTTGGCCCCCAGGTCTTGCAGCGCGCCGCAGCGGAACAGCGTGTAG
>CAZVRZ010000359.1:0-2335 GCA_964629965.1 uncultured Anaerolineaceae bacterium
CCCTGTTTCTGACGGGAACCCCAATCAGTGGGCGGGGCAAACCAATTTACATCGACCCCATTGGGTACAACAGAGACCTGTGCTTTTGGCGCCAGCATGCGGCACTGGCTGGCATCCGCCTCGCTTACAGCAACCAAAACCGGAAATCGGCGGAGCTGTGCATTCTCAAAACGCTTCAATTTTCGCCACTCGACCCACTCTCGAAATTTACCTAACGGGTGGCTTGTAGATGCACAACGCCTGCCCTGAACAGTAGATTCAACGTTCTGCTCTACCAGAAGAGTACGACCAGCTAAACTCTGATCCACAAGTCGCAGGGGATGCAGCGTTTCCACATGGATCAGATCAAAGGATTTTTCAACCAATAAGTGATCCAATTCGCGTCGGAGCACTGGAATGGGGTAGGTTAAGATATGGCCTGGCCGGGGGTCAAAGAGCAGCCGCAACCACGATTGAACTCGGTTACGCCAACGTCCCACTGGACGAGACAAGGGCAGTGGCACGGCAATAACTTCAGTACAATATGGGCGCAGCAGATCAACGTAGTTAGCCTCAAAGTCAATCATAAAGCTGAGTACAGTGAACTGGTGTTCTCGACTTAATTGTTTGATGAGGTTGAACTGCCGGACGCGATTACCAGTTGCCGGACAAGGCAGAGAGGGCGTTAACCAGAGAATGCGCATTTGGCAAATAACTTCCTACCTGTTACTCTGCAGCAAATTCCTAATTCTTGTGCGAAGACGAATTTGATCTTTAAATTTTAGAGCAAAAATAATCAGCCCTTTGCATTTCCAAAAAAGAATCTCGGGGATTAATTGGTTATTCTTGATATTAATACAGGTTTCTACAATATAATTGAAATAAACATCTTCGGCAAAATATTCATCGTATGCCTTGCGTGCCAGCCTTCCCATCTCCTTATAGTGAGACTCATGATCCTGGGCGATACGTTCCACATCCCTCAAGTGCCTTTCTTTTACGAAGATTGCAAACTCGCTCCACCTTGGGCCGATGGGCGGAATCCACGCATCCGATATAACGATCGGAGCTACACCCAATTGCATGGATTCAAACAACCTTATGGAGTTAGTGCCTACTCCTCGTGGACAGAGCGAGAACTTGGATCGCAGCATGAGCAAATAATAATATTCTTGTCTCGAGAGTTTTTCCGCATCTTGCTTGGCATTCCATAAATCAAATAATAAAGATGAGTCTTCGACGTGAATATCTGGGCGGGTGAATTTGAGATTAAAAAGCTCCTTCCTGGTCCTATGGCAGTTGCGCCCCAAGAAGGTCATCAAATACTCCTTGGACACAGAACCACCCCTTGGGTATCTATGCGAGTTAACATAGGGGTTAAGACATTCATCAGGGTATAGTGTATAGCAGCCTGTACCAATTCTTCCAAAATTAGGAATTGAACGAGAAGAATTGGTATATATCCCGTGATGCAGGATTAAAGGCGCAGCTCGGTCTGAAAGCGAGAATGACTTTTTGGGGTAATGATTGATCAATTGTTGCCGCAAGATCTTTTCACCCCATTCCTCCTCGCGCACATTGCCAACAAGGATCAAATCCGCTTCCTCAGGATCAGTTACCAGAGCGTGACACTTGTCTGACAATTCGTAGAGTCGATTTAGTTTGATCTGGTGCGTTGTCCATGCCCCCTCTCCCGTTTCGCAAGATGTGATCAAAACTTTATACGAATTAGCCATTAGCATCATCCCGATTATTTACGTTCAACAGATGGCTTAGCCAAAACGCTTACGATAGTTAAGTTTATACGATAAATCCCTGCCGCGGTCACGCAAGTAATGGGCAGGGCTTCCGCCTACAACCGTATAGGCTTCAACATCCTTTGTAACAACTGAGCCCACCCCCACCACCGCACCCCTTTTGATCGTAACGCCCGGCATCACACGCGCATAAGAGCCAATAAACACATCATCCTCGATAACTACCAGAGACCCTTGAAGTCTGAAATCAGGAGAATCAACATCGTGGCCCAAAGACAGAATCACAACGCCCTCTGAAATGCTGACATTGTTCCCAATTATTAACCCACTGCGGCCATCCAACAACACCTCACGATTAATAATTGAATGCCCACCAATAATTATTTTATTGGGTTTATAAAAACGGCATTTTCGATGAATACTGGAGTCGACGCCTATCCTCATTTTACAAACATAACGATACCAAACCAATCGAATTGCATGAATAGGGATTTGAGCAACCACAATTTCTGATAGGTATTCTATAAGATCTTCGCAAAGTGATTTCAATGCCCAATACAAAGATAAAGTGATACTTTTGACTCGCGTAGGAACCAAAC
>CAZVRZ010000360.1:0-2329 GCA_964629965.1 uncultured Anaerolineaceae bacterium
GCCAAAATTCCTGCAAAATCCACTACACCGCACAACTTACCCCCACAAACGAAAAACACCCACGAGGGGTGTTTTCAAGTGGACCTGGAGGGATTCGAACCCTCGGCCTCCTCAGTGCGATTGAGGCGCGCTCCCAACTGCGCTACAGGCCCTGATTCAAGGTAGCGGAATTGTACACGAGGCTTCGTAAGATGTCAAGAAAGGAAAAAAGGTATAATTGCGCAGGTCGTGAGCCTTTACAACCTCATCCCTCAGAAATACTTGAACGGAGGAAACATGCCTTCATCAAAAACACAGACGCCAGCCTGGCAAGCGCGCCAGAGCCGGTTGGCTGCAGTTCTGAATAACGCCGGCCTGGACGGGTTGATCCTAAACCCCGGCCCCAGCCTGGTCTATTTGACCGGGCTGCACTTTCACCTGAGTGAACGACCAGTAGTAGCGTTTTTTGTTCCGCATGCACCACCTGTTTTGGTACTGCCTGAACTGGAAGCCGCGAAGCTGCTGAACCTGCCTTACCAACTGAAAGGTTTCACTTACGGCGAGGATCCTGACGGCTGGAGCGATGTTTTCAAACAGGCTCTCCTGGCAGCAGAAGCGGTCGATGGCCGGTTCGGCCTGGAACCTCGCCAGATGAGGGTGCTGGAGTTGCGGCTGCTTGAAGAGGCCGCACCCCAGGCGAGCTTGATCTCCGCTGCGGAGGTGGTTGCGGCGCTGCGCATGCAAAAAGACGAGACTGAAATTGCCGCCATGCAGCGCGCCGCCCAGGTCGCCGAGCAGGCTCTCGAAGCAACGCTCCCTTTTATTGTTCCCGGACGCACCGAGCGACAAATCGCGGCAGAACTGACTGCCCAACTGCTCAGAGCCGGATCGGACAGCGTGCTGCCTTTTACGCCAATCGTCTCGACCGGGCCCAACAGCGCCAATCCGCATGCCTTCCCCTCCGATCGCCCATTGCAAAACGGCGATTTGCTCGTGATCGATTGGGGCGCCAGTTGCCAGGGATATTTCTCCGATATCACCCGCACGTATGCGATCGGCCAGGTGGAACCGGAATTCGAGCATATCGCCGAGATCGTGCTGCAGGCCAACGCTGCCGGCCGCGCCGCTTGCAAACCGGGTATCCCTGTTCAAATCGTTGACCAGGCTGTCCGGCAGGTGATCGAACAGGCCGGCTATGGGCAGTACTTCTTCCATCGCACCGGGCATGGCTTGGGCATGGAAGATCACGAAGAACCGTACATCCGCTCAGGGAATGACCAGCCGCTGGTCAGCGGGAACACGTTTACGATCGAGCCGGGTATTTATCTGCCTGAGCGAGGCGGCGTGCGCATCGAAGACGACCTGGTCATCACTCCCAAAGGAAGCCGCTGCCTCACCAGCCTGCCCCGCCAACTCCGAAAACTACCACAGTAAGAGGTGACAACATGACAGTAAGTCTATTTGTGATTGTAGGTGCCGGCCTGCTTTGCCTGGTTATGCTGGCCGCCTTGATCGTTGCAATTATACTGATCATCCAAAATCGGCATGAACCGTGATCTGATCCTGCTTTCGATTTCGCTCTTCACCTGGGGGATCGGAGAGGGGATGTTCATGCTCTTCCAACCATTGTACCTGGAACAGATGGGAGCCAATACAATGGTCATTGGCGCTATCATGAGCCTGGTTGGGATCGCCATGACTGTGGGCCATTTGCCGGCAGGTTACCTGGCAGATCGTTTTGGACGCCGTCCACTGATGATAGTCTCCTGGATGCTTGCCACCCTGGCAACCGGGCTAATGGCTTTGGCCAACTCGCTGCCTGTTTTCGTCGCCGGCAGCGTTCTATATGGCCTCACTGCCTTCGTCTCCGGCCCAATGAATAGCTACATCACCGCTGCCCGAGGCAAGTTATCAGTCGGGCGCTCGCTGACCTTGATCTCTGCCGTTTACAACACGGGCGCCATCCTGGGACCGCTGGCAGGCGGCCTGCTGGGCAAGGCAATCAATTTGCGGGTCTCTTTTTCGATCGCCTTCGGTATTTTCATCCTATCGACCTGCATCGTGTTTTTCATCCGGCCTCAACCCATTGAGAAGAGACCAGAGTCGACTTCCACTCTCAAGAATTTACAGAACATCTTTACGCCGCGTTATGTGCAATACCTGATCATTATTTTCTTCGTCATGCTTTTCATGTACCTGCCCCAACCGCTTTCGCAAAACTTCCTGCAAAATGAGCGCGGCGTTCGCCTGGATTATATTGGCTTGCTCATCTCTGCTCGTAGTTTGGGAGTAGTCATTCTAATTGACTAAACAAAGCAATATCGTACAATATAAGCATGGCAAAACGACG
>CAZVRZ010000361.1:0-2324 GCA_964629965.1 uncultured Anaerolineaceae bacterium
TTTACGAACAAAATGATAGGTAGTGCCAAACTATCTGAGACGCAGTGCCAAACTTTGTGAGACAAACCAGTCTTTTCGGCCCTTGTAGTGCCAAACTTTACGAGATACTACAGCGTCAACGTGAATTACAGGCTTTGGAACACTTCTTTAACACTCCGGAAGCGGGGTTGTTGATCTTGTTTGGCCGCAGGCGGGTGGGAAAAACTACCCTGCTGACCTATTTCATGGAGAGCCACAAAATCCAAGGCGGATTCTACTGGATGGCCACCACACATAATTCCGCCTACCAACTGCGAGACTTTACCCAGGCGCTCTTCCGATACGACCCGCGCTTTGATTCCGCACCTTCGCCAGATTTCTCCTTCCCAGATTGGGAAGCCGCTTTGAACCACCTGGCCGATGCCGTGGCCCAATTTAACACGCCTCAGTTCATCGTGATTGATGAATTTACCTACCTGCTCCGCAACGATCCTGCCATGACCAGCCTGATACAACGGCTATGGGATCATCGCTTCTCGAAAATATCCAACCTGCGGCTGGTGCTGACTGGGTCGTTGGTTGGCATGATGGAACGGGAAGTGATCTCGTACCAGGCCCCGCTTTATGGGAGAGCAACAACGCTGCTCCGGCTTCGCCCTCTGCCCTATGCCGCACTGATTGACCTGTTTCCGGAACGCGCACCCGATGAGCGGGTAGCCATTTATGCTGCCACAGGAGGCGTACCGGCCTATCTAAACCTGTTTACCCGCACAAAATCTTTTGCATCGGCATTGCACAACGAGTGCCTCATCCCTGGCAGTATCATACTGGGCGACCCGGCTGTCATCCTGCACGAACAGCTCAGAGAACCCCAATCCTTCGAGGCAATTCTGTCTTCGATTGCCAGTGGTTTTCATAAATGGAGCGAGATCGCCCGTATGTCCGGCGTGACAGAAACCAGCCTGGGGCATTACCTACGCATCCTGGAAGAGCTGGAACTGGTTGAGCGGCGAGACCCGGTTTTTGCAAACCCACAGGGCAGGCAGGGGCAATATTACTTACAGGACCACTTTCTACAGTTCTACTATCGCTTCATCGTACCGCATCTCTCAAAAATTGAGCGCGGCTACCTGGATGTCGTGGTCAAGCAAATTTCTGAAGACCTGCGTTCTTTTATTGGAACTTACGTGTTCGAAGATCTTTGCCGGGAATGGACGCTGGCCGCCGGCGTGGTTGGCCAATTGGATTTCGAGCCGGAAATCGTGGGCAGTTACTGGCGACAATATCGCGGCGCAGGAGTGCAGCTTGATGTTGTGGCAGCAAACAAACGGGAGAAGCAACTATTGATCGGCGAAGCCAAGTGGGGCAAGGAAACTGTCAGCCGAGCAGTTTTGACCAGCCTGATTGCACGCAGCCAGCGAATGCCCCAGGTAGCAGAAGGCTGGAAGGTACAATATGTGCTGTTTTCGCGGGTGGGATTTACGGCTGCCACGAAAGAAGCGGCGAAGGAACTGGATATACGGCTGGTGACCCTTGACGAGATCGAAGAAACTCTGAGAAAAGTATACGAATAAAGTATTTCTCGGTCACTGCCGGCCGAATACCACCGCCCGCTACTCGCGGCCCAGTAATGAGGATTTGGAGAAGGCGGCGGAGGAAATATCTTAGGCGTTATTTCGTGCGCGCAAACGCATCCAAAGGATTATTCTTGTTATAAACGCCAGGTAGAAGCTCTACCATGCAATAGCCAACGATATTGCCGCCCCGATCTTTTATATCGGCCAGGAGCTCAAAATAGAACATGTTCAACTGCCCATCGATCTTGGGGACAATGTCGTACTCCTCGCCCTTCATGCCTTTCATTTCCAACTTCCATCCAAAGCTGAATTTCTTGCCTGCCGCCTCGGTCCAGCCGAGAGTTGTGATCTTGTAGTCGTTAAAGCGCCGGTATTTACCTGACTTGTCGATGAACGTGCCATCCTGGTAGCCATCTTGGGGGAAGGAAAACAGCATCAATTCTTCATCATCGAAGAACCGCAAGGAGAACCATTCCCAGGAAGTCCGGCGATCGATCGGATTGTACGGGCCTCCCTGCCTGTCGAACCAGCCCTTTCCTGTTACTTTGTGTTCCTTGCCATCCAAAACCAGTTTCCCGGATACTGCCAGGTTGGTATAAGACCAGTAATAGGTCCATTGGTTATCAATGCCCATTTTCAGCACGCCGTTATCACAATGCCAGGCAGCCGGCTTGACCACGTTCAAATCCAGAGCAAGCGCATAATTCCCGCCTGTCATGTTCAATCCCAACTTCTCCTTCCCGAAGGTCATTTCTGCCTGACCATCGA
>CAZVRZ010000362.1:0-2310 GCA_964629965.1 uncultured Anaerolineaceae bacterium
TTCCCCGGTAAAGGGGAACTCTGTTTTAGGTCAAAAAGCCCGAATTATGAACAAGCTTTTAGGGATAGAACTCGCTCAACTCCTGGATGCCTTTTCGGATCGTCTTGCGGTCCAGCCCGCATATTTCCGCCATACGTGTGATACCGCCATGTCCAATCTGCTGGGCCTGGAATGCGGCAAACAGCCTGCGCTGGCGGGCATTCATCAGGCTCAGCAGTAAGTTGATTTGTTCGTGCAGCGTCTTCTCCGGGTGGTCGGCTGGGCTGCGACAAATTGAACAGGTGCAGTGGTTGACGCGTAAGGGAGTTTTGGCTGTCATGTTCACGGCCCGTTACTACTCAACAGATGCTGCGCGACCCAGCCACCGCGCTCGTCTGGCAGGATAACATGCGCCCAGACAACGCTGTCCACATCGGCGGTTTCGATGAGCTGCATTGGCGTGCCATACGGCAGCCAGGCAACCAGCGTACCGCCCGGTTCAGCCCGCAGGTTGGCGCCATTCTCACCGGTTACCTGCGCTAACGGTAAATCGCTGCGAATCGTGAACACCAGTGAGGCGGCAACCCAGCCTTCCTGGTCTTCCTCGCCATCGAAGTACAGCACGTGCGCCCATTCCATGCCCTGAACAGTCTGGATTTCGGATACGAGCAAAGAACTGCCATTATCGAGCTGGCGAATAATTGTACCGCCAGGCTCCTGGCGCAGATAAACCTGGCTGTATTCTTTTGACCAGACCAGTGTCAGCGGCGGTTTTGGCGTGGGGCTTGGCTTCGGCGTTGCGGTTGGCGCTTCGGTTGGCTTTGCAGGGGCCGGGTTGGCAGGCGTCAAAGCCGGGTCAGCGGTTGGTGTGACTGTCGCCGATGGGGGATTAGAACCGCCTGCGTTGAAGAACTCCCGAAACAATGGCGCGTAGGCGCGCCCGACAACGAATACCAGTCCAATGACCAGGGGCAAAACGATTACGAGTGATCCCACGATCCATACCCAACGGGATTGGCTGAGGCTGTAGAGTTTATTCTGCATAGATTGTTCCTCTCCGAAATGGATGTTCAATTGGCTCCAGCCTTGGAACCGGGCAAAGGTTCAGGGTTTGCTCAACGCGCATCGGCCAGATCAGGAAACCATACATCGGGTGCGACGAAGCCGAACCGGTGTGGATGAACAGGTTACTTTCTCCTTGAAAGAAGCGGTGCTCTATACCGCCGATATCCTCCATCGGTGGTGACAGACTCTCGAAGAAGCGCGCCAGGATACAGTATTCAGAGTCGCCTGGCTCGCAGCGCTCCCAATCAATACCTTCCGCCGAAACAAATGGCCCGTCTACTTGCAAGGTAACCAGATACTGACCAGGCTGGCCGAACAATGCCAGCACTTCCTGGCGCGTATCAGCACCTTCGACGAAAGACATATAGTATGGCTGGTCACCATGCCCCTGCTGCTCGTAGTATTCCTGTGAAACCGCGTCGTGAACGGTGTAGTAGGGCGGCAGCGTAACGCCCACCGCCGCCCATAACGGATAACGCATGGTCTTATGCTGGTAGTAGACCTGCACCAGATCGAACACCGGCCCATCCCGGTAGAAATCCCACTGCCATTCCCGCAGGCTGCCGGCCACACCAGTGAGAGACCAAGCCGCGCCATTCACTGTATTGGTATAAGTTGGAACACCCCAACTGTTGGCTTCCACGGCCTGGATCATGGACTGCTCGCAGGGTGTTAACGTGGGTAAAGGCGGTGTCGCTGCGCTTACAGGGGTAGCTGTTGGAACCGGTTGTTCCCCAGGCGGGGCAATGAACTGCCCGGGCAGCGCTCCCACGGCATTTAAATCCACGCCAAATGACCAGTTGTAAGTTTGCCCGTTGGCGGTCAGTGAAACGGTGTACGAAGCGCCAGGCGTCAGGGGGTTGCGCGGGATGATGATCACCGCATCGCGGCTCGACAGGAAGCTGCGCCCGAGTGCTTGGTGTTCTGGATTGGGATTGGTGTAGCTAGTTTCGGTGTAGATGCAGTGTTCCAGGTTGGTAGTACCTTGCTTGAAGGTATGGGCAGTCACGTTGACTGATGTAAACCCGGAACCGAACTGGACGATGATTGGCGGTCCAGAAGGCGTGGCGTAACCGGGGCAGGCTGAAAGCGGGTCGGGCGTTTCGCCGCCCGAATACATACGCACCGGCAGCACTTTGCCCTGCGCCGGGTAGAAGACCGGAAAGCTGCCGGTTGGATCGCCCAGGCCGCGGAAGGTATCCAGCGCGGCCGCCATCTGCAGACCGCCATCCAGCTCGCGATAGGAACCAAAACCAATGGTTTGCA
>CAZVRZ010000363.1:0-2304 GCA_964629965.1 uncultured Anaerolineaceae bacterium
GTTGTTAATTTTACCAAAAAACCGCGCAATAGCCAAGCAGGAAGCGTTTTATCGCTTCCTGCTTGATATGAACCCACGCAAAACACGATTTGAGTAGCCCAAATGTTTATGCAGTATCTTAGCGCTTGCGCCACAGGGCCGGGTGCGCCACTGCACTAATGCCAACCTTGACGGTATGCGAGATTTGGTGCCAGCGGGCGCCGGTAACACCACCGTGAAATGCAATCCCTTCATACACAAAGCCTTCCAATATCAGGATG
Organism: uncultured Anaerolineaceae bacterium; assembly: GCA_964629965.1. Taxonomy (GTDB): domain Bacteria; phylum Chloroflexota; class Anaerolineae; order Anaerolineales; family UBA4823; genus CAZVRZ01. Next base: position 261 of record CAZVRZ010000363.1, read on the forward strand.
TCGCTGGCTGTTTCGAGAGCTGTTTTTCTGTGTCTATCTGACTTCAAGGATAGCCGTGGGTGTTACCTCTCCTATCCTCCAAAGGGGGATCTCGCGCTCCGCGGCGTCTTGTTCACACTGACCAGCTAACTCTGGCGAAACAGCAAACAACAGCCCGCCGCTGGTTTGCGGGTCAAATAACAGCAGTTGTTGTTCCTGGCCAATCTTGGGAGCAAATTTCACATGCCTCCCAAAAAACTCGGCATTGTCGAAACCGCCTCCCGGGAAGCACCATTCAGCCGCCAGGCGGGCAGCATCAGGGTAAAGAGGAATCTGCTCAAGGTCAAACCTCAGACCGGCGCCCGAGGCGGCAGCCATTTCCCAGGCATGTCCCAGCAGGCTGAACCCGGTGATATCCGTAGCGGCGCGTACGCCGTGCCGGGCAGCCAGTAAAGCCGCCTCTTGATTGAGACGTTTCATCCATTGGATCGTTATAGATGCATCTTCAGAACTGATCTTATCTGTCTTGATCGCCGAAGTAATCACCCCACTGCCAATCGGCTTGCTGAGGAAGAGCACATCGCCTGTCTGCATGCCGCTTTTGGTCAAAACGCGCTGAATGGGCACAAATCCCAGTGCTACCAGGCCATACTTGGGTTCCTTATCCTGTACCGTGTGCCCACCGGCAATCACCACCCCGGCTTCTTGCGCCTTCTCTGCCCCGCCGCACAGGATCTCAGTGGCCACTTCCACCGGCAGCTGTGGCGGCAAGGCGGCAATGTTCAACGCCAGGAAGGGCGTGCCCCCCATGGCGTAGATATCCGAAAGGCTGTTGGCAGCCGCAATCGCCCCATAATCGAACGGATCATCTACCACCGGGGTAAAGAAATCGGTCGTCGCCACCAGGGCGCGCTGCTCGTCCAGCTTCCAGATGGCGGCATCGTCCGGCTGGCTGAGACCCGCCAGCAAGTTGGGATACTGCTCAGGTGAAAAGATGTTTTGTAAAGGACGCAGAACCTGCGCCAGCGCTTGCGCGCTGTATTTGGATGCTCAGCCGGAACAACTGGCTAAGGCGGTCAAACGTATTTTATGTTCGCTGAGGGTCATATCATCTCGACGGATTGGAAAATTATTTTCTGTTCAGTCAACAGCGTGTAGATCGTTGTCATATCTTGCTGCCGGATGCGCACGCAGACGCCGCAATCAGAGCTGAGGTGGCGCGGCACGGGGATGAGCTTGCAGGTCAAACCCCGACCCACCAATACCTTCTCGATGCGCAAAGCGTGGCTGGTTGAATCGACCAGGATCACAGCATATGTGGGGTTCACCTGACCTCCTTTGCCAGCTCATGTACGGCAGTCACTGCCTGCCGGATATCTTCCAGGGTATTGAAAGCCCCCAACCCAAAGCGCACACACCCACCTGGGAAGGTGCCCAGCGTCTGGTGGGCCGAGGGTGCGCAGTGCAGCCCTACCCGACACAGGATGTTGTATTCTTCATCCAAACGCAGCCCAACCGTAGAAGGTTCCATGCTCTGGATATTGAAACCGACCGTGGCGGTTTGCCGGGCTGCCTGGTGGGGGCCATAGACGATCGCACCGGGGATATTGCCCAGGCCTTCGAGCAGCGCTGCACACAGCGCTTCTTTGTGCATCTTGATCCGCTCAACACCTTGCGTTTGCAGCCATTCTAGAGCTGCCAATAACCCAGCCAACCCCACCGCATTAGGCGTGCCGCTTTCGAAGCGGTCCGGGCAAAAGTCCGGCTGCACTTCGTGTTCCGAACGGCTGCCGGTGCCACCCTGGCGGAGGGTGATGAGCTTGGATGGATCAACCCGTGGGCCGATGACCAGCCCGCCCGTGCCCATCGGCCCGTAGAGCGATTTGTGCCCAGTGAAGGCCAGCAGGTCAATGCCGTTCTTTTCCATGTCAATTGGAATGTCGCCTGCCGATTGCGCCGTATCCACCAGGAACAGCAGCCCCTTGCGGCGGGCTATCTGCCCCACCACTCGCACCGGCAGCAGCGTACCGCACACGTTCGAGGCCTGGTTCAGCACGATCAGCTT
>CAZVRZ010000364.1:0-2301 GCA_964629965.1 uncultured Anaerolineaceae bacterium
CTGGTCTTCGAGGCTTTGCATCTCGCGTTCGAATGTTTCTCGCGGTTTGGTCATGATAACTCCTTTGAAAATAGTCGAAAGTCAAAAGTCAAAAAGTCGAAAGTCCATAGCCGCTTCTAACGACTGTGTTAAAGGGGGGTATTTTTTGCACACGGCGCCCCGTGTGCAAAAAATACCTTCCTGAATCTCTGCCATGTGAAGTGTGATTTTCACCCGCCGACGGTGAGCTTTCGCTCATCTGAAACCCTTTCAAAATAGGGTAATGGGTTGGGCATGCGCCTGTGTCTTGTAATCTCGGACAAGTTTACCTCATTTGTAAGGAAAGCCAACCACGCGCAGTGAGTCGGGTGCGTTTTAATTTATAGGCGAGATGAGGCGGGCCTTAGCCCACAGTTGGTTAAAACGAGGCCGGCCAGTCATGATGGCAGCCCGAATCGGGAAGAGATGTTCAGCACCGGAGCGGCTCCAGCGCATTCCCGGAGCGGTGAAGCGATGCTTGAACTGCTTGGCGCCACTTTCGACCATGCCACTGCCAATGGGCCAGCCCAAGTCGCGCATTTCTTGATAATGCATACGACGGTGATTGCGTTGGAAGTATTGCGCCTCTTTGCTCAAAGCCTCCCGAACTTCCGGAGAGCTTAAGCGTTCCGCCGCCCGGGTCAAATCACGAGCGACACGGAGTGCATGCCCCTGGAACAAGGCCAATTCCTGAGCCCGATACCAACGTTGTGCCGCTGGTGAGTCTTCGGGGTAAAGCAAGAGTTTGGCGACACCTAAGTGTTCTGTGGCATGATACCAATCTACCAGCTCGTGACTTTCGGGAAAGTGTTCCGCGCGTATATTCCAAATCCACACGGCGCCATCCCCCAACACCTGACTGTCTTGCGCCCATTGCCAATCACGCCGCTGCGCTTCTACCCATACCTGTTCGCCGAAGGCATTCGCGTCGGCCAGGCTGGCAATGTAACTGAGGTTTTCGGCGTGACCGAACTCAGCATGGTCGCCGTTACGCCGATCTCGGCGTGTCTCTTCAGCCACCTCAAAAACACTGGCGAGTTTGAACTCCTTCCAGCCTTCCCCAATGAGATGGAGCATTGCCCCGTCAATCGCTAATCCCATCTGTCCTGACGGCAAACGCCCCTGTGGGGTACTCCATTCCTTCGCCCGCGCTTTCTCTTGTTGCGCTTCTGCCGCAATCACCGCTTGGAATCGCTTTCCCCAACGTTGCACTAATTGCCACACGGTACTCTTGCTCGGCAATAGCTCCCCTTCCTCTTCCAGCACCTCTACCACATCCCCGTAGCTAAGTTTGCCGCTGAGCCACACCATGCGCCGCACTGCTCCCGCGCTCCATCTCTGTTCCGGTAACTCCAACTGTTTATCTAGGGGGAAAAATCCCCTCTTCACAGGGTTCGCAATAATAGTAACCGCGCTCTATCTCGACTGGCCCCACCAAACTGCCTACCGTGCGTTCGACCGGCCCTTTGTAATGCATTTCCTTTCCACAGCGTGGGCAACTTGGTCCTGGTACCGGCCGCTGTCCTGTCTGGTATTCACTTAACACTTGGGCGATTTGCTGACCAAAACGCTGGCGTACCCCTAATACATATCTCTCAATTTCGTCAAAGTTACGTTCTGGGTGTGCCTGCTCCCACTTCTCGGTTGCTTCTACTGCTTCATCCGCCAGTTTGTGTAATCGCTCTCTCAACTCTTCGGCTCTTCGACTCATCGCTCCCCTCCTGTGTTTTTCAGATGATTATCATCCTTTTGCCTAGAATTTAAAACGCACCCCAATCACCAATCACGTTTTTTGGATCGGGTTGCAGCGTCTGTAGCTCATGCTACAATCCGCAAGTAGGTTAAGTTCATCTCAGTAAGGAGGCGCTATGTCTGAGAAAAATAATGACCCACGGGATCGAATACAATACCCCGAACCAACCGACCGGGCTAATAATATGCTCGTATCTGGGGTACAGGATTTCTTTGGCCAGTTTCGCCTGGCCTGGAAACTGTTAGTAGATGGTCGCGTCCCTTCATTGACCAAGATTGTGCCGCTGCTGACCGCGCTTTACGTCTTATCCCCCATAGATATTGTGCCCGACATGGCTTTAGGTCTGGGGCAGCTGGATGATTTGGCCATCCTCTTGCTTGGTCTGCGATTTTTTATTGAACTTTGCCCGCCAGATTTAGTCGAAGAAATCAAGGCGGGCCATTTGGTGAAACGAGGGAATTGGACATCCTCCGCCAGTAGTGGCCCGGTTATTGATCTGGAAGCTCGCGTACCCAGGGACGACGACAAGG
>CAZVRZ010000365.1:0-2290 GCA_964629965.1 uncultured Anaerolineaceae bacterium
GGATGTATGCCACGCCGATCGTCTACCCCATCACCACCATCCCCGAAGGCACGTTTCGCTATATCTACAGCCTCAACCCGATGGTTGGGGTGGTACAGGGGTTCAGGTGGGCGTTTTTTGGCGGCTCTCCGCCGGATATGACTTTGTTGATTTCCAGCCTGGCGGTGCTGCTGCTGCTTGTTTCAGGCCTGTTCTTTTTCCGGCGTATGGAAAAAACATTCGCGGACGTGGTGTGATGATGGACAGCGACTTATCCATTTTGGTTCGTGGAATCGGCAAGCGTTATAAGATCGGCGCAGCCCAGCAGCGCGCCGACACCCTGCGCGACCTGATTACTGCCCAGGCAGCCCGCATAGGCAGCACCCTGCGCGGTAAAAGAAACCACTCCAACGGGGCAGATCATATCTGGGCTTTGCGGGACATTAACTTTGAGGTCAAACGTGGGCAAGCACTGGGCATCATCGGGCGCAACGGCGCCGGCAAGAGCACGCTGCTCAAGGTGCTCTCGCGCGTCACCGACCCAACCGAAGGCTATGGCGAATTGCGCGGGCGTGTTGGCTCACTGCTCGAGGTGGGTACCGGCTTTCACCCGGAACTGACCGGGCGTGAGAACATCTTCCTCAATGGCGCCATTCTCGGTATGCATAAAAAGGAAATTGAAGCGCGATTTGATGAAATTGTCGCTTTTTCTGAAGTAGAAAAGTTCATAGACACGCCCGTCAAACGCTATTCTTCTGGTATGTACCTGCGCCTGGCTTTCGCCGTGGCAGCCCACCTGGAGCCTGAAATTTTGGTGGTGGATGAGGTGCTGGCGGTGGGCGATGCTGACTTCCAGCGCAAGTGCCTGGGGAAGATGGGCGATGTCGCCAATTCCGGGCGAACGGTGCTATTCGTCAGCCACAACATGTCCGCGATTCAGCGCCTCACCCAGGACTCGATCGTGCTCGACAAGGGAAAAGTTCTTCTAAAGGCTCCTTCCACCGAAGCGGTTGACTTTTACCTTAACCGCGGGCTTTCCAAGCTCGGCGAACGCTTCTGGGAGGAGGATGAGGTGCCGGTATCCAGCGCGCCTTTCCGACCGCTGGCAATCCGCATCCTCGATAAAATCGGTCAGGTTTCGGATTCTGTGCGCAGCGTAGAGCCTATCCGCATTGAAATCGACTATGAGCTGACCGAGAATGTCACTGGTCTGCGGGTTGGCTACTATCTTTTCACAACAAGAGGTGAACCCGTCTTCACCAGTTTTGACATCGATTCAGAAGAGCTTTTCAAGGAATTTACCGCACGACCAAAAGGTGTCTACACCAGCCGCTGCACTATCCCGCCCGACACGCTCAACGAAGGGCGCTTCCTGTTGGGGGTCAACGCCAGCTCCTACGGCATCCGGCGCTACTTTCAGGACGACCAGGCGCTTTCTTTCTCGGTGGACGCTTCCGGCGCACCAGGCACCCACTGGCCTGAACCCCGTCCGGGTCCTGTGCGGCCTGTGCTCGGTTGGGAAATTGAGCAGAAAGGCAGCGCGTGATGAAGAAACTTCTGAAAAATCTACTCGGAAAAGTGCCTTTCGCGGCTGAAGCCTACTGGATGGTTGAGGGCTCCAAAAAGCCCTGGAACGCCCATTATCAGCTATCCGGATTGCAGGATGTGCTGCCGCAAGCCGTGGCAGAAGTGAAGCAATTCAGGCTGAGTTCTGATGCCCCCAAAAAGGTCTGCATCTTCGCGACCCTGCATTACTGGATCGAGCAGGCTGGTCTGGTGGCGCTGGCGCTCGCCGGGCAGGGACACCAGGTGGAACTGGCCTATTTGCCCTACGCTGAGTGGGACACATCCATTTCCGATTTTGACCTGCGCATGCAGCATCTTTATAGCCAGGATTTGCTTTTACCAGCCGGCGATGTGATGCGGGTTGTGCCGCTTTTGGATATCCCCTCCTATCTCAACGATTCAGATGAAAAAGTGAAGTTTTCTGATTATCCTTCCGAACTTAAAGAAATCGTTCGCCAGGTTTCGGACTACGACACGCAGTACACCTTGCAGGTTGAAGAAACTGATACCAACAGCAAGCTCTACAAGCTGCGCCTGCAGCGCAACACCCAGGCAGCTATGGCGCTTTATGACTGGTTGGTTTCCTCCCAACCGGATATCCTGATCCTGCCAAACGGCACCATCCTTGAGATGGGCGTGGCGTATCAGATTGCCCACCTGCTCAGCATCAAGACGGTAACCTTTGAGTTTGCCGATCAGCGCGAACGCATCTGGCTGGCTCAGGATGACGAGATCATGAGCCACC
>CAZVRZ010000366.1:0-2265 GCA_964629965.1 uncultured Anaerolineaceae bacterium
AAACTTCCTTGCCGATGACCATCGGGGCAGCGGAACGGTGTTCTGTACCGTGTTCGTAGGCATGTTCGCGCTGGATGCGCTCAACGACCAGCCGGGCAGACAGCAGCACGATCGGTAGCCCGGTGCCGGGATGGGTGCTGGCGCCGGCGAAATACAGGTTCTGGTAGCGGGCATGGCGGTTGTGTGGGCGGAAATAGCCCACCTGGGTGAAATTATGGCTCAAGCCGAAAGCCGAGCCCTTGGCCAGGTTCAGTACGTTGCGGTAATACGGCGGGCCCCAGGACGCCTCGAATTCCAGGCGGCCGGCGGGATCTTGGATGCCCAGGCCGGAAAGACGCTTGAATATGAAGGCGCGCGCCCGTTCCTGCCAGGCGCCCCAATCCTGGGACTTTGTTTCGTCCAGGTGACCGACCGGCACGAGCGCCAGGATGCCATCGCCGTGCTGCGGGGCAAAGCCCGGTTCACTGCGAGAAGGCAGGTTGAGATAGAAGGAAGGCTCAGCGGGCAGGGAGTGGTCGCGGAAGATGCTTTCGAACGAGGTGCGGTAGCGATGATCTGCCAGGAAGAGGTTGTGGTGCAGCAGATCGGACGAGCGCGCACCGCGCATTCCCCAGAAGAACATCAAGGCAGAGGATGTGTATTTTTTGCCGGCCAGGCGTCGAACGTAGCCATCCTCCGGCAGCAGATCGGAGTAGACATAGGGCAGGTCGGCGTTGGCGATGACCAACTCAGCCCGCTGCAGTTCGCCATCCGCCAGGCGAACGCCCTCAGCGCGGTTCGCAGAAACTTCGATGGACTGCACAGGCGTATTGTAATGGAAACGCACGCCCAACCGCTGGGCGACGCCGACCAGCGACTCGATCACGCGGAACAGGCCGCCGCGCGGGAACCAGACCCCTTCGGCCAGTTCGGTGTACTGCAGCAGCGAGTAGGTGGCGGGGGCGTCAAAGGGGCTCAGCCCAAGGTACATGTTTTGGAAGGTAAAAGCGGCTCGAAGGCGAGGGTCGCGGAAATAGCGGCCAGTGTTGCTGGCGTGCTTGATCAATGCCTTCATCTGGAACAGCAAAGGCAGGTTCGCCGGGCTCAAGAACTCGAAGAGCGAATAAAAATTGCGCCCGACGAACTTCTGCAAGGCCAGGTGGTAATGGCGGTAGCCTTCCGCCAGGAAACGCATATAAGCACTAAAGGAACCAGGTTCCAGCGCTTCCAGCCGGTCGCGCATCTGCACCAGGTCCGAGGTCAGGTCCAGGTGACTGCCATCGTGAAAATGAATGCGGTAAGTGGGGTCGACGCGCTCCAGGTCGAGGTGACGTTCCATGGATTCGCCCAGGGCGGCATACGTCTCGGCGAAGACGGCGGGCATCAGGAAGAGCGTGGGGCCAACGTCGAAGCGGTACCCGTCCTTCTCAATCACTGCCACCCTGCCGCCGGGCGTGGCGGCTTTTTCGTACACGTCCACCTGGTAGCCCAGGCGGGCCAAACGCCCCGCCACGGCGATTCCACCCAGGCCGGCGCCAATTACAATCGCTTTTGATGGGGTTGTTTGCGTCATTGTTTTTATCTCCTCGTTGGCTTTCATTTTATCATGAGGAGGATGATTCGGTACGCCGCCGGTTAACAGGTGTTTTTACTCTAGTGCTCTTCACTACCCTCGTTTGCGGGGGTCAATGCTAAAACGGGCTTTCTCGCCGGCCAGGCCGAGAACAGGGCCGGCGGTGCGTTTGCCAACAACCTTGTTCCCGAAGTAATCGGTGCCCACTTTTTCATCGGCTTCTACTTCGGGGATTTCGCTTTTAAAGACACCTTCGCTTTTGAAGGCAACCTCCATCGTCAGATCGGCGCTGTTAATATCTATCTCGAGGTCACAGATACATCCATTCCTGTCAAAGCCGCAGAATTCCTGCCATGTCGCCAGGTCGAGGCACATCTCCGGTTCGGGGAACATGACGCGCAAGTAACCAGGGGGCATTTTTGCGTATGTATTACCTTCGGCCTGGTTGTGTTGGTTAGGGAGGATGATGGCTGCCTCTCCACATTGGTAGAACAGGTTGTTAAAGAATTTGTTTTCTCGAGACGTTCCCCCGCGCTTAGGCCAAAGCCGGAACGCCACCACTTTTGCAAAAAAGCCGGCTTTATCGCACTTACCGATCAGGTTGTTGACCATTCTCAGCCTGTCGGTTCCCTCGAGGTAAATGCCATATCCATTTCTGACATCAAGCTCGGTGGTCTTGTACCAACCAGAAGAGCCAGGTTCAGCAGGCAAGG
>CAZVRZ010000367.1:0-2263 GCA_964629965.1 uncultured Anaerolineaceae bacterium
GCTCCACCAACCAAACATAATTTTGGGGTACCTGCTGACCCTTTCCCACCAGTTGAACCCAGCGTAAGACAGGTTGACAAATCTGGGCCAATTCCTCCGGTGGTGTCTGGCGTCGAACAGCATCACGAATGAGCGGCTCATACCGGACAAAAATGAACCGCTCCCATTTATTATCTTGCGAGATGACTTGCATGGCCTGACAGAAGGCATTCAGGTTGGCGGCAGCAGTCGGTCCTTGCGGAATGGAAGATGCCAAATCTTTGAGGGTTGAGTACATCTGGTCACACAACCGGATCTTTTGTTCTGGCAACCAACTCTCTAGAAATCGTTTCAACTCTTCTTGATAATGTGTGAAATCTAAGGTATTAAACGCGAGAAGGCCGGGCAAGGTTAGGGTGTGCTTATTAGCAAGCAGGCTTATTTCATCAACTAGAGCACATTCTGAGCTGGTCAGGTTTTGGGATGTGAGCAACGAGTCTGATAGCATCTGTTCTAAAACATCAGCCGGGAGATTTTCGCCTCTTCTCTGCCATTCCAGTAGTTTGTGGGCTGCGGGTGCGAATACCTTGCTCAACGTTTGGCGGGCTGCTGCAACCCGAATCCCATAGATCAAAGTTTCCACTTCTTGAACTGTGAAACCATCAAGATAATCACCCAGTGGATCCGAAATCATTCCCCAGGCAATCTTGAGAGCTGAGAGTAAAGGAGAATATTGATTCGGATATTCATGCAAAACCCGCGTGAGTGGTTCGTGCGGGCCAGAAATCTGACCTGTTACAATCAGATAAGCCCAGTAATATAAGTAGTTTTCTGGCAAGCCTGCTTTGGTAGCCCAACGCGTCAAAGAAGGGATTGGTTGCGGATCACTGGATTCGAGCGACGAAACCAACCAAGATTCTTCGCCCTCCTGCAGTGTGTAATGCAGAAGTTTGATAAACAGTTCCCTAAATCCAAGGCGTTGTTCATCCAGCGTGAAAATACCACTTTGCGACCAAAGCATCTGAAAGAGATCTTCTGCCTTTCCAACTCGTAGCAGTATCAGGGTTTTGGCTTGAAGCAGGCTGATTTCATCTTGCACAGGGTATTTTTGGAAAGATTTCATAACCTGCATAAGGGTTATATTTGAAAGTTCATTGTTCCAATATGATAATACCCGGTTGATATGATCTGTTTTTAATTGCGACAGGATACCCAAAGCAATTACGTCATTCCGTTCAGATTCTATCAGGCTGTCCATCTCGCTGGGCTCTAGAGCTTTTTCAGCATCCTGGATAGTTTCAGGAGTAAGGCACGGCGTCTCTTTGCGAATTCGATGCAAAGTTATGAAGACCCTTCCCAATCCATTCAGGATATCACGTGGCAGGGGAGTGGCGAAGGATCTTGGGCTGCTCAGCGCCAAGAGAAATGACAGGATAGCTTCGAGTGAAACCCGTTCCCGAAGCATGATGACGTTTTCGATGTACTCATCAGGGTTTGTCAGCTTCACAGTGGAAGGATCGGGTACAGGCAATCTCAGGCATGCATGTTCCTGGCGGGCCGACCTGCCCCAGTACAGCCGCATGGCATGGTTTGCACTGCTCGAAGCCCACAAACTGGCCGGGCAGTCTGCCCGTAATCCATAGGGCAGCAGCGCCAGTGCTGCATCCAGCCATTTCAATCGCTCCTGCAACGAAGGAATTCCTCCGCTCGGCTGCACTAACCCCAACGGTCCATGTAGAAGAGAGTTGGCTGCCTGAGCGCAAATCATAAACCCCACCTCGTCAACCGTCTGCTTCAGCCCCCCTAATATTTCCGCTTGCTGTGGCAGAGTGACCACCAGTTTCTCCAAATCCCTGCTTTCCTTCCCTTGAGCGATCTCCGCACCGCGCTCAGCCAGGTAGGCCTTTACTTCTTCCTGCTCGAACAGATTTGCCATCTGAGTGAACCCGCAGTTTGTTTCTGCAAGCTGCGTAAATGGCAACAGCAAGCAGGTCGTGATCAGCGCTGGTCGATTTCTGGAATCCGCATAACCAGTCCATTCTTGTCGAAGGATTGCTTGCCGTGGTGGATCGTTCTCAACGCCAAATTGATACCATGGTGCTGCGGGATTGTAGGATGTAGCCCCGAAGGGCACTTCACCAGTCAGCCATTTGCGTATCAGTGCATGATAGCCCTGTGCACCTAACCCGCCTCCGCTGCCAGCCAGCACTCGGTAATCTTTTGAATCCCCTGGGAACTTCGTCAAAACGGCCCAGTCGGCTTGAATCTTCATCACTCTTCTCTC
>CAZVRZ010000368.1:0-2258 GCA_964629965.1 uncultured Anaerolineaceae bacterium
AAGCCAGTGCAGCAACATAGGCTGGAAAAGCGGGGCGAATGGTATGCGCCTGGCGAATGAGCTGTTACCAGATCTGATCTTGATGGACTTGCGCATGCCGGTGATGGACGGGGTAAATGCTACCCGCCAGATCAAGAGTCGCCAGCCGGGCGTTCAAATTCTTGTGCTCACCACCTACGACAGCGACGCCGATATTTTGCCAGCCATTGAAGCCGGGGCAACCGGCTACTTGCTAAAAGACACATCGAGGGAGGAGTTGTATCGCGCCATCCGGGCGGCCGCAGGTGGAGAACCGGTCTTTACACCATCTGTAGCGCGGCGCCTGATCGGGCCCATACGCCGCACGGTTGGGGAGACGCTGAGCAGCCGGGAGTTAGAGGTGCTGAGGTTAGTCGCCGACGGCGCCAGCAACAGCGATATCGCCAGCCGCATGCACATCAGCCAGGCGACGGTCAAATCGCACCTCATCCACATCTTTGGCAAGCTGGGTGTTTCAGATCGAACTGCAGCGGTCACTGTGGCACTGCAACGCGGACTGATCCGGCTGGAGCCTTGATCTCTCCTGACGAATTGACCTTTATGTCACAGTTGCCCTCTTATATCTTTAAACACTCTATCTAATAACCCCGTTCTCCTTCCAAGCGTAGCCCGTCCAAGACAGAGAAGAGCAGCACATAATCTGGACGAACTTTCACCCTGAGAACACGCTTAGCTCCGATGTCGACACCCACCTTGTGGATCGTGAGTTTATTGCCGAGCGAACCACAAGCGATTGGAAATGGTTAAGTCAGCGATCCTTCCTGGCAAAAGCCAAGCTTCTCCAAGAGCCGGATGGAGCTGATGTTACCGGGGGTGACCAGTGTCACGCAGGCGGCGCGTTTCTCTTTCGGCTGTCTTGGCCTTCTCATCAGAATGCAATCCCAAAATGCCAGCCGCGCTGAGTTTCCCAAAGATGTGATTTTCTACCAAATTTGTTGAATTGTATCTACCTTGACAATGTCACATTAGGCATCCGGTTTACCCTTCGCCTTCCGCAGGCGGGACTTGCGGGAACGTGTTCGGTTCACTAGATGGGTCACGACTAATTCGGCTGCCTCTTCGGACGACAATTGTGGAAGCGGCAAAGTTGCCCGAAGTAGTTCTCGCACATTACTAACGGATAATTGTGGCAGAACCTCTACTTCATACTTTTCCAGGAGAGTTGGATCCTGCTTGAATCGTTGCATCCAGTCCAGACGGGTTTCAGCAATGAACCAGGCCGCCAAGATGGTCAGAGCTAACTGGTGTTCCCAGGCACGGTACTTGCGGGCCTGGAATTCATCCCAACCCAATTCATCTTTGGCATCCTGGTTACTGCGTTCGATCAGATAGCGATGTGATTTTCGCCAGGCCATCTGTTCCAGGGAAATCGTTTCGGGTGCATTGCTCAAGACATAGGTGATTTGAACAGGGTCTTTGCGAATGAGCAGCCATTCCTGGCGCAGTTGGTTGCCAGGATACACCACCCATACGCGACAACGGGCAAACTGAGCCTCCAAAAAGCAGCGTTCATCGGGGCGCAAGCGGATCATCTCCCAGGTCAACGTTCCTTGTTGTGCTACTGCCTGAACTTCGTAGGGCTGTGCTCCAGCAAAGACCGGGGTCTTGCTGGGAACGCCGCGTTTCGGAGTGAGTGGATGGATCAGGTGCGGCGGCTGTAAATACACCTGGGTGTTGGCAGGCACATCTCCATAGTACTCGATCTGTGCCTGCTGCAATCGTTGGCGCAGTGCTTCATTGCGACCATACAAACTATCCATCAGTACAGACTGAAAGGGGATACCCCGTTTACATACCCGTTGGATCATTTCCCAGCCCAGCTCAGGCTTGGTTTGGAAGACTCGCTGGTTCGGGATACCAACTGCTAGGCGCTTCTCTGCCGCGCTCTCCTCAAACCAATGAGCAGGAATAAACAACTCACCATCTATCCAGGTATTGACCTGCGGGGTGACCAGGGAAAGAAACACGCCCACCTGACTCACATTGATCGTCCCCAGTCGTCCATTGTGCTGTCTCCCAGCCCCAGCGCTGTACTCTCCGGACTTTGCGTCGGCGCTTTCATCCAGTACCAGCATTGCCTCTCGAAAAGCAGGATGATCCTTGATCTCATTTTGGATCGCCTCAATCAAACCTGGACCAGACCATGGCGAGTTGCTCATAAAGTGCTGCAAATTCTGTCCTGACATGGCTGTCTTCCGGCCTACATTTGCCAGGTTTCG
>CAZVRZ010000369.1:0-2256 GCA_964629965.1 uncultured Anaerolineaceae bacterium
TTATTACCAACAAAATGTTATTGAACGGAGCATGATATGAAATTCATCGGGCGTCAACGTGAATTACAGGCTTTGGAACACTTCTTTAACACTCCGGAAGCGGGGTTGTTGATCTTGTTTGGCCGCAGGCGGGTGGGAAAAACTACCCTGCTGACCTATTTCATGGAGAGCCACAAAATCCAAGGCGGATTCTACTGGATGGCCACCACACATAATTCCGCCTACCAACTGCGAGACTTTACCCAGGCGCTCTTCCGATACGACCCGCGCTTTGATTCCGCACCTTCGCCAGATTTCTCCTTCCCAGATTGGGAAGCCGCTTTGAACCACCTGGCCGATGCCGTGGCCCAATTTAACACGCCTCAGTTCATCGTGATTGATGAATTTACCTACCTGCTCCGCAACGATCCTGCCATGACCAGCCTGATACAACGGCTATGGGATCATCGCTTCTCGAAAATATCCAACCTGCGGCTGGTGCTGACTGGGTCGTTGGTTGGCATGATGGAACGGGAAGTGATCTCGTACCAGGCCCCGCTTTATGGGAGAGCAACAACGCTGCTCCGGCTTCGCCCTCTGCCCTATGCCGCACTGATTGACCTGTTTCCGGAACGCGCACCCGATGAGCGGGTAGCCATTTATGCTGCCACAGGAGGCGTACCGGCCTATCTAAACCTGTTTACCCGCACAAAATCTTTTGCATCGGCATTGCACAACGAGTGCCTCATCCCTGGCAGTATCATACTGGGCGACCCGGCTGTCATCCTGCACGAACAGCTCAGAGAACCCCAATCCTTCGAGGCAATTCTGTCTTCGATTGCCAGTGGTTTTCATAAATGGAGCGAGATCGCCCGTATGTCCGGCGTGACAGAAACCAGCCTGGGGCATTACCTACGCATCCTGGAAGAGCTGGAACTGGTTGAGCGGCGAGACCCGGTTTTTGCAAACCCACAGGGCAGGCAGGGGCAATATTACTTACAGGACCACTTTCTACAGTTCTACTATCGCTTCATCGTACCGCATCTCTCAAAAATTGAGCGCGGCTACCTGGATGTCGTGGTCAAGCAAATTTCTGAAGACCTGCGTTCTTTTATTGGAACTTACGTGTTCGAAGATCTTTGCCGGGAATGGACGCTGGCCGCCGGCGTGGTTGGCCAATTGGATTTCGAGCCGGAAATCGTGGGCAGTTACTGGCGACAATATCGCGGCGCAGGAGTGCAGCTTGATGTTGTGGCAGCAAACAAACGGGAGAAGCAACTATTGATCGGCGAAGCCAAGTGGGGCAAGGAAACTGTCAGCCGAGCAGTTTTGACCAGCCTGATTGCACGCAGCCAGCGAATGCCCCAGGTAGCAGAAGGCTGGAAGGTACAATATGTGCTGTTTTCACGAGTAGGATTTACGGCTGCCACGAAAGAAACGGCGAAGGAACTGGGCATAAGGCTGGTTACCCTTGACGAGATCGAAGAAACTCTGAGAAAAGTATACGAATAAATTATTTCTCGGTCACAGGCCGGATACCTCCGCTCGTTACTCGCTCCCCAGCGATGATTTGGAGAAGGCGGCGGAGGAAATATCTTAGGCGTTATTTCGTGCGCGCAAACGCATCCAAAGGATTATTCTTGTTATAAACGCCAGGTAGAAGCTCTACCATGCAATAGCCAACGATATTGCCGCCCCGATCTTTTATATCGGCCAGGAGCTCAAAATAGAACATGTTCAACTGCCCATCGATCTTGGGGACAATGTCGTACTCCTCGCCCTTCATGCCTTTCATTTCCAACTTCCATCCAAAGCTGAATTTCTTGCTGGCCGCCTCGGTCCAGCCGAGAGGTGTGATCTTGTAGTCGTTAAAGCGCCTGTATTTACCTGACTTGTCGATGAACGTGCCATCCTGGTAGCCGTCTTGGGGAAAGGAAAACAGCATCAACTCTTCATCATCGAAGAACCGCAAGGAGAACCATTCCCAGGATGTCCGGCGATCGACCGGATTGTACGGGCCGCCCTGCCTGTCAAACCAGCCCTTTCCTGTTACTTTGTGTTCCTTGCCATCCAAAACCAATTTCCCAGATACTGCCAGGTTGGTATACGACCAGTAATAGGTCCATTGGTTATCGATGCCCATTTTCAGCACACCGTCATCACAATGCCAGGCAGCTGGCTTGACCACGTTCAAGTCCAGAGCAAGCGAATAATTCCTGCCCGTCATGTTCAATCCCAACTTCTCCTTCCCGAAGGTCATTTCTGCCTGACCATCGA
>CAZVRZ010000370.1:0-2249 GCA_964629965.1 uncultured Anaerolineaceae bacterium
TTCGAGTGACAAGATGGCATGCAGGGTGGTGTTGTCGGAATACTCAAAGAAATCGATATCAGCGACCGTGACATTAGCTTTCTGACAGGCCTTCTGCGCCGATACTGCGGCTGCTTCGAAAAATAATGAGTCTTCGCGGTCATGGAGTGCCAGGCGATCGGTTATTAAGCTAGACGAGGCAATTTTGACCAATGGGTGTTTGAGGTTTTTGGGTGCCAACGAACGGCGGGTGATGACCACCGCAGCAGCTCCATCGGCGTAAGGGGCGACGTCGAATAGGTTAAGCGGGTCAGCCACCATGCCAACCCGTTTGTAGCTGGAGTCGGAGATGGCTTTTCGGTACATGGCGCGAGGGTTACCAACTGCGTTGGCGTGCGCAATCATGGGGAACCATGCCAAAACATCTTTTGGGAACTTATTTTCATACTGATATCTTTGCATAAGTAATGCGGCTTGACCCACTGGGGTCAAGCCTTGCGCGGCTTCGTAATCAGAATCCAACGCTTTGGAGATTACAGCTTCGATGTTTTCATCAACAACGTCGGTAACCTTTTCAACGCCTATAGCGAGGGCGAAATCCACCATACCTGAACGTACCGCATTGCAGGCCAAGTAGATTGCTGCACCGCCTGAGGCTTCCGCAGCGTCAGCTGTTACCCCTTCCGCGCCGGTCAAATTGGTGTATTCGCAAAGTAGCGAACCTAAGTTGGCCTGGTGAGAGGCGCTGGCAGCCAACATGTTGCCGACAAACACCGAGTTGGGTTTCTGCCCCCCTCCATCCGCGATGGCGTCCAGCATCACGCTTGCCGCCAGATCCCGCAGGGAAACGTTCCACAGTTCGCCAACATTGGAAGCGGCTAAACCGGTAATAACCAGCTCGTCAGGTTTGCCAAACATCATTTGATCACAATCTCTCCGCGATAGCGGACATAGGTGGCATAGTCGATCTCGACCCGCCGGGCGATGTAATTCTGGGTGGTGAGCGCCTTGGCTTGTCTTTCGATGATGGGCTCTTTTACTTTGATTATGAACGAATCCGAACCAGCTCCTGATCCATAGGAAGTCATCAGTATGCGATCACCAGGCTTGGCAATATCCAGAATGGCGGTGAGGCCGATCAAGGCTGCTCCGGCGTAAGTGTTACCGATCATCGGTGAGAGCAGGCCAGTTTTAATCTGTTCGGGTCTAAAACCAAGTTCAGCAGCCACTCGCTGAGGGAATTTGGCGTTGGGCTGATGGAAAACAGCATAAGTGAAGTCATTGGGCGTTAAACCGGCATGGCGCAGTATGGTTTGGGTAGCGTTGGTCACATGAGTGAAGAAAGCTGGTTCCCCAGTGAAACGCTGGCCGTGTTCGGGATAGACCGCGTGGGCACGGCGCCAGAAGTCTGGCGTGTCGGAGACATAAGAATAGCTCGCTTCAATCGATGCCAGGGACTCCTCATCCGGACCAATTAGGTAAGCCGCGCCGCCAGAGGCAGCGGTATACTCCAGGGCATCGCCCGGTTTGCCCTGGGCGGTATCCATGCCGATCGCCAGCGCGTACTTGCCCATCCCTGATCCAACCAGAGCGATTGCGGCAACCATAGCCTCACTGCCAGCCTTACAGGCAAACTCCCAGTCGCCAGACTGGATGTTCGTTGAAGCACCAATGGCCTCGGCCACCACTGTACCGCTGGGTTTTACCGCGTAGGGGTGCGATTCAGAGCCTACCCAGACCGCTCGTAGTTCTTGCGGGTCGATTTGCGCGCGTTTGAGAGCGTTGCGGGCGGCTTCGATCGACATGGTGATCACATCTTCGTCAAGACCGGCAACAGCCTTTTCGATGACCGGCAGGCCTTCCTCATGACCGCCCCAAATGCGGGCGACTTCTTTGGCGGGAAGACGATATTGAGGCACGTATGCGCCGTAGCCGACAATGCCAACCTTTTTGTTAGGTTTTAAGAGCAGGTTCTGCTCCGGTTTTTCGTTATGGGTATGTTCAGTCATGTTTGCTCCATTGGCCAAGTAATTCCTTGGCTCGGTCGAGGCGGATATTTTTTTCTTTGACAATCTGATTAGCGATCTTTTCGATCATATCAGCTTGAGCGCCGGCGGCGATGGCAACCTGGCGGGCATGCAGGCTCATGTGCCCGCGTTGGATTCCTTCGGTAGCCAAGGCGCGCAGCGCAGCCAGGTTTTGCGCCAGACCAACCGCGGCGATGATCTCGGCAAGTTTGGCCTGATACCACTCCTGCCACGTCTCCTCGC
>CAZVRZ010000371.1:0-2237 GCA_964629965.1 uncultured Anaerolineaceae bacterium
AGGCAGCAAGTGTAAGTATAGTAATATATTTAGCTAAGCTGTACTAATGGCCGAGGGCTTAGTTCTATGGTGCGGAGAACTCGGACCTTTTCTACATCGTTTGCACATCATATTCAGTTGGTATCTTAACAAGTAAAAAGAGTCTCTTGGTGATTGGAGCGACAGAGGTATACCCGGCTACATTCCGAACCCGGTAGTTAAGCCTGTTAGCGCTGATGGTACTTGGGTGGCGACGCCCTGGGAGAGTAGGTCATTGCCAAGAGACTTTTTTGATTCATAAACCCTCGAACTCGCAGCCTTTAGGCAGAGGATGGGGGTTTTGTCTATTAACTGACCTTTGCTTGCCAGACTGTCACCTCACTGAATAGAGGTTTTTACATTGAGCTGAAACCATGTCAATGACCGTCTAGCACGGTCATTGATATCTAAGCTTGCTAGTCATTAGTTCAATATCTCGAATTTCAGTTCAGGAAAACGCTCAGTGGTATATTTGACGTAGAACGGCTCCTTGAACAACGCCACGTAATTCTGGTTCATGTCGCGGCACAAGAGGATGTGCGAGTCGGCGATACGCAAGATGATGTTTTCAGGGCCGGCGACCCAGCGCGCTGCACTGCTCTCCAGGCGCTCCAGGGAAGTTGGTACGTTATACTCGTTTTCCAACCTGGCTTGCACCACGTCAAACTGCAACTCGCCTACCACAGCCAGGATCGGCTCGCGCTTGAAGGCGTCGATGTTGTATAAGACCTGCACGGCGCCTTCCGTTTCAAGCTGTCGCAGTCCCTTGAGAAACTGTTTTTGCTTTCCCAAATCTTTGTTGCGCATGAGTGCAAAATGTTCCGGATGAAAGCGCGGGATCGGCGCGAATTCAAACACCTTGTCTTCACACAGGGTGTCGCCAATGCCAAAGCTGCCAGTGTTGGGCAGCCCCAACACATCGCCCGGATATGCCTCATCGATGATCTCGCGCTCATTAGCAAAGAGCTTATACGGGCGCTGCAGGCGATAGATTTTTCCCGTTTTGGCATGAAGCACTTCCATGCCGCGCACAAACCTGCCAGAACAGATGCGCACGAAAGCCACGCTGTCGCGATGCTTGGGATTCATGTTGGCCTGGATTTTGAATACAAAGCCCGAAAAGCCCTGGTCTTGCGGGGAGACCAATCCCTTGCTGCTTTCAAAGGGCTGGGGAGGCGGCGCTAGTTCGACAAAGGCATCCAGGAACAGGCGCACGCCGAAATTGGTCAGGGCGCTGCCAAAAAAGACCGGGGTTTGTTCCTCGGCCAGGAAGCGTTGTGTATCGAAGGCGATCTCTAGCCCATCCAACAGCTCGATATCGGTCTGAAGTTTTTCGAGGTGGCTTTCATTGACCAGGCCAGCCGCCAGTAGGCCTTCCAGGGTAAAAAATTGCTCCGGTGCCATGCGCTCATTGCGTTCGATGCGTTCGTAGAGATAGACGCCCTGCCGGGCACGGTCATAAACCCCTTTGAAGCCGATCCCATCGCCCAGCGGCCAATTCAGCGGAACAGGCTGCATGCCCAGCACGTCTTCAATCTCATCCAGCAATTCCAACGTCGGTCGCGCCGGGCGGTCCATCTTGTTGATAAAGGTAAAGACTGGGATGCCGCGTTTGCGGCAGACTTCGAACAGCTTGCGTGTCTGCGGCTCAACTCCCTTGGCCGCGTCCAACACCATCACGGCGCTGTCTACTGCGCTCAAGGTGCGGTAGGTATCTTCCGAAAAATCCTGGTGTCCTGGCGTATCCAGCAGATTGATGACGCACCCCTGGTAAGGAAACTGCAATACTGTGGATGTGATCGAAATACCCCGCTCGCGCTCCATCGCCATCCAGTCCGACGTGGTGCTGCGCTGGTTGCGCCGGGCGCGCACACTGCCGGCTAGGTCAATAGCATTGCCGTACAGCAAGAGCTTTTCGGTCAGGGTGGTCTTGCCAGCGTCGGGATGTGAGATAATCGCAAATGTGCGCCGGTTATTGTATGTGTGAATACCAATAGGTTCGAGTGTAAGTTCCATTTTTCTTCCCAATACCGGGTAATTCT
Organism: uncultured Anaerolineaceae bacterium; assembly: GCA_964629965.1. Lineage (GTDB taxonomy): Bacteria > Chloroflexota > Anaerolineae > Anaerolineales > UBA4823 > CAZVRZ01. The sequence continues at coordinate 2,061 of CAZVRZ010000371.1, forward strand.
TCCCGTTTGTCAAATCAAAAATAACTTCCCCGGTTGGACATAGCAATCGCCAATTGAGGAAATCAAGAGCGTTTCAGTATCTGCCCGGCAAACTGTTGAAATCTGGCGTCGTTAAGCGGAAAAGGAACGAGACAATGGTTCCCCCAACCATCGTGCATGGCAGAGCCTGTGTACGAA
>CAZVRZ010000372.1:0-2229 GCA_964629965.1 uncultured Anaerolineaceae bacterium
GAAAGCGGTTGACCTTCTGAACATGTTTGTCTCGGCTGCGAACAGGGCATTTGAAACCTCTGCCGAGTCCAGCGACTCAAAGAGGTAAAAAAAAGGTATCATCTCAAAAAGTAGGGGTAATCTCAAGCAGGCGAAAAAGACCAGCCCAACTTAAGGTCATTTGCGGCTTTCGTGACCAAATCAGCCAGAGGCGGGATGGCGTTGGTGGCGGAAATTCGGTCCTGAATGTAGAGATAAAAACTGACACCTAATTTTCTGGTAGTTGCAGCCAACGTCGCAAAGGTATCCCAGGCACGTACCCCGGCCTGCGTTCGCGGTCCAAAACTAACATCGCGTTTACGCACCCGCTGACGAACCGCCAGTTCAGCGGCATTATTATGTAAAGGCAGTTCAGGATGGTGTAGCACCAACAGAAGGGTGTCTTTTTTGAGCCGGGTTTTGGCAATGCGCTGATCCAATGCATCATAACCGGTGTGGGGATCAAACAGTGTGTCAAACTCGACCAGCAAACGGGCCTGTTGTTGCGGACTGGGAGCCTTTTGATATGCTAATAATTGCTGGTAGTAGGCCCAGAAGCGCTTCAAAAAATCATCCATGTGCTGACGATGGAGAGCGACCACCGGTAACAATTTTTTGTAGTGACGCCCCTCATGTACCCAGCACTGCATCATTTGCTCCGTTAGCCAGTTGAACTGAGGGGCATCATCACAAATGAGTACTTGCACCACCCAATAGCGCGGTTCGGCATGATAAGCGGCGATGGCGGCGGCATCCAGCAGCAATTTGCGATGCTGTTGGCCCAATCCGGGCAGTTCTGTTTCCAGCCGTTTGAGAAAGGTCGTCTCATCCAGGCTTTCTTCGGCGATCCAACCCTGCAAACGATACCAGGTCGCCTTCGACCAGTGCAGTTGCTTCAGGTAGCCCAATGCTTCGTCATTCAAGCGGAACAACCGCTGCCGCCCGTTACGCAGCACATCCAGTACCGTCAAGCGATCCTTGCCTGGGCGGGTATGATAGGCGGTATAGACCGGGTTACAAACCACATGGCAATGTTGATTCTGTCCATCCACCCGGGTGAGGGTGTCGTCCGTCTGCTGATACGGACTGCTGGCCAACCCCGCTTCATACACCGCATCGCTTTCGGCATGAAACCCCGCCTGGTCTTCCGTCAGCCACTGCGCGATTTCTCCTTTCGAGACCTGGATGCCCACATGGGCGAAGAACTCCACCATCTTCGGCTCGCTGGCTTGCAGCCCGTGGTACAACGTTAAGCACAAGGATCGGATCCCCGGTCCATATTGTCCACGGTACCCACTCGGCAGTTCGGCCTGGTAACTCTGGTGCATTTCGGCTGAATAATATTTCGCTTTGTGAAATAATACATTGTCCGTCGTCAGTCGAATGTCTTGCACCACCACATCCGCGTACCCTTTGAACCTCGCATCTTCCGGCATCTTCTCCCGATCCATCTCCAATGTTTCCTCACGATCGATCCGGATGTCCGCCTTTTTGCTGCTTTTATGCCGTGGTCGTGCTGTCCGTCGTTCTTTCTCTGATGAATGATCCTCCGCTGGTGGCTTGGGTGTGTTGCCTTTCACCTTCGGTTTCCCCTGTTCCCCCTTCAGCCGGTTGACCTCATCGCGCAGTCGTTGGATCTCGGCCTGCCCTTCCCGCAACGCCGATGACAATTCCTCGATCAAATTCAATAGTTGCCCGATAATCACCAAGGCTTTTTCGTCTTCGATACCGCTTAGTTCCAGGTCTTGAATTTTCACCACTCCAGTTTATCTGCCTTTGGCCGAATTGCACAGCCCTTTCCTGTACATTTTTTACCCCGACTTTTTGAGATGATACAAATAATGCTCCTTTTCCTCCTTGTTGATATGCTTCTCTAGCTGCCTTAAGAATACCTTTTCTTGCCAAATCATCTGCTGGTATCCCAATGGGAAGTATGTCGTCCGGCTCAATAAACTCTGTACTTGCTAAAGCAACATTTAATCCAGCAAAGAGTTTATCGTCGCTACTCGCATTTGCATCATTTAGCGTATTGACACTTTGGAGTGTATCATAGGCTGTCCACCCATAATCTACTACCTTCGTTACTACGCCTGCAATTACTAATAAACAGGCCCAGGTTGATATCCCATCAATGCAATGCCCACTACTATCTCTGTATCGGATAGGGTTATAGCGCACATAGGCGTATCTATTCCAATCGAGCGAATTGTA
>CAZVRZ010000373.1:0-481 GCA_964629965.1 uncultured Anaerolineaceae bacterium
AAGACCCTTGCCAACACCGCGTCGTCCGTGCTCCAACCATAAAACCGGACTTTGCCCGCACTGACCAGCGATTCCAGAACCTGGAGCAGTTCGCCAACCCGTTCTGAAGGAAAATCCCAGACGTGAAGCTGGTACAGGTCGATGGTATCCGTACCAAGCCGCCGTAAGCTATCCTCACACTCGGCGGTCACGTTTTTGATGATGTCGCCATCATGTTCATACCGGCTGACGCGTTTCCCGACCACATCCACGTTAAAACCAAACTTGGTCGCAATGATGGCCTGATCCCACCGACCAGCCAGGGCTTGCCCCAGGATATGCTCGCTGTGCCCTGTCCCATAATTAGCAGCCGTGTCAAAGAAATTGATACCGTTGTCCAGCGCCGCATTGAGCACCTCTGCGGCTCTCCTGGCCTCCTCCAACTCAAGCTCGCCAATCTCGGCAAGCCCGACGCCAAGCCGCGAAACTGCCCGACCCGTCC
>CAZVRZ010000373.1:491-1209 GCA_964629965.1 uncultured Anaerolineaceae bacterium
GAATGGCGCGGATTGACTCGGCATCGTCAACCTCGCCCCATCCACCTGGCCCATCCATCCACTGCCAGAGTCCACCAATAGCCCAGCAACCCATACCCAGCGGGGACACTTCGATCTTGGAACGGCCCAGGGTGCGGTTGTTCATTTCAATTACTCCCTCTAGGAGAAATCCCATTTGCCAGTACCAGATTGCATCATAGATCAAAATTGGCATCATTGGTAGTGCCAATAGTGAACGTTTTTATAAGACCAATTCGCATTTTAACCCAATTTGGTATTGCTCAAATTGAAGATGTGATATATTACTCTCGACCAATTCATCAGGGATTGAACCATGCGCATTCCAATCGACCACCAAAGTTCCATTTCATTGTACCAACAGATCGAGATGTATTTGCGGCAAGGTATTCTGTCAGGAAGTTTGGCCCCCGAGACGCGCTTGCCGGCGAGCCGAGACCTTGCTGATGAACTGGGCATCAGCCGCACGACGGTAGAAAACGCTTATTCCACGCTGGAATCCGAAGGGTTGGTGTCTCGCCGTGTGGGCAGTGGAACTTATGTCCTTTCTCCCGGCAGCTCTTCGCCCCCACCCGTACAGCAGGCTCATGGCAATTGGCCCCTCTGGCTGCAAGCCCTTCAAGAAACAACGGAAGATGCACCTGGAACAGACAAAGCGCCTGCGCTCCGACATCCCAAACCCATTACATTTACTGGATTT
>CAZVRZ010000373.1:1219-1964 GCA_964629965.1 uncultured Anaerolineaceae bacterium
TTTATCTAATTTATCTAGTTGATAATAAGGAACATTATATCTTTTTTGAGAAATCAAACACCGATTTCTACAAGGCCATCAAGACGGTTATCTACCGTGACGGGATCGCCGCGCTTGAGTTGGGCGACACTCGAGGTTATGCGCCGCTTCGAGCCACAACCGCCCATGTGTTGGCCAGCCAGGGCATATCGGTCAGGTCGGACTCCATCCTCATCACCTCAGGTTCACAACAAGCCCTGGCGTTGATCACCCAAATTCTACTTAGACGCGGCGATGTGATTATGGTCGAAAGCCCGACGTATGATCTGGGACTTGAGCTATTCCGCTTGCACGGGTTGAAGATCGTGAGTTGTCCGACAGATGCAGGCGGAATGCAAGTTGAACGCCTGGAACCCCTTCTTCAGCAGCATCACCCCAAATTAATCTACACCATCCCAAACTTTCAAAACCCAACGGGCACCTGCTTGACCCTCTCTCGGCGCCATCAGTTGCTCTCGCTGGCAGAGCGCTACAATATCCCCATTCTCGAAGATGATTTTGTGGGCGATTTGCGTTTTGAAGGGCGCGCTCAATCGGCCCTCAAAGCACTGGACCCCGGCGGCAGAGTGATCTATATCGGGACATTCTCTAAGATGTTGATGCCCGGCTTGCGCATCGGCTTTGTAGTGGCTGACGGCCCGATCTACGACCGGCTCGTTGGTTTGAAGCGCGTCTACGATCTGGCGACGTCCAACCTTGTTCAGCA
>CAZVRZ010000373.1:1974-2219 GCA_964629965.1 uncultured Anaerolineaceae bacterium
TGCGCCGGTCCTGCCAGATGTATCGCCGCCGCCGCGATGCCATGGTGGGGGCCATTGATCGCTACTTGCCTGCAGAGGTGCGCATTACACCTCCCCACGGAGGAATTTTCATCTGGTTGAAGCTCCCGGAATGGTTATCCTCTGAGGAATTGATGGCAGCAGCCGCTCGGGAAGGCGTGGAATATGCGCCTGGCAGCCGCTTTTTCCCAAGCCCTGATGAGGGTGAATACTACTTGCGCCTCAAC
>CAZVRZ010000374.1:0-2218 GCA_964629965.1 uncultured Anaerolineaceae bacterium
AAAAATTGGCAATCGTATCCGAGTAATATTCTCTTTTCATGAAATTCCCACTTATTGCACTCTGGAATAATGAATTATTTAATGGCTTCAATAACAACTTATCCAAGCATACAGTTATTTTTCGTTTTGGGCAAGGATTTAGAGCAATGAGCCAGGAAGACTAGCCAGAATTGATAACCGATCAAAACGGGCTGAAGCAGCCCGTTTTGATTTTAAGGCACGACACCGCATACCCCGTGAGCAACGGGACGCCTGCCCTCAACCACGGGACATTTGCACCCCCAACGAAGTGATAGTTGCATGTACTCGGCAGGATAATGCAGGTAAAGAGCACCTGAACAGCAGTGGCGCGCCATCTCGGTAGAGACTCCCGCCCAGGCGCGAGAACTCGCCAACCGGATTATGAAGAAGAAGCTCCAGCGGGGATACCAGATCTGTTCCCTCCCCAACCCAGATGCCTGACTTTACTCCCGCCAGCGAAAAATTGACAACCGCCCGCGATCAATATGCTCGATCTGGGGGTATTCTGACATCAGTTCGTACAAGAGCGTACGTGAGCGGTTGGCTTTCAGGCGGGTCATCGCAGGTAAAGAGCACCTGTGGCGGATTTCAGCGTTGCTAATCCCCTCGTCGCCATCTTCTGCGCGCTGTCTGAGCAGGTGTAATACCCTCTCTTTGAGTTTTTCCCATTCCCATCTACGCGGCCGTATCAATACACCGCGTACATTTCGCGACCCAACGCCCAAACAGTTTCCTGGTTAGAAGGTATGCGATGTTTTCAGGCGATACATCTGCCGGTATCCCACCTGGGTTCACAAACGTGATACGAGCGGTCTCCTGCCTGACCTGAACCGGAACACCCAGAACATAATCGGCGTGGCAAAACACGTACAAGAGTACGGCTATCAAGGCAGGCTCAGGATAAGACCGGTGCTCAAAGGCCTGTCAAACGGTTTACCCTCCCTTAAAATCACAACCCCGCTGTTATAGGCGGGGTTGCACTTCTTTGAGAGGCGGGAAGGAAGGGAGCATTCCACCGTGTTACCAAATGACATACGGAAGAAGACCCATCCTTCTGATCCCGCGCGGATACGACAGGGAAAGGTCCCTGGCTCTGATCATACGGGAATTGGATAGTGAAGAATCTGAAACGCATATCAAATCTCCGGAACGTCTAATAAGGCGATACCGGGGTGGACGGCCTAAGAAGCGATAACGGCAAATGAGCCTGCGGCTCTCGTATCAAGCGATACGGGAGCCGTTTTTATTTAACACCTTTTTGGTTCGTCTGGCAAGAGAAACAGGATACAAGTTATGCCTCGACATGCAAACAAACAAGCGCAATCTCCTTTAGGCCACTGGCTGCTGGATTATGTGGCCAAGAACCAGCTTTCTTTGACTGAACTCTCCCGGTTGGCCGGGTTATCGGACGGCACCCTGCGCAGCCTGATCTACTACCCCGACCGGCTGCCCTCGCTCGAAACCTGCGTGCGCCTGGCCAAGGCCACCGGCTACTCGGCCAGCAGCTTCCTGCAGCTTGCCGGAGTTGTCGAAACCCCTGGCGCCGACAGCCTTGACCCGCAGCGGCTTGATCTGCTGCACTTGTATGACCGGCTCCGGCCAGACTTGCAGCGCATGTTGGTGATGATCGCCGAGTCGTTGCAAAAATTCAACCGGCCAGACCCGCCAGGCAGTTCCGAAGCGTGATGATATGGGAGGTGCAGCGATGAAAGTATTCGGCGCATTTGCAGGCATATTCCTGATGATTGTCGTCATCCTGTCGTTATTGACCGCCCTGACCAGCGCATCGGCAAGCCTGGCCAACGGCGTGGCGAATGCCGCCGCATCCACCGCTCTGCTGACCTCACAGTGCTTGAGCGGGTTCATGGTAGTAGTGGCCCTGGTTGCCGGTGCAGGAGTGGGGGTCACGGCCTACCGCTTTGTCTCCGGGCGGCAAGCGCGCCAATTGCCAACCCCGCCCGCCGCGTCTGCCCCCTACCCATTCATCCGGGTACAAGATCCACAGCCCAACCGTTATCTACCGGCTGGCAACCAACGCCTGCCGGTGATCTACACACAGAAAAAAGCCCCAGCTGAAGAGACGGACAGCCAGGATCTCTTGTTCCGCAATTGGGGGTGGTGAGATGAATCGATTTCCATGCCTGCCCACCCATCTCCATAACCTGCTGATCCTGGCCGCGCTGGCGCTGATCGTGTT
>CAZVRZ010000375.1:0-2211 GCA_964629965.1 uncultured Anaerolineaceae bacterium
TCGCCGCCGAGAACAGCATGGGCTTCCACAACCCCGAAGAAGCCCTGCGCATCCTCGCCGCCGCCACCGACATGGCCCGCCAGGCCCAAATCAAGGCCGTCGAGGCCCAAAAATAAAAATATATTAATCCCCAAAAACGCGCGCGTTTTTGGGGATTAATAAAAAATTACCCCTGCCGCACAATCCCCCCATCCGCCTGCGTTGCCATAGAGGCACCCCCAACACGGAGGTAGGGGCGAAGCATCCGGGCAGCGCATGTTTACCCCAACCAACAGGCTTCCGGATGCATCGCCCCTTGTATGATAGAGATAGAGTAAGATACGGCTAGTGGAAAAGGACTCGGCAGATCGATCGCCCCTAGGTTAAAGAAAACCGGATTGTAGCAAGGGTCGCCGCGTCCTTCCGCCAATAGCCCGAACAGTTGCCAGGAGCCGCGAGCTCGGATGAGGCAAGGTTGGGACCATCTTTTTCATGCGACGAGGGCGAAATGAGCGAAAGCAGCACTACCTCCTGTTTTGTGGGGATTGATGTCAGCAAAGCCACCCTAGATGGGGCTATCCGGCCCAGTAATGAGATCTGGCAGACGAGCAATGATGAAGCGGGGATCACTGAACTGGTCACCCGCCTGCAGTCGCAGACAATCAACCTGATCGTGATCGAAGCCACTGGCGGATGGGAAGTTCCGGTGGTGAGTGCGCTGGTGGCGGCGGGACTGCCGGTCGCGGTGGTCAACCCCCGCCAGGTGCGCGATTTTGCCAAAAGTCTGGGCCGCCTGGCCAAAACCGACCGGCTGGATGCCCAGGTGCTGGCGCATTTTGCCGATGCGGTGCGTCCCGAGTCGCGGCAGCTGCCCGATGCCCAGACCCGGCAGCTGCACGCCCTGCTTACTCGCCGCCGCCAGCTGATCGAGATGCTGGTGGCCGAGAAAAACCGGCGGGCACTGATCCATCCAGACTTCCTCAGCGACCTGAAAGCCCATCTGGCCTTCCTCGAGCAGCACCTGGACGAGCTGGATCAACAACTGCGCCGTCTGCTGCAAGACAGCCCCTGCTGGCGCGAGCAGGATGATCTGCTGCAAAGCGTGCCGGGCGTGGGTGCAGTCACCGCGGCCACGCTGCTGGCCGAGCTGCCCGAATTGGGCCAGCTCAACCGTAAGAAGATTGCCGCCCTGGTGGGAGTGGCTCCCTTCCACCGCGACAGCGGGGTGTATCGTGGCAAACGCACCATTTGGGGCGGGCGGGGCTCGGTCCGGGCGATCCTGTATATGGCCGCGCTTTCGGCCAAACGCTTCAACCCGGTGATCAAGCAATTCTATGAGCGCCTCACCCAGGCCGGCAAACCCGCCAAGGTGGCGCTCACGGCCTGTATGCGTAAATTGTTAACGATTCTCAATGCGATGATGCAATCGCGTACCTCCTGGCAGCCCATCCTGGCAGTACCCAAACCAGTGCTTACCTCTTGACTTTTATCACAGTTGCTACAATTGCGAAGCCCCACCTCCGTGGGGCTAAAGAACCCGGCTTAGGCCGGGTTTTGCGGTTTTAGTCGCGACTTATGAACATTAATAATTTAATCACGTAATGGAGGCTAACCTTGCATTGCCCGGCGCAGCCCGGGCGAATTAATTCGCGCCTACCAGCTGCTAAGTTCCGCCTTCGCGGAACTGAAGAACCCGGCGAAGGCCGGGTTTTGCAACGGTTGATGCGGCTTCAGCCGCCAACCTTCAGAACTTGGTTACATGATTTATTTGTTAATGTTCATCAATCGCCGGCTTCTCACGCCCCTGTCAGCACCGCCACTGCATACCCGCCCAGGTGGTAGGTGTCGCTGACCAGCACCTCGCTGCGCGCCGCTCCGCTGCCGGTGGATAGGTCTACCACCTCTGCGGCTGCCCCGGCAAAACCCGGCAGGGCCAGGTCGAGCACGCCTGCACGTTTGTTGACCAGCAGAAGCTGGCGCTTGCCGGCGGCGGATAGGAATGCCTGGGCGTGGTAATAGGGCACCGGGCTGTACAGCCCGCTGGCGGTCTTGATCACCTGGCCGCCGGGGCCGAAATGTTTCTTGAGCAGCTCCAGGACGCGGAAGCGCGCGTTGGGAGCGCCGGTGTTCCAGTCGACCATGCTGACGCTGGGGAACTGGGACGGGTACCCGACCAGCTGGCTTTCCCCTGCCACCTCGATGCCCTGCGCCGCCAGGCCAGAGAAAACGTAG
>CAZVRZ010000376.1:0-2178 GCA_964629965.1 uncultured Anaerolineaceae bacterium
CGCGCAGCCAGAGCAGTTGGGGGGTGGATAGGTCGTTGGTCATAGAACCTCCTGCGTGGTGAATGGAATAGAATATATGTTCTATGTATACCTAAAAAACAGGAGCGGCGCAAGGTGTTAGGGGGAAAATCGATCTTAAATCAACCCGGACTAGACCTGGTCTACATCTCATGTTATTTTCATCTTGACATCGATGAAAGGTTTCTGTTGTATAATAAATAAGCATATTTTTCATCTTTCCCTTTGTTCCAGGGGGGGGGGACTATTTGCTAAGGAGGCAAACTATGAAAGTTAAAGCATTTGTGCGATTGTTGCGCGGGGGGTTGCTGCTGCTGGGCTGCGGGCTGCTGGCAGGCGCGCTGCTGGCGTTCACCGTTCTGCCCGCCTGGAGCGCCGGGCCGGGCAACATCGTTACCAACGGTGAATTCACCGCCAACACCGATCACTGGACCCTTGATACGGGAACTACCTTTGATGCCGTTAGCTGCCCGGACGGTGCCGGGATCGGTTACTTGCAAAACACGGCAGGTATGAACACGAATGTTCGTCAGTGCATCAACATTACGACTTTGCCATCGGGTAACTGGACGCTGTCAGGCGATGGCAGGATCGTGACAGGAACTGAGGCTGATGTCTACGCATCTTTCTACTCTGCTGCGAATTGCGTAAATTATGCTGGCGTTTCAAGCTATATATTCTTTGATCCGGGGGCGATGAATCACCAGTCGGCAACGATTTCAGAGGCGGCGGCTCTCTCGGCTCTCTCGGTTAGAGTGAGTTTTAGTTCCTCTGACCAGGAGGCTGGCGCCACAAGTACCGCCGGCTGCTTTGACAATATCAGCCTGTCTGGCACGAACGCCACCGTGGTGGAGCTGCAAGACCTGCAGGCGAGGCCGCAGCCTTTGTTCGCTGGCTGGCTGCTGCCCGGTTTGCTGGCGCTGGCAGGGGGTGCTTTGTGCCTGGCGCTGCGCTTCGGTTTGAAGAAATGGGTTCGATAGGATACCAGGAGGCATAGGATGAAAACACAGATCAAAATCACTGAACCAAAGGCATACACCCCGCCGGCCATCCTGGTCGAGTTGGAGTTGGAGACGCGCGCCGGGTCGCCGGCGACCAAGATCATCCCGGGATTGTGGGAAGCGTTGACGGAGTCTTTCTCGCCGGAGGACATCGTTCCGGAAGATATCTTGCCGGGAGAGTAAGAAGCGAAGAATGCGAAAGGTGCGGGAGCTGCGTAAGCGGCTTTCGTACCTTTTTTTGTGTTTCTAGCGCCGGTCGTACTCGTGGTCGAGGCGCTCCCGCAGGATGGTCTTGATGAGCGATTGGTAAGGCACATCCTGTTTATTGGCTAACTGGCGCAGCTGGTCGAGCATGTTTTCCGGCAGACGCAAGGAGATGGTGCGGGTGGACGGCTTCAGATTCGGGAATATTGCACGCTGCGCCGGATGCCAATCCAGGTACTCGCTGGCATCGTTGGTTGCCCAGAATTCACGTTCTTCGTCTTCATTTTTGAATTCAGGAATACGCTTCGGCATAGATCACTCTCTCTTTCTTACTCATATCCCGGGCAGAGATCACGCGGATTTTATCGTCGCGCAGGGTAAACGAAATGAACAACTGCCGCCCGGCATCCGTTTGGCCCAAAACGTAGTAGCGTGTTTCAGCCTGGGAATGAGCCGAGTCGGGCAGCAAGAGCAAGGGCAGGTTGAAAAATACTTCTTCGCATTCACCAACCGAAACCTGGTGGGCGATCCAATTCTTGTCACGGTTGTTCTCATCCCAATCAAAGCCAGCCGCAGTATTCAGGTCAACCATAATTGTATATTACCATAATATACAAATGAAGTCAAGTCATGAAATTCGTGGCAAAATGGTTTGCGGATCTTCCGAGCGGTGGCAGATTCGCTGAGCAGGGGAGAATCTCACGTGCAGCGAAGGGGGAAAATCTTAAACCGCGAAGCTCATGTGGAACAAAGTGGGAAAGATCTTAAACCGCCAAGGCGCCAAGATCGCGAAGAAAAGCCTGGAGATGGAGATGATAAACCGCGCAGGCGCTGTCGGCACAAATCGCTGGGGCGGTGAAGAGCATCGCAGAGCGCCAAGCAAGATTTTCTTTGTTATTCGGGATTTCGAAGCAGTAGACCGGGGGCGAGAGCACACATTTCATATAAGTTTGGG
>CAZVRZ010000377.1:0-2174 GCA_964629965.1 uncultured Anaerolineaceae bacterium
GTTCAGATGGCCTGCGCTCAAGTCCTGCTCAACATAATTCTCGGATAGGTACTAAGTTTATGAACACAATTAAGGCAAAGCTGCCTGTCAAGGAGCTGTTATTCATCCTGGCGCTCATCGCCGCCGGGTTCTTTTTGCCCCAACCAGCCCTGGCTTTAAGCGAGACGCCTTACGATCTGATCAATACTGTCAATACGCTGAGGGCATCTTACGGCCTGGCGCCATACCAGATCGATGCAAATCTGATGGCTTATGCTCAAGAGCATTCTGATTACCAGGCGGCTACTCAACACAGCACCCACGAACACAGCGATGGAACGATCCCATTGGATTATGGTTATGCCGAGAATGTGGCGGCAGGCACCGATGGTTGGTTTACATCGGAAGTTGTGGTGTATCGCATCTGGTCGGATTGGGGTCACATGCACACGATGATCGGCTATGTCACCGGTGACATCGGCGCGGGCATGGCGCTCTCGGCGGATGGCAACGTATATTACACCATCGATGTCCGCCCGGGTACCCTCGTAGCCACCACCGAGCCGGGTGGTAACCCCACCCCCGGCGTGGACTCTACGCCCGGCCCTGTCGCCACCTCGCCGGGATTTATCCCCACCTTTGTTCCCCTATTGACCAGCACGCCTGACGCCAGCGGCGCCATCATCCACGTGGTGCGTCCGGGTGAAACGCTGTGGAGCATTGCTGTATCCTACGGCGTTAAGATCGATGCCATCCGCCTCCTGAACGGCATTCCCGATGGCGACACATTCCTTTACGTGGGCCAGCCCTTGCTCATCTGGCCGGCTGGAACAACAGAGCCGTTGTCTTCAGAGATTGCTGCCACTGCGCCAGCAGCCGCCCAAGATCCATCGGTCGCTACCAGCGCATCCACGCCAACTCCTTCGCCTGCCCAACCGGCTGCCCTTCGTCCAACCTCATCGCATCTTTCACCTGCTGACACATTGATCTCTACCCCAGTACCTACAGCCGCTACTGCCGGCTCCCAGGATATTGCTCGGCAGAATGTCAACATGCTGGTGCTGGCTGTTTTGATACTGGCGATCATTGGGGTAGCGGGCAGCATCCTATTGGATCTCCGAAAATCACAACCCCCACGCTGATATATTTCCGGTACAGGATTGGAATGCCTTATAATAAGTTGCAGCATTTCACTCAAGGTTCTTTAACTGAAGGGCGAAAGAATGGCATCATTCGTCAGGAGTGTCCCATCCAAGTCGGAAACGTATACTCTCTCCACTACAACAATTCTTCTCGATCGACAGACTTCAAGTGCCGTTCAAAGAATTTCAGCGTAATTTTAGCTACCATTGGGTCTTTGAAATTGCCGTGCCCTTCACCGATGACGGTATAGAAAGAGACAGGGACACCATGCGCCACCAAGGCATTATTCAAGATAACGCTTTGTTGGTAGGGCACCAACGGGTCATGGTTGCCATGCACAATCAAAAACGGCGGGGCATCTCTAGTCACATAAGTGATTGGGTTCGCTCTAGCTGCGCGATCTTTATGCGCTTGAATGGCTCCGCCTAACAATTCTGACTCGGGCGAATCGGGAGGATCATGGACCATTCCTCCCGGAAGCCTTGGTGCATCCATCTGTAGAAAATCAGTCGGGCCAAAATGATCAACTACTGCTTGCACCTGACTGGATATCTCCAAATGCTCCCCCACATCAAAAGTGTTTGTGTTGCCTGTCAAACCTAGCATGGCTGCCAGGTGACCACCAGCAGATTCCCCCCAAGCTCCAAAGCGGTTGGGATTAAGGCGATATTTCTTGGCATTCGCTCGTAGCCAACGTGTAGCCGCCTTAATATCTTCAATCTGAGCTGGAAATATGGCATCTTGACTGAGCCGATAATTGAGACTGGCTACGGCAAAACCGCGCTCAAGATACGCAAGTGGGACGTGATCTTTTTTGCTTCCCATGCGAAAGGCGCCCCCATGAACCCAAATTACGAGTGGCAGTTTTTTCCCTGCATCGGGGACGAAAAGGTCGAGTTTTTGACGAGAACGCCCATTGGTTACATAGGCAAGATCCTGATACCGTTGCATTTTTCCCTTTTTCTAGCGGAATTCAAGGCGCCTGACCGCGCCGCCCAACGAATTAAGGGTCGGGTAAGGAGGCGGCATTGCTGCCGCCCCCTCCCCTAAGA
>CAZVRZ010000378.1:0-2170 GCA_964629965.1 uncultured Anaerolineaceae bacterium
CAGGGGATAAGCCCCTGACCTGGACAGAGTGGCAGGTTCTCAAGGCTCGCAGCGCTTACCTGGACGAGCTGGGTGAATTGCAGGCTGCCGCCGATACTCTGGCTGCCTTACTCAACGCTCAACCCGACCCGGTGCGTGCTCAACTGGCTTCTGAAAGCATCCAGCGCCTGGCCAGCGAGGGCCAGCCCGCGCTTGAATACCAGCGGGAAAAACTGACTCTCGCTGCCCAGGCCATCAGCAATTGGGCAGTTGGCGCTGTAGATCGTGAAACGGCCCGCCAGGCGCTCGATGAGGCAATCCAGGCGCTTTCACCAACGCCAAATCCTGAAGAGACTTCAGAGCCAACCCCTGTCTCATCAGGAAACACCTTGTTCTTTGTGTATCTACCTTTAATTGTGAGGTCATAATGCCCGGCGACGTTCGCACCAATGCTTTGGATGATCTACTCGATGCTGAACGGCATTTCCGCCAACAGGCTGAAAGCGCATTGCGCGAGCTGCGCGGCGTCTTGACCGAACTGGCTCAACGCCTGGCAGGCGTACAAATCGAAAACGCACGCCGTACTGACCCCACTGCGCCGGAGAATTGGGGGCCAGAACGCTGGCGGAAATTCTTTGCCAGCCTGCCCATCCAGGCAAATGGCGTTAGCTGGAATGACAATCTTCTAGCTGAACTGGAACAGTTGAAAGCCGAAAACCAGGCTCTCAAGGGAAGGTTGGCTTTACCATCATCCACCACTGCTCCAGTACCCGCAGCGACTAATCCCGAAACACCAACGGAGCAATCGGCAGCAACTTCTTCGTCTGTGACGAGTGATGCAGCAGCCTTGCCCCAGCCTGAGAGCAATCCAATCGTTGTAGACATCAATGCACAGAGCCGAATGTTTGCACACATAGATCTCTTACGAGATATCCGCGCCTTACGGTTACCTGCTGCGCTGCCGGCGCGCTTCGAAAGCCATTTTCCAAAAGCTGGCCTAAATGAAACCGATTGGGAGCGCCAGGTACGGCGCAAGCTGTACGTGCTGTACCTGCTCGGCCAGGGCATGGACATTCGCCTGGAAGTGGATTACCTGATCAGCCAGGTGGAGGGGATTGGCTCGCGCACCGGGGCGCTGCGCCGGGTGTATGACAGTATGGTTGAAAAGAACCTGATCAGTCGGGAAGTCCTGGAAATGAGCGCCCCCAACACCTCGCTTGCCATGCTCCAGCTCACCGAGGATGGGCGGCAGTTGTGCCAGATCCTTGGCTGGGGCGTAGCTGAAACCGAACGCCAGCGTATGAACCGGATGCACCAGGGTGTGCAGTTTCCCCAGCATACCCTGGCTGTGATGATCTTTGCCATGCATGCCCGCTTCCGCGGCTTTCAGGTTGGTGTACTGCCTCAGATCGAAGGGATACAAACCAATGCCATCCCTGATGTTTCTGTGGTTCGCAGCCTGCCAGATGAAAAACCGGAGACGCTTTACGTCGAAGTGGAGCTAAGCAATAAAGAGTTGGATGAAAAATGGCGCAACCAGGCACAGCTTCAAAGCCGGGTAGCATTGTGCGCTCGCAACGCGCAGCGCCGGGCCAGGCTGATCGGCGACTGCAAGCTAAAGAACCTGCACGGTGTGGCAACCGATCTCGAAACGCTGATTGCCTGCAAAGTGCCTGATATTTCCTATAGCACACCCTTGTGGGCGGAAGAATGGTAGGCGGCCGTTGGGGAGGATGGAGGATGAACATAATGATAGATTTCATCTTTGATCCTCGCCAAGGGCTACCCGCCCGAATGCACCAGGATTGGCCGCGGCCACCAGCCCGGTTTCTTTTTCAAGGACGCTCACTTGAGCCGTAATCGTGCGTGCGCTGGAGAGGACGCTCTGCGTTCTGTCCAAGCAGATGGCTATAACGCCATTTGCAGAGAGGTCTCTCAAGAAATTGAGTTTCCTCTCACCACCAGCCCCAGGTAAGGCCTGCAGCCGGGTCCGAGTCCCGGCGGGTTGACTGCGAAAGGCTAGCGATCGGAACACAGTTCAGATCGCCGCCGACGCAAGGCACCTTAACATGCAAAGAGACGGATGCTAGTAAGCAAAAAGAGCAATCGTTGAACAGACCGTAGGTCTGCGATTGCATTCGGGGCCGTCTCCCCTTGCAGACAGTGGCAATTCAATCAACCGCCCCTGTCG
>CAZVRZ010000379.1:0-2165 GCA_964629965.1 uncultured Anaerolineaceae bacterium
TCTCGATTGAGATCGCACTCAATACTCTTTCTTCATTCAATCCAGCAGGCAGCGGCAGTTGCACCAAGATGCCATTGACCTTTGGATCGGCATTCAAATCTTTCACCAAATGTTCCAGCTCAGCCTGCGGAACGTTCTCGGGCAGCGTATACCCATACGATTCAATACCAGCTTTGCCACATGCCTTATGCTTCATGCGAACATAAACTTGTGAGCCGGGGTTTTCACCTACCAAAACTGTCGCCAGTCCGGGATGCGGCAGCCCAGCCTCCACCATCTTTTGCACGTCCGCCGCAACTCCATCGCGCACCTTCTGCGCAATCGCATTGCCATCAATGAATTGAGCTGTCATTTTTGCTCCTTTTATGCACACCAGAGTCTATGTGAGCCATTCCGAATTAGATTGAGCCACCCAAACGCCTGGCAACAAGCGAAGAGTCAAGGAACGATAACATTTGGACGCCAGGCAGAATCGTAATCGGCAGTCTCATCATCAGTCAGTTGGACACGTCCGACCCCACTGATCGTCATGATAAAGATATCTTTAAAGCCTGTCGGGAAGCCAGTCGCCGTAATCCAATAGCCATCCGGTGAAAGGCTTGGCTCATTCATATAATCCGTATTTGGAATTTTCACCGGCACTTCCCCGTCGGCTGAATAAGCCACCGACATCAGCCAGGGTACCGCGCTTGACCACTGCGTGAAGATGATCGTTTTCGCATCCAAAGTCCAGATCGCTTCAATGTTCAACCTGGCTCCCGTATTACGGGTTACCAGGGAAACCCCCGTACCATCTTTCTGCATGCGATAAAGCTGGTTGTCTGCAGAGGAAAAAACAAGCTCTTCGCCATCCGCAGACCAGGCAGGATGCGAATTAGATTTGGTGTATAACCCTCTCAAATGGGTTACCGAATAATCCGACAACTGCATCACATATATTTGAGAAAGGCCGCCGCCCCTTAAGGAAGTGAAGACGATCGCTTTGCCATCCGGAGACCACATCGGGTCATAGTCTCCTCCCGGAGCAGTCGGCAGAGGGGTCAGGCCGGTGCCATCCACATTGATCAGGAACAAACTGCTGCCGGGATAGCTTTCACGGTTCTTCTCGCACGGCGAAACGAAGACAATCCGCAATCCATCCGGGCTCCAGGCCGACTGGCAGGCGCCTTCGGGAATATCCGTGATCTGCCGTTGACCGCTGCCGTCGACATTCATCAACCAAATCTCAGGCATGCCCGTGCGTTCAGAAGTATAAGCGATTTGCCCGCTGCCGCCGCCGGCCAACGTGGGAGAAGGCTGGGGCGTATTCGTCACTGTGGGCGTCAGCGTAATGGTTGAAGTATGCTTGGGGGTAGCCGTCAGCGTTGGCAAGGGAGATGGAGACGAGGTTGCCGTATTCGTTGGCGTGGGCGTGGCAGTGGGTAGCACCGCCACCGGTTCAAAGAGCGTGGCGGTCACAGTGGGTGTAGCGGTGGGCCGGAACATCGCCAGGGCTTGCTGGGGCAAACCCGGAAATAAAATATAAGCAATTGCAGTTCCCACCAGGATGACGAAGAGCAAAAATAACAAGGAAACCCTCAGGCGGCTCTTCTTACGCGCCGGGCGTGAGGCCGGCTGAAAGGCAATATCCGATAACGGCCTGCTGATCGGGAAGGATAACAGGCCATCTTCCGGTTGTTCACCATCTGGAGGCGGGCCATCTTCTCCTGCGCCTGCATCATCTCCCTTCGCGCCCCTATATGGAGCCGGTTCCAGTGTCAATTCCAAAGGCAGGCGGCGGCGGGTGGTGGTACGCGAATTGATCATCTCGTTCTTGAAATCTTCAGCATTCTGGTAACGATCGTCAGGCCGAACTTCTAATGCCTTTTCGATCACGTTCGCCAGCTTACGAGACACTTTAGGATTTCGTTTGGTGATCGGTGTCATGTTGGTCTGTTCCATGGCACGCGCCAAACCATCTTCCGGAATTGCATCCGTGAGTGCTGAATAAAGGGTTGCCCCAAGAGAATAGACATCCGAGCGGTGGTCGGTCCGAGCTGTTCCGTATTGCTCAGGGGGTGAATAGCCAGGGGTCATGGCGCGAGCGCCGGTAGTCGTAGCCTGGCGGCCCGAAACAACCTTCGCCAGGCCAAAATCGACCAGGAAGATCTGGCCATTGGGTGTTA
>CAZVRZ010000380.1:0-2141 GCA_964629965.1 uncultured Anaerolineaceae bacterium
GTGTAGAAGAAGAATAGGAATACGCTGAGCCAAACGGATGGCCGGCGGATGGTTTCGAGCAGCGGGGTTTTATAGTCCGTCAGTCGCTGCGGGGCTTGTTCTTTAAGGTGCCCATCACCCTTTTTCCACATCGGCAGGGTGAGCGAAAAGCTGATGGCCAGGATGAGCTGGAAGGCTCCAACAATCAAATAACCCAGCCGCCAGGAATCGTTATACTTTAGCGCGGCAGTCATAATCAGTGGTCCCAGTGTAATCCCGATGCCGTAGCTGGCATGCAGCCACTGCATCAAGCCGGGGCTGAAATTCGCCGCCACGTAAGTATTCAACCCGGCGTCAATCGCCCCGGCGCCCAGGCCAGAAAAGAAGCCCAGGCTGACCATCACCCACCAGGCCGGGGCCAGGGTGTTGCCGATTAACGCTACGGCGGTCAGTCCGCAGCTTATCGCCAGCAGCCCGCCCACGCCCAGGCGGACAATTAGCTTGCCGTTGTAAAAA
The DNA here is from genome assembly GCA_964629965.1 of uncultured Anaerolineaceae bacterium. Taxonomy (GTDB): domain Bacteria; phylum Chloroflexota; class Anaerolineae; order Anaerolineales; family UBA4823; genus CAZVRZ01. Next base: position 496 of record CAZVRZ010000380.1, read on the forward strand.
CTTGAGATGAGATAGCCCGTTACGCCGGTCACCAGCAGCATGCCCAGCGCATCCAGGGGCTGTTTAAAATCGGCGCGAATGGAAGGCCAACCCACGCCGCCCAGACCATCCGGCATACCCAGGGCGATGAACGCAATATATGCAAGCAAGATAACGCCGATTTTGGCGGCAGATTGTTTCTGTGAAAAGAGTTTCATTGGTTATTCCTTACGAGAATTTGCACACGAAGAAGAATTCTACCACTTGTTTTGATAGAATGGGGTATGCACAGGCAACTTTTTCGCTCGTACACACCCCAAATGCGTGACCGTTCCAAAATTGGTAAAAGATGTGTCGGTAAACAGCAATGATGGCAAAACCGGCGAATAATATTCCGGTTATGCCATCAAATCAGCTAAACGCAAACCACGAGCCAGGTTGTTCCCGGCAAAGGCGATCAGGCGGCTAACGCCAAGAGCGGAGCGCCCCTGTTTGTAGCCGCGCATCGAGCGGTAGCGCTCTTTGATCCACCATCCAATGGCGCGTTCACAATGGTTGTTGGTGCCGTCTAGTATTTGATTTCCATATTCATCCTTCCAGTTTCGATAGAAAGTCAGGCGCGGCCAGAGGTTCCAGCGATCCATAAACAGGTTGCGCATTCGATACGCAACATCATATTTTTTGCCCTTGCCTGGTTTGCGAGCATTGGCATAGCGCAGATAGATTCCTTCAAGGCGTGACTGGTCTTCCGGACGCCGGGAATGGATCATCTCCTTGAGTGAAGCCAAATCCTCCAACGCCTGTTGAGGAGTTATTCCAATCACCTCCAAAGAATGATCCTGTCCCGCACTAATAATCGTGGAGAGCTCAGCCACCAAGGCATCGGTGTTTCGGCCAACATGGCTCTTGCACACTTGCTGTGAGCGTCCGGTCTCGTCGCTAACCTTCTTGAGTGCGTCTGCATCATCGCTCACCACTACATCTGCGTCTACCGCTTCCATAATCGGCTCAAGCCAAGCTTTCAATTGCTCGGCATCCTCGCCCGGTAATTCATCGATGCTCAATACCATCCCGTTGACCGCATCTACCACAATGCCGACTGTCACCCACTGCCCATTGCAGCGCACGCTGGTTATATCTGCCCCAATGGCTGTAGTCTTGTAGTCACTCAGTAGTTTCTCCTGTTTCAATCCTGGCACTTGCTTTGCTACGGACTGCACTGCCCGATACACACTCGTTTTTCCTATCCCCATTCCAAGGCAGCTCAATACTGCTTCTACAGCCCCGTAGCTCAGCCCCAGAATGTACAGCATCACTGCCATACCATTCACACGTTTTGAGATTTGTTTCCGGCTGACCCCTTTCGGGTAGACCCGGAAGACATGCCCGCATTTTATGCATTCACATCTCCAGGCCGTTACCTCAGGGTGCTGGGCATCCACGATCTTCTTACTCACTTCCTGCCGTGGGATAAAGCGCATTCCCGGGCATCCTTTCTGGGGACATTGCTTTGGGAATTCAAAGTGGTTCGGTTCAACTTTTGGTACAATCAGGTTCAGGCGCATGTCAGTGTGCCTCTTTGTTCGTAGGATGTGGGGCGGTTGGTCGACTGTCCCACATCCATTTTAACCACTCTTTTACCAGCTTACCAGCTTTGGAACGATCAC
>CAZVRZ010000381.1:0-2136 GCA_964629965.1 uncultured Anaerolineaceae bacterium
TGTAGGTGGGGGTGGGCGTGGCCTGCCAGGAAAGCACCGCCGAGGCGGTTCCATAGATCCAGTAAGCAGCCCAGAAGAAGGTTTTGGTGAGCATGGCGGGATCCTCTCGTTTCAAGCGGTAGTCCGAATTTCCACCCATTATAGCACGCGGCAGAAGCACACTGCCCTTATGCTTTGGCGGCGCGGCCCGGTAGAGGCGAGATGCGCTCGGCCCTCAGGAAAGGCTCGCCCTGTTGAAAATCGAGCTCAACTACGCCTTCGATGATATACGGTCCCGGGCCGGTCAAGGCGCTGCGGCTGCGCTGGTAGACTTCGGAATAGATGATCACCTCCAGCATGCCTTCCAGGTCTTCCAGCGACATGAAATAGAGATGATCGCCGCGGGTGGTGGATGTGCGCCGCCAGGTCTGGCGCATGCCCGCTACCCGCACGGACTGCCCTAACCGGCCGGCGGCCTCCACCGTGCTGACGGCCCCGGCAGCCCGGATTTGTTCAGCGGCCATATCCAATGGATGGGCGATCACACTGACGCCCAAAAGTTGTTCCTGGGCGGCCACTTTTTCTGCCAGGGGCCAGTCGGCAGCCTGCTGCTCTTGCAGCACCAGGAATGAGAGCTGGCCGCCTCGCCATCCACCCGAACGGATCTGTTCCAGGATGGCGGGGATGCTGCCGAAGCCTTCTAAGGCGCCAACTTTTGCCAGGTTTTCCACTTCGACCGGGCGGGGGTCGACGCGTGCCAGGAAGTCGTGCAGCGAGGTGAAAGGCCGTTCTTTGATGATCCTGGCCATGGTCTGGCGAGTCAGGTCGCGCACCTGGTCCAATCCCATGAACAAGACCGGCTGGCCTTGCAGATATTGGATGCTGAAGTCCCGCCGGGCGTGGTTGATATGAGGTGCGCGCAGGGCCAGCCCCATGCGGCGGGCTTCGTTGAGATAGACTCGCTGGCTGTAATACCCGCCCCAGTTTGCCAGCACACTCGCCATGAAAATGGCTGGGTGGTGCAGCTTGCACCAGGCTGCGCGCCAGGCCACCTGTGCATAAGAGGCGGCGTGCGCTTTGGGGAATCCGTAGCCGGCAAAAGCGGCCATTAATTCCCAGGTGCGTTCAGCGACTGCTTGGGGTGCCTGGCTGTGCTCCCAGGCGCCGGCGATGAACTTTTCTTTCAACGTTTGCATCTGCTTGCCCGGGTCGAAATGCGACATTGCCCGGCGCAGCAAGTCGGCATCGGCCAGGCTGAGTCCGGCCAGTTCGTGGGCGATGCGCAGCACCTGTTCCTGGTATAGGATCACGCCGTAGGTTTCTGCGAGAAGCGGCTGCAGCGCCGGGTGCAGATAGACGGTCTCTTCCTGCCCTAAGAGGCGGCGCACAAAGGCATCTTTCAAGCCGCCGCTGAGCGGGCCGGGCCGGTAGAGCGCCAGGGCTACCAAAATATCTTCCACACTGCCAGCACGCACTTCGCGCAGCGTGGCGCGCATGCCGGGACTTTCGATCTGGAAGCAGCCGATCGTGCGTCCGTGGAGCAGCATCTCGCTGACCTGTGGGTCTTCGGCAGGTATCGTTTCTAGAAAGTCGAGGGCGGCTTGCCCGGGACGGGCTTTGGTGGAGCCCAGTACCTTGGCTTCTTGGCGTTCGACAACCTGGGCGGCCACGTCTCCCAGCACCGTCAGGCCGCGGATACCCAGCAGGTCGATCTTGACCAGCCCCAGCCGCTCGATCGAATCGAGATCGAACTGGGTGATGGTCACGCCTTTGGCCGCCATTTGGGTCGGCGCCAGGTCGATCAGGGGGCCGGGAGCGATCACGATCCCGCCGGGATGGACGGATAGGTGGTGTGGCGTGCCGATCAGCGCGGCTGCATCCCGGAAGATGGCCTGGTGGAGCGGGGTGGTGTTTTGCTCGCGCAGCTCGGCGTAGGGATCATTGTCGCCTGAGCGCCGGTTCGGCGGCCCGTACCAGTGGTGAGGCAGGCTGTCTGCCAACCGGCTGACCTCGCTCAGCGGCAGGCCATGTGCTTTGGCGGTCTCGCGCAGCGCCGAGCGGCTGCGGAAACGGTTGATCGTGCCGACCGTGGCAACGTGGTCTTCCCCAAAGCGCCGGTAAACGTAGCGGATCACCTGCTCGCGGCGGCGCGAGCAT
>CAZVRZ010000382.1:0-2129 GCA_964629965.1 uncultured Anaerolineaceae bacterium
AGTGGTGCAACGAGGACTGCTCGCAGAGCTGCGCGCCGGCCACCGGGCTGGGCGTGCTGGTGGGCTGCTCGCGCGGCGCATACGGCTGCATCGAGGACTTCATGCCCGACGCCTGGCAGGTGCGCTGCCGCAACGGCGACGATTGCCGGGTGTCCGAATGCGCCTCCAACCCAGGCGGCTACGGCTGCTTCCTGAGCGGCGACGGGCGCTGGGACGTGGGCAAGTGCAGCGCTTATCCTTCCTGCCGGCGGCAAGAGCGCGTCCGCAGCGTCACCTGCTGCGTGGGCTCCGCTTCTTGCCCGACCAGCGCGCCCACGATCACCACCGCTGCCCTGCAGCCCACGCCCGCCTTCCCGCTGGTGATCGGCCAGGATCCCCAGCGGCTGGGTGTGACGGTCGAGGGGATCACCGCCCGGGCCGGCGAGCACGACTGTGGCACGGGCAAGATCACGGAGTTCACCGCCAGCATCCGCCTGAGCAGCGCCAGCATCGGCTGGATCAACAGCGAACTGGCGCGCAAGTATCCCGGTGCGCACGTCAAGGGCACGTATCCCTTCTCGCCGGAGGTCACCACCACCGGCCTGAACAGCGGGACGGCTGTGCTTTCATTCCGCTTCGAGCCGCTCGACCCGGGCGACTACGAGATCACCGTCACCGCCCGGCAGGACGATGGCCAGACTGCCAGCAGGATTTTCACGGTGCACGTGGCGCTGTACGAATCGACCATCACGCATTGATATGACCTACCTGTATTACCTGCTCAACGGTTTCCTGGCCTTGCTGTGGCTGCTGGCGGATCACATCCTGCCGGCGCTGCTTGTCGTCCCGCTGGCCTGGCTGGGCTATTCCGTTCCAGACGAGCAGCGTCCCTGGGCGCTGGCCTCCGGAGGGCTGGCCCTGCTGGCCGCGGCGGTCGCTCCTGCCCCCGTGCCGCTGCTGATGCTGGTCATGGCCGTCGCCGGGGTGCTGGCTGCCCAGCTGGAGCAGTTCAACGCCGCCGCGGCGCGCTGGAACACGGTGCGCGGCCTGGCGCTGTACGGCCTGGCCGGGCTGGGTTTCACCGTTTATCAAGACCTGGCTGCCAGCTCCACAGGTTCACCCTTGTTGCTGCAGGGGCAGGTGTATCTCTCGGCCATCGCCGCCTTCGCCATGTACCTGATCCCGCTCGGCTTCCTGGCGCTCCTGGCGCAGACCTTGTGGGCGCACCCGCCGGTTCCCGGCAAACCGGCCGAGCTGATCCACACCATCCGCTCGCGCGGCAAGGGGGCGTAAACGTTGGAAATCCTGGATAACGGCCTGCGCATCGAGAACGACGCGCTGCAATACGCCTGGTACCGGCTGCACGATGATCATGGCGAGCGCTATCGCTGCGTGGCGCTGCGCGAGCTGGCCGCGCTGCCGGTAGATTCTGCCGAGGACTACAACCTGCTGGGCAAGCAGTGGGGCGCGGTGCGCGGCCTGTATAACGCCGGGGTCAACTTTATCTACACCGCCAGCGGCATCTTCACCCCCGAGCACATTGGCGTGGTGCAGTTCTACGGCGCAGCAGTGGATGGCGAAACGGAAGAGCAGGCTGCCCGCCAGGTGAAGGAGCACATCTTGGCGGTGCAGGCCGTTTTGGCAAACTTCACCCAATCGCGCACCCGCCCGCCCGATCTGCGCTGGGTGCGCTGGTACATCGACTTCGTCACCCGCCGCAGCCGGAACGTGCTGGCCCTGCTGGGCTACCCCGACCCGCGCGAGAGCGCCCGCGGCCTGGGCTTGGACGGTAACCTGCCGGATGAAACCGGCGACGACCTGTCCAGCGAGCAGAACGAGCTGCTCTTCCGCGGCCTGGCCAAGCTGCGGGAAGATTTCGTCTTCCAGGTCACGGCCCGCCATATCGGGCGCAAGTTTCTGAGCGATACATTGATGCAGGTGGCCGAGATCACCTCGAATATCGCTTCTCGCCGCAAAGGGGCGCTGAGCGTCGGTTTCAGCCTGGGCGTGCCGCTGATGGCGGCCCTCTCCAACGCGGTCAGCGGCGGGCATGCCGCCTCCACCAGCCTGGCGCACTCCACCTCGGACGGCCAGTCGCACGGCTGGGGCCAGGGACACACCGACAGCTACAGCCACACCGAAAGCCAGTC
>CAZVRZ010000383.1:0-2122 GCA_964629965.1 uncultured Anaerolineaceae bacterium
TCAGGAACTGCATGGAAGGTTGTGTCATACCCGGGACTCTGCCTATCCTGGACAACAGCTCAGCCGCGTACCCGCTCCCGACCTGACGTGACTGCACCTGGCAGAGCAATCGGGTCATCGCTTCCCCTTCATCCAGGAATAATCGGATGTACCCCTCCGGCTGAGCCAATGTAAGGGCACGTTCCAGGGTCGGCAGGCTGTGGTCCATATCCTTCTTTGCCTGGAACGCGAGTGCCTGGAGGATCAGAATTTCGATCACCGATCCCATCCGTCCGGCTGTTTCAGCTTGTTGGAGCAATCGTTTGGATAATGTCAGGACGGCCTCATCATCGCCTTTCGCCAGAAGCGCATGCAACAGGAGAATATATTCAGGCATCCGCTGATAGGGGATCTTATCGTCGATTGCCAAACCACTCTTGTGAATCACCTGGAAGAGCCTATCCACAACTCCTTGAGACAACCAGTAACGTCCCAAATTAGATGTAGTCTGGATAGATTGCCAGGGGGAAAGAATCGGCTCGGCAGCAAATTGCTCTGCGCACTGCACTGCCCCCTGAGCCTCTTCCGAATTACTTCGGGCTTGCTCCAAGCGCGCCAGCATCGACCATGCCACAGCTTGAAGACCCATATCTCCCCATTGCTGGCAAAGATCGATGCACTGGTGGATATACTGAACCACCTCATTCAATTGGTTGGATTCATAAGATTCCCTGCCCAAACCCGCGTAGATACTGCGAGCCAACGGGGATTTTTGTCCATCCGGACGAATCGCCATTTGTAAAGCCTGGACATATATGTCGTGTGCCTGGTGAATTTGACCCTGCTCCATCAAAACGTCGGCCAGGTTAGTATTCGCGATAACGACCATGTGGAGGTTATCAGCGTCTCGACCGATGCGAATGGCCTCGGTGTAGGCGCGAGCAGCCTCCTCCAAGTTGCCGTTGATCCAGCTGGTATCCCCAAGGATCGAGGTAGCTACACTTCGTATGCTGCGCGAGATCGAGCTGCAGTCTGGCAGCAATTCCAGCGCGTGATGTGCGTATTCCGCAGCCGAACGTGTATTCCCCTGAGAGTTCGCGCAAAAAGCCCGGGCGGCGCGGTAATGGTTCCCAGCATTGTATTGATCTCAGGTGTAGGCTGGAGTGGAGAGAGCATTTGCTCAGGTGCCTGAAGTGTCGGCTCGACGTGGGCCAGATCCCCCGTCAGCGCCTGCGCCCAGGCTTTCTGAATCGCCAGCCAGGGATGCGCCTCCGATTGGAACTCGATGGCTTTCGTCCAGTGCAGAAGGGTTGTGACCTCGCCGCTGATGAGCAGAAAGCATTCCTTGTCTTCGATCAGTCGAGCCGCGCGATCCTGATCGCCGGCTGCGATCGCCCGCTCGATAGCTTCGGTTACAAAGCCGTTTTGTTCGTACCAAAGGGAAGCACGACGATGTAACTCGGGGAGCAAATGGGGAAATTGAGTTTCCAGGTGTTTCCTGAGGACATCCGCAAAAAGGTGATGATAGCGATACCAACGCCGCTCATCATCCAACGGGATGACGAAGAGGTTCATCGCATCCAGCGCTTGCAACATCGCCCCGTTACCAGCTGGCTGGGACGTCTCCGCGGTGACAACAGCCGCGCAGAGCGGCCCGCACAGACGATCCAGAATTGATGTCTGCAATAAGAAGTCACCCACTGGCTTGGGTTGCTGTTTCAGCACTTCTTCCGCCAGGTAGTCCATTACATAGTGATGACTTCCCGCAAAATCTGAAACAAAACTGTGAATGTCTTTGCAGCTTTGCATCGAAAGAGCTGCCAATTGCAAGCCGGCAATCCATCCTTCTGTCCGCGACTGCATTGCTGAGAGATCATCTACAGACAGCGTCAGTCCCATCGCATCGTTCAGGAAAGCAGCCGCTTCAGTTTCTGTAAAGCGTAGCTGGTCGGCGCGGATATCCAGGAGCTGGTTGCGAACCCGCAGGCGGGAAAGCGGGAGAGGGGGGTCGATCCGTGTCAAGATCGCCAGATGCATCTGAGGCGGCAAGTGCTCCAGGAAGAACGAGAATATCTTTAGAACAGTTTCAGAGAGTGTTTAATAATTCACCACGAAGGACACTAAAGGAACACGAAGGTATTAA
>CAZVRZ010000384.1:0-2114 GCA_964629965.1 uncultured Anaerolineaceae bacterium
GCATCCTGGGACTGCCAACCTCCACCCCGCGGTTGGGATTGGCGCAGGTCAACGCCTCCGGCATCCCCCTAAGGGGTGCGAAGCCCATCCCTCTGCCCACCAGCCCGGCAGACTCTGCCCCTGGCCTGGGTATGGGTTTGGGCGAGGACGATCTGCCCGGAAGCCCATCCAAAGGCAAGGCGCTCGATCCTGCGCCCTACCTGGAATTGGAAGAAAAAGTGCGCCCGCATGCTGCCCGCCTGGCTGAAGCGCTCAAAGAGCCTCGGCCCGATCAGCGCCCGGCGCCGCACGAATACCGCGGCCGCTACACCTTCCGGCAGGAAATCCGCACGCCCGACACGCCGCACCTGGCGCGCCAGGAGATGGGGCAAGCCGCCCGCAGCCTGGCGCTGTACGTCCTGGTGGACCGTTCTGGTTCGATGGATTCCTACGAGCAGGCCGTGCGCGAGGCACTGATGACCATCTACCTTGCTGCTGTGCAGTGCGATGGCACATCGCCTGGCATACCCATCGGCATCGCCTACTTCGGCGAGGACGATTTCTACACCGGCGACACGCCCCTGCCTGCTGGCCGCATCACGGTCGAGCAGACGGTGGCCGAAGTTGCCTCGCTCTCTCCCAACAACAACGAGCTGGCTAAGGCGCTGATCGCCGGATACACCGGCTGGTCGTGCGAGGAATACCTGGACTGGGGCCTGCGTAAGGCGGAAGCCGAGTTGCGCGCCCGGCCAGAGCGCCTGAGAGTGCTGCTATGTCTGCACGATGGCGAGCCTGTTTTTCGCACCCGCACCGTATCCGACTGGGATCTCTCCCTGGCGCACCTGCGCTCCCTGGAGCGCGCTGGGGTTATCCCGATCGGTGTTCATCTCGGCAACGAGAATCTCGAAAAGCTGAATAAACTGTTCACCCGACTGGTCAACTGTCCGGATGGGAATGCGCTGCCCGAAAAACTCGGCAGCCTGCTGAGCAGCTTGGCTTGAAAAACGACGCCCTCGGCCAAAAGCTGAGGGCGTTTTTCGTTATTCTGGGGATTGTGTTGCGATCAGGATGCCTGACAGCGGTTGATCTTCTCAATACTACCTATACGGCATAGGATTGAACCGCTCCATCCATCGTTCGGGGGCGCTTAACTGCTCGAACCCACCGTAGTCGTGATATAGGCCGTGAGCATCACGTGTTGCCAGCATCATGCGCCGCAATCCCTGCAGAGAGGGGTAGTTCACGATGCATTCCACCAACCATTTTCCCAGGCCAAGCCCGCGGTGTGATTCGAGTACAAACACATCACACAGCCAGGCGAAGGTGGCGTAATCGGTGACCACCCGGGCAAATCCCACCTGTTGATCGCCGGCGTACACGCCAAAGCACAGCGAATGTGCGATCGATCTCTGAATGACTTCCAGAGGGCGGCCTTGCCCCCAATACGACTCCTGCGCCAGGTAGCGATGGATCACACCGATATCCAGCTTGGCCTGATCGGCGCTGACGGTGAACTGATCCCGCTGGTATTCAGGGTACTCTGCAGTGGTGGCTTTTGCATCGACTGTCGCTTGGAGAAGCTCCTGGCGTATCTCCATCAAGATATGGCCCAGCCGGTTCTGACCGCTGCCATCGCCGCCGTCGGCCCAATACCTGTCATGGGCGGTGTGCTCCACCAATAGTGCATCTCCGGTGGAGAGCAGCATCTTGCCCAGGTCGGGGTGCTGGGTGAACTTGGCCCGTACCGCCGCACGCATCACATCCTCTTTGACCGTTTCCCAATCGGAGCGCAGCGGCTTGGCGCGATCACGTCCCATTTCGGCGGCCTGGCGCGGCGAGCTGGCCTGGCGCACTTGCTCTTCAAACGGCGTACCGGCAAATTTCTGCGCCTGGAAGTAGTGTTCAGAGGTCGGCCAGATCTTGTCTTTCAGGTAGATGGCATGCCGGGAGAAGTTCGAGAAGCTGCCGTAAGGCTCATCAAGATTGTAGAATGGAATGGAATTCATTGCCACGAGATTATCCTCCGCCGTGCGCTTTTGCCGGCTTGACTTCTCTGCAGCGCGGGTAATTCCCACATCCATAAAACTGTTTGCCCTGGTGCTCGCCTTGTGCCACGGTGCGCAAGATCATGGGAA
>CAZVRZ010000385.1:0-2107 GCA_964629965.1 uncultured Anaerolineaceae bacterium
GTCAGGTCTAGGTTGATGGGGGGCGTTTGGGCCTGGAGATGCTCCAGGGCGAGGCGATAGTTCTGGACGGCGTCTTCGTAGGCATAGAGCAGGCGGGCCCGGTCGCCGGCCTGGATCAGGTAGGCGGCGGCTTTGCCGGTCTGCCCGGCTGCCAGATAGTGGCGGGCTAACTGGAAGCAGATGTCTTCCGTGCGCCCGGCGTACCAGGTTTCGAGCAGGGCAGCAATCTCCCCATGCAGCAGGCGGCGCTCGCCGGCCCCAAGCTGTCCATAGAGATATTGCTGGATGCAAGGGTGGACAAAGTCAAAGCGGCTCAAGGTTTGGCCGCCGGCCCGGGTTTCTCCGCTTTCGGCAATCAACTGGTGGCGGCGGGCCAACTCGGCCGTCAGGTCGTGCAGCAGGCGGCGTTCGTCCAGTTTCTGGAGGGCTGCAATCACCTGGGCAGTGAAACTCTCGCCTTCCAGGCTGGCAATCGAGAGGATCTCGCGCAGGGCGTCATCCAGGCGTTGGATGCGCTCTGCGATGACGCCCTCGACGCGCGGCGGCAGCGCCTGCCAGTTGATATCGGGGCGGTCTTGCCAGATGCCGTGTTCGTTCTGGGCCAGGTCGCTGCGGGCCTGTAGAAAGCCGAGCAGCTCAACGCTGAAGAGGGCATGCCCGCCGGTATGCTCGTAAAAGGCTCTCCGGAAGGCCCGGCTGTAGGCATTCGGGCGGCTATCGAGGTAGGCGTTGACAAATCGGCGGCCCTGGCGTTTGCCGGCCTGGCCAAGGTTGATCCAGACATCTCCCTGGTAGCGCCGGACTTCGCTGAGTACTTTTTCGAGGGGGTGACGCAGATGATCGCGGCCCAGGCTGATCTCTTCGGGTCGGTATGAGCCGATTAAGAGAATCGGATGACCGGCAAGCTGACGGGCGATGTGAAAGAGGAGGCCGGCTGAAGCAGCATCGGACCACTGCAAATCATCCAGAAGCAGGAGCAAGGGACGCCTGGATGCCAGTCCGTGCAAGGAGCGGGTGTACTGCTGGATGATTTGCTCCGGGCTGAGCTGCGGCGCTTGCGGGCGCGCTTTGCCCGCCAGGGCTTCCAGGCGTTTGGCAAGACCCGTTTTTTGGGCGGCGAACAAACCAAGCCGCACTCCCAGTGCGGCCAGCGGCACAAATAGCTCTAAAACATCGGGGCCGAGGTCGAAGAGGATTTCTGAGGCAATCCCGAGGAAAGATTGCAGGCGGCGGGTGTTTTCCGGCCCGCAGGCACCGGCCGCAGCGCTGTCGCCGGTCAGCGTTCCCAACAGTTCGCGAAACGGCAGGTAGGGGTCGCCAGAACCGGCCGCGGCGTTGCAGCTTCCGGCCGCGGCAAGGATGGCCTGGTCTTTGGATTGGGAGCGGCGGATAAATTCTTGGGCCAGGGCTGTTTTGCCACACCCGGCATCGCCGCTAATAAAACATAGCTGCCCCTCGCCGCTCAAGGTCTTATCCATCAGATCGTGCAGGTGCGCAAGCTCATCTTCACGGCCAACAAAAACAGGTTCGTTCATAATATAATAATAGCATAAAATCTTGGATGGGAATCCACAAAGGCCTGCGATTTTGCCGGAGGAGCGGGGCGATTGCCGAGCGCCTGGCGTTAGGCGTTGCGCCAGCGTTCCAGGCGCTCGGCGGCGCTGGCCTCGTAACCTTCGTGTGAAGGCTCATAGAAGTACGTGCCGAGCAGGCGGTGGGGCAGGTACTGCTGGGGCAAGAAATGGTCGGGGGCCTCGTGGGGATACTGGTATCCTTTGCCGTGACCCAAGGCGGCGGCATCGCGATTGCCATCTTGCAGGTGAGATGGCACACCGATCTGGCTTTCCTGTTCCAAGATCTTGAAAGCCTTGAAGTAAGCCAGGGCGCTGTTCGATTTGGGCGCGGTCGCCAGGTAAAGCGTAGCCTCTACAATGGGGAAGATGCCCTCCGGCAGGCCAATGAATTCAAAAGCCTGGGCGGCGGAATTGGCCACTACCAGGCCCAGGGGGTCTGCCAGGCCAATATCCTCGCCTGCCAGGATGATCAGGCGGCCGCAGGATGAAGCGCGGGTCTTCTCCGGCATACAGCATCTTGGCCAGCCAATACA
>CAZVRZ010000386.1:0-2107 GCA_964629965.1 uncultured Anaerolineaceae bacterium
CCCAATTATGCGACTGGACCCATCATCCAAATCTACAAATTGCATACGCAATGATTGGAATCGGTCAATAATACTCAAGCAACACAAGAAATTCGAGTGAATATTTGTGTAACATGCAAACGAATCCAGAAGACCCTTACTATATGCTGCTTCGCAGTCGGCTGTGCCTGAGGTTGACGGGCAATAAAGAAAAAATAGACCACCTCGCGGTGGTCTATTAACCCTATAAGTATTGTTGGGTCTGAAGACTAAAGGTCTTCGGGTTTGTCGTCTTCATCGTCGGGCAGAGCCGTCATGGAAGACAAGTCAGAGATCGAGAAATTGCCCAGAGGGGCAGTACCCGCGCCCAAACCTAAACCGCCGCCAAGACCCAAACCGCCGCCAAGACCACCGCCCAGACCGCCCAAGCCGCTAAAATCCATCTTATCCATCAGATCAGCGCCAACACCGGTCAAAGAGGTGGGGATGCGGGGTAATGTATTGCGTTCATCATCCTTGCCAAAGCGCAGTACGTCGCCATCTTCCATGATCGCTTCCACAGCCAGGCTTAGGGATTGCAGTTCCTTCACCAGCACACGGAAAGCGGCCGGCATACCGGGTTCGTCAATCGGTTCGCCCTTGACAATGGCTTCGTAAGTTGCCGTGCGGCCGATGACATCATCAGATTTTACGGTCAACATTTCCTGCAGGGTATGGGCAGCACCATAAGCTTCGAGCGCCCAAACTTCCATTTCACCGAAGCGCTGGCCGCCAAATTGAGCTTTACCACCCAAGGGTTGCTGGGTAACCAAGCTGTATGGGCCCGTGGAACGAGCGTGAACCTTGTCTTCAACCAAGTGGTGCAGTTTGAGGAAGGTCATGTAGCCAACCGTTACAGGCTGGTCAAAATGGTCTCCGGTTTGGCCGTCGCGCAGCAATTGTTTGCCGATGGTTGGGTCAGCCTGGCCAGTTTCGAGCATAATCTTCTTACCGATCTTGTCCATCTCGGTAAAGGTCTTGTTGGTCGTCCAAGTTTCGCCCTTCTTAGTGGCAGCCTGGCGGGCTTTGAGCATGGCTTCGGTTTCGAATTCCTGACCAAGGCTCTTTCCCCAAAGGGTGTAGCAGGCATATAAGGCACGCAGGTCTTGCGAATCGCGGTCAGCCACAGCTAAGTTATCCTCAGGGAAAGCCGAGATGGTTTTGGGGTCAAAACCATTATCCTGCAGCCATTCGTTCATGGCGGCACGTCGGGCAAGAGACTGATTTTCCTTCAGGGCGTACATGTCGTAACCCTTGCCGGCTAATTTTTGCTCAAGGAAGAGCAAACGAACTTCATCGTCGTCCTTAATATCCTCTGGGGAGTGCTCAATTTTATTGATCCAATCCCAGGCCTCTTCACCAGTGACGCGCCAAGCTTCTTCAATCAGCCAGGAGCGGGCGAGTTCAGCTTCAATTTCTTCTTCACTGGCGCCGTCAAAGACAGGTGTAATGGCACGGAAGCCAAGCTTGCTGGCAGCCCAACCGAGGTGGGTTTCGAGCACCTGGCCGATGTTCATACGGCCGGGGATGCCAAGCGGGTTCAGGATGATATCGACCGGACGGCCGTCCTCGAGGAAAGGCATATCCTCAACGGGTAGTACGCGGGAAACAACACCCTTGTTACCATGGCGGCCGGCCATCTTATCGCCAGCGGTCACCTTGCGGCGCTGGGCCACGGAAACACGGACCATTTTGTCCACGCCAGCGGAGAGGTCATTACTTTCTTCGCGGGTGAAGACTTTGACGTCCACCACAATGCCGCGCTCGCCATGGGGCATGCGCAGAGAGGTGTCTTTGACGTCGCGGGATTTCTCACCAAAGATGGCGCGCAAGAGGCGTTCTTCGGGGGTTAGTTCTTTTTCACCCTTGGGGGTGATTTTGCCCACCAGGATGTCGTTGGGGCCAACTTCGGCACCAATGCGGATGATGCCGTTTTCGTCCAGATCGCGGATGGTGTCGTCGCCAACGTTGGGGATTTCACGGGTGATTTCTTCCGGGCCTAATTTGGTATCGCGGGCTTCCAGTTCGTATTTCTCGATGTGGATGCTGGTGTAGCGGTCTTCCTGGACAAGGCGTTCAGAAATGATGA
>CAZVRZ010000387.1:0-2100 GCA_964629965.1 uncultured Anaerolineaceae bacterium
TTACCGCACAGCATGGTTTTGATGTGGTTCATTTTGATTGTATTGGTAGACGCAAAGAATTCTCTATACAAGATCACCCAGGGCGGCTTCCAACTCTGGAAAGCGAAAACGGTAGCCGGCTGCTTGCAGCCTGGCGGAGGAGACGAACTGCCCATCCAACAGCACGGTGGCGGCTTCGCCAAAGGCCAGCTTGAATACGAAGCCCGGCAGCGGCAGCCAATAGGGGCGCTGGAGGACTTTTGCCAGGGTGCGGCCAAACCCGGCGTTATCCTGCGGCTGCGGGGCGACCAGGTTATAGACGCCTTGCGCCGCAGGAGTCTCGCACAGGAAGCGGAGCGCGCCAGCAGCATCCTGTAAATGCACCCAGGCGTAGCCCTGCCGGCCGCTGCCGATGGGACCACCCAAGAACATTTTGAAGGGCAGCGTCTGCAGAGGCAGCGCGCCGCCGCCCACGAATTTGCCGCCCGGCGCCAATACCACCCCCAGCCTGGTGATCGCCCGCCGGACGCCCAGATCTTCCACTTCACGCGTGGCGGCTTCCCATTGCAGGCACACGCCCGCCAGGAAGTCATGGCCGGGCGGGGCGTCTTCTGAGATGGGGGCGGTCTTCTCTCTATGGGCGCCATAATAACCGACCGCCGAGGCCTGCACCAGCACGGCGGGCTGGTGGGCTGCCAGGCGCACCGCTTCTACCATGGCCCGCCCGGCATTTACCCGGCTGGCCAGGATGCGTTCTTTACGTGCCGCGGTCCAGCGCATCTTGAGCGGGCTTTCGCCGGAGATGCTCTCGCCCGCCAGGTTGACCAGGGCAGTAGAACCGTCCACCAGCGCGCCCCAACCGGCCGCGGTCTTGCCATCCCAGGCGACCGCCCGCACGCCGGCAGGCAGCCCTTGCACCCGAGCAGGGCTGCGGCTGAGCACGACCACTTCGTGGCCGGCCTCGACCATTTGGGCAGAGAGCGCCCTACCGATCAAACCAGTGCCACCGCTAATGATGATACGCATACAAACCTCCTTCTTTTTTATCCTTCTGCTAAGCGAATCGAACGAGAAAGCCGCCAGATGGCAGGCAAACGGCGCAGCTTGCTCCAGCCCGAGAGGTGCGCCCGCCGGTGGAAGACATCGTAATCGTGCGCCTCGATATCATCCAGGATGAGGCGATACAATTCGGCTGCAGCGGTGATGGAAAAACGGCCATCGGGGTGCAGCCAGGCGATCCCGGGTATAGACTGGGCATACAGCCAGCGGGCGCGCTGGATCTGGAAGCGCATGAAAGCCCGCCAGCGTTCGTCGATGCAGGCCGCGGCGATATCCTGCTCGGCCAGGCCAAACTCCGCCAGCTCGGCCAACGGCAGGTAAAGCCGCCCGGAGCGCCAATCTTCGCCCACATCGCGCAAGATGTTGGTGAGCTGCAAAGCCACGCCCAGCTTGATCGCGTAGGGGATGGCGTCCGGGTGAGAAAACCCGATGATGTGCATGGACATCAAACCGACCGTGGAAGCCACGCCGTAACAATAATCGGCCAGCTCGTCGAAGGTTTGGTAGCGCGCTGGCTGCAGATCGCGGGCCACGCCGTCCAGAAGCTGCTCCACATACAGGAGCGGAATGCCGCAGCGCCGGCGGGTATCACGCCAAGCCAGGGCGGCCAGGATATCTGCGCTGGGTTCGTCCCAAGGGCGACGCTGTAGCCCAGCGTACACCCCGAGGGGTACAGCGCCTACGCCCGCAAATTCGCCGGCCTGATGCAATTCGCCATCGGCGCTCAACGTACTGGCAGTAAGCTGTCGCCAGGCAGCCAGGTCCCGGACAGAAGTGCTCCCCCGGCAATCCACCAGGTTATCGCTGAGGCGGCAAAAAGCGTACAGGGCGCGCACAGCGCTCCTCTTATCGGCAGGCAGCAGGCTCGAAGCCAGAAAGAAGGTGCGGCTGTGGCGGCGTGTGATCTCCAGGCAATGCCGGTAGGCGCGCTTCAGGGCAGGCGAATAGACCGGCCGAGTTTCATGAGATAGAACCGGCTCGGCAGCTGGCGCCTGCGCTGGGTACACCGCCTGCGCTGGGTACACCGCCTGCGCTGGGTACACCGCCTGCGCTGGGTACACC
>CAZVRZ010000388.1:0-2086 GCA_964629965.1 uncultured Anaerolineaceae bacterium
AGGCGGGGATAAACCATCATATCGGGGTTGACAACTTCACCGTCAATGATCGTCCCATTGAACCCGCCATCGGGGTGGCGGCGCAGCTCGTGGTTGCGGAACCAGGTCATGTACCCAAAATAGATAACCGCAGCAACGATGAACAATCCGAGCGGCCAGGCTGCATATCGGAACCAGGCTGCAAACTCGTTGGTCATCTTGACGCGCTGGGCGGCGGCCTCAGCCTCAGCGGCCTGGGCGGCCACGGCGGTAGAAGCTGCTGCAACGCTGGCGGCGTCCAGGGTGGCTTGACGATCCTGGGCACTCTGAGATGCGCTGGCGTTGATGGCATCCTGGGTGGCTGTGGCAATCATCGCAGCCTGGGTTTGCTGGTAAGCAATCGCCTGGGCTGTTTCGGTGGAGAGCCAGGCCCGCTCGGTGGCGGTGGCGTCGGCAGCCTGGGTGAGTTGTGCGGCCTGCTGAGTAAGCTGAGCGGCGTATTGCGTGGCGGCGGCCTCAGCAGCCGCGGCTGTAGATGTTCGGAAGGCGCGCAGCGCATCGGCAGTTTCTTGCGCCGCTTGCTGAGTGCCCTCGGCCTGGATGCTTTGCAGGTTGAAGGCCACAACCGTGGCGGCCTCGATAGCCTGGGCGGTGGCGATCCCTTTGGCCTCTTGGGTCGAGCGCACATCAATGGTGGCCTGGAGCGCAATCGCCTCCTGGGTGTAGCGCAGCGGGTTGGGGGTCTGGGTTGGGCCGCTGGCGTAATCGCCGCCATCGCAGCTCACCAGCAGGATGATGCCCACAACTATCGCGACGAATACCCAGAATATCCAGGCGTAGCTGGTGCGGGGCTGTTCGTAATATGAGGTGGGGGTGTCGATAAATTGTGGCTCTTCCATAGTTAGACCTATCCCCAAAGATCGTCGCCATCTTCGACAGGCTCTTGGGCTGGTTGAGCGGGAGGAAGCATCGGATATTGCTGCCCGCCGATCAAATGGCCAAGCTGCTGCATGAGCAGCACCTGCATTAACTGTTGGGTTACATCCCCGCCGGCGAGTTGCGGCGTTTCAGCCTCGCCTAGCCTCCGAAATCCAGCATTGGGGCCGGGCGCCCAGCGGGACTTTTGAGATGCGTCCAGGAGCGTGGCGATCTGAACATTATGGGTGCGGCGATCCCAAAGTAAATAAGTCACGATTGCAACAAGAGCAATCGCGGCGCCTACAATGCCGAATAGAATGAGCGCCTGGATGGTGGAAACGGTGGACAAACCCCGACTGGCAATCTGAGCTTTGGGCTGCGCGAGCTGCTTCGATGGCGGCCTGAGCTTGGGAAATCTCGACCGCAGCATCGCCGGTGCGGATGAGTAGATATCCGGCGCCCACCAAGAGTACCGCGATAAGCGGTAAGCTAAAGGAGGTCTTTTTCATGTTAGCTCCTCGTTTCTCGCGCTCCGCCCTTCCGACACAAGCGGATAAGGCTTCAAGGATGGCGGGCGCTGGGCCAGCCGGAGGGGGCGACTGGCCCAGGCGCCCATGTTGTGCGCAGAACCGCTATACCGGGCTTGATCCGGCAGGCATTTCTGCGAGCGTTAGGTGTTTTGATAAGCCGATATACTTTGACGTATGTTCGTAGTGTAGCATTAACATACACATAAGTCAATAATATTCTACAAATGTATATTTCGAATAAAAAAGAGTGACCTACCTGAGGTCACTCTGAAAGGGTGTGGATTAAGTTGGTGGGGGGATTAAGTAAACATTACAGGGGTGTGGCAGGCTCTTTTTTTCTGCGACGGTACTCGGACAATTTGGGGTTTTTGATCAAGTAGGGTTGCCCGTTCTTGTCCAGCAGGGGGGCGCCGGTCTGTACACCATACCCCTTTTTTCTCTCGTTGTGGATAGCGACACAATAGGCTAAATCAGCTTCGTCCACTTCCATGCGATAACCCGAAGTAAGTACTTGGATGTATCCCTGTTTGGCCCACTTGATGATGGTATTTCGGTGTAGATCGTACTTTTGGGCGCCATCAGTGGCAGAAATGGACTTTCCACGCAGGTTTTCGAACTGTTCGCGAGAGATGGTTTGGAGTCTTTCGTTCAGAGCGGTG
>CAZVRZ010000389.1:0-2082 GCA_964629965.1 uncultured Anaerolineaceae bacterium
CGCGTTTCCCAGATCATGGTTTCGGCATAAGGAAATGCCGCTTTGACTTCACGATAAACCTGGCGCAACTCAGCAGAAAAAGATGGCGTGAACTTCTTCAACGCATGGGGGTTATTGTTTAGGTCAGGGAAGCGGTAAACGCCAGCGTCCACAGCGATAATCTGCTCGCGCCGTTCCAGCGCGTAGATAATCCTGCGAAAAGCCGTTTCGGAGAGAGAAGGGAACTGCTTCTGGTAAAAATTCCGCAGATCTGCCTTGCCAAAGAACCTGCACCCAGAAAAAGCGCCGTGTAATTCGGGGATGAACAAATTCATATCGTTCATTTTCTGCCTATCCTTATTTTCGTAATTCGTCACTGAACAACTTTGGGTGACAAATTACGAAACACCAGTGCAAAGTATAACACTTCATCTGAGAGTTCATGTGCTAAAAGTCGAGGTTACGCCGGTTACCTGGAAAACAAAGCGCAGCATTCATTCCATGCTGCGCCAGTGGTTGGTTATCCGTTCCTACATGGGGAATACTTCGTTTATGGATGTTCGATTGCTTCGCGCAAGTCTTGATCGAGACGGCCCAAATCCACCAAAACTGCGTTGAGCGTCTCTGCTTCAGCACGAGCAGCCGGGGTAAATCCAGCTCGAGCGAAAAAAGCATAATAGACCGTCCAATCATCGCCTGGGATAACCAAAGAGGCCTTTTCGTGCAATTCCGTGATCACAGAACGCCCTACCGCATCCGTTCCCCATTTGCATTCCCCCAAGAGAATAGCTTTTTGTCTCCAGTTGATCGCCACTACATCCACCTGAGAGTCACTGGCCCAGTGACTGCCGACAAATTCAGGAGAGAAGGGCAGCCGGCGAGCCCTGGCCTGCGCCAGAACCCACTCACGGCATAAATCTTCAAATGCAGTGGCCCCAACAAAGGCCCGGAATTGCTCGGAAATCTCATCCCATAGCGTTACTACCAGTTCTTGCTCGATCATCTTCAGATTAGGCTCAATAAACCGGTAGTAAAAGCGCAGATAGGGATCATGCAGGTGATAACGAGCCTTGGTAGTCGTATCTCGATGTTGGGGAGGAGTGGTGGCCGGGATACGCCGTTCGATAAATCTCATTTCCTGCAAACGTTTCAAGTAGGGCGACAGGTTGTTCACGCCGATATCCGATTCCAAACCGATCTCGCTGGCGGTATGCTTGCCAGAAGCGATGGCCCGCAAGATGGATTCGTAAGGCTTGGCATCGCGTACCAGGTCGCTCAATAGCACGATTGGCTCGCTGCGGAACATCCCAGTCTTCTGGAAAAGTTGGCTGCGAACGTTGGCACTGAAATCGAGCTGCTGATTGAACCGTTCCAGGTAGGCCGGAACGCCTCCCAGGGTGGCATAAACCGCAACCCGCTCATCTGGGCCATAGGTGGGGAAGAAGTCCTGCAGGGCCCCAAATGGCATAGCGTCAATGGGTAGCTGCCCGGAAAAACGCCCATAGAGCGGTGCATTATATTGCATTTGATCCACCATCATGCCGATGTGCGAACCGGCCAGGATCAAGGTGACATGCTTGTCTTTGAACTGGTGGTCCCAGGCTGCTTGCAAGTACGAAGGCAGCGATTTATCCGCCTCCACCGCATAGGGAAACTCATCCCAGATCAAAATGACCTGCTGGTCGCCCATCAGCTTGGCGATTTGACGAAAGAGAGCATCCCAGCCAGAAAAAGCTGGCGCTTCCACTTCCGGATAAGCCCAATTCCATATGGCCTGCGCCAGGTCTCTGCGACAGGCTTCAGGACTGGTACGCCTGGAGACGTTATAGATAAATGGCAGACCCGTTTGCTGCGCCCAATGAAGCAGCAGGGTGGTCTTTCCGACCCGCCTCCGGCCATACACAATCAGAAACTGACTATGCTCGGTGGGCAGCAGGCGGTTTAGCTCGTTTAGTTCGCTTTTTCGATCAACAAACTTGTCCATGTCTTATAAATTACTCTGAGTAAAACCTAAGGTTTTGTTCAGAGTAATTTTACTACATTTTTCGGGGTTAGCGGATCGCGTAAGCTATTTTTAAGGATAATAGCCCAGACTATAATAGT
>CAZVRZ010000390.1:0-2079 GCA_964629965.1 uncultured Anaerolineaceae bacterium
ACTGGGTGGCGAAATGGCAATAGGGCTTTTGCAAGCGCCTCAACCCGTTGATCCACATCTTGGACGGGGAGAAAGTGTGGCACCAGGCGACAATGCCGATGCAGTTGTCGTCATAATTCGCCAGCTTGACGATCTGCGTGACTTCCTCGTTCGATTTGATCGTGCTCTTGTAAACCAGCTTGCAGGGGATGTTAGGATTGGCATTGATCGCATTCGCCATCTCCTGGGCGCGTTCAGCCACGATATCCAGCACCTGGGAGCCATAAAGCAACTGCGAACCAACCACAAACCAGACTTCTTGTTCCTTTAGTTTCAACATGTTATATCCTATAACAAATCTACCGCAGCCCGTTCAATACCAAGCCCCTGCTGATAACGCTGCATAAAAGCAGTAAAGCCGGCCACATCCTTGGGATCGGGCGCAATGGTCAGGCTTTTGGCGCTGGCAAAGACCTTTTGGTTCAAGTAATCCGCCAGGGATTCCTTCTCCCCTCGGCGGAGCATGTAGGCCGCCAGCAGGGCAATGCCCCAGGCGCCACCCTCGCCGGCCGTTTCCATCACCGACACCGGCACATTCATGGCCGTAGCCATCATCTTCTGCCCGACCTCCGGCGTCTTAAAAAAGCCGCCGTGCCCCAAGATCTGGTCGATCTTGACCCGCTCCTGCAGGAAAAGAATATCCATGCCGATCTTCAAAGCGCCCAGGGAGGAGAACAGGTGCGTGCGCATGAAGTTCGGCAGCGTGAAGCGACTTTCGGGGGTGCGGACGAACAAAGGCCGGCCTTCTTCAAAGTGCATGAGGTGCTCACCGGATAGATAATTGTAAGCCAGCAGCCCGCCGCCATCTGCATCGCCGGCCAGGGCCTGCTTGTAGAGTACCTCGAACAGCCTGGATGGCTCAACCTGCACACCCAGCGCCTGGGCAAATTCCTGGAACAGGCCGATCCAGGCGTTGAGGTCAGAGGTGCAGTTGTTGCTGTGAACCATCGCCACCGGCTTGCCGGCAGGCGTGGTGACCATATCGATCTCGGGGTAGAGCTTCGAGAGCGCCTTTTCCAAGACGATCATGGCAAAGACGGAGGTTCCCGCCGAAACGTTGCCCGTGCGCTCCGCAATGCTGTTGGTCGCCACCATGCCGGTGCCGGCATCGCCTTCGGGCGGACACAGCGGGATACCCGCTTGCAGCTTTCCGTCAGGATCGATCAGGCGGGCGCCCTCGGCGGTCAGCACACCGGCGGCCTCGCCAGCGACAGCAACCTTGGGCAGGATATCCTGGATCTTCCAGGGCAGCTTATAACCAGCTATACGTTCGTTGAACTGCGCCAGCATGCCCACATGGTAATCGTTGGTCAGGCTGTCGATCGGGAACACGCCCGAAGCTTCGCCAATGCCCAGCACCTTCTGTCCGGTCAGCTTCCAATGGACATAACCTGCCAGCGTAGTCAGATGGCAGATCTCCTTGACGTGGGCTTCGCCGTTCAAGATCGCCTGGTACAGGTGGGCGATGCTCCAGCGCTGGGGAATGTTAAACTGGAACAGCTCGGTGAGCTCGCGGGAGGCCTGCTCGGTCATCGTGTTCCGCCATGTGCGGAAAGGAGCCAGCAGGTTGCCATCACGGTCGAAGGCCAGGTAGCCATGCATCATCCCGCTGAAGCCGATCGCGCCGATCTTTTGGAGCGGCAGGCCGTACTTCTCCAGCACTTCGCCGCTGAGCTTGCGGTAGCTGTCTTGCAAGCCCTTCCAGATGGCCTCCTGGCTGTAGGTCCAAATGCCGTTTTCGTACTGGTTTTCCCACTCGTGGCTTCCCGAGGCCAGCGGGGTATGATCCTCGCCGATCAACACGGCCTTGATGCGCGTTGAGCCGTACTCAATACCCAGGGCGGTCTTACCATTTTCGATTGTGCTTTGGATAGTTTTTTGATGCATGCTCATTGTTCGACCTCCGAATCTTATGAAAAGTATAAGGTTTTTCGGAGAATTGTCAATGCCTCTAACCAAAATGGGTGTGATTCATTTTTTCGGGAAAAGGGGGTAAGATAGCGGGGAACCAGGAGGCAGCGAGATGAAAAAAGACGAATT
>CAZVRZ010000391.1:0-2041 GCA_964629965.1 uncultured Anaerolineaceae bacterium
GCAAGGCCTGCTGGAGATGGCGGGGCTGGCCTACGTGGGCGCCGGTGTGCTGGGATCGTCGGTCGGTATGGATAAGGCCGTGTTCCGCGATGTGATGATAGCAAACGGCATCCCTGTGGTTGAGACGCTGGTTGTGCTGCGCAGCGAGATTAGGCACAATATGGACCAGGTGTTGGAAAAGGCCGAGCAGGTGGCTGCTTATCCGTTGTTTGTCAAGCCTGCCAACCTGGGCTCGTCCGTGGGAGTTACCAAGTGCCGCTCTCGTTCGGATCTTTACGAGGGTTTGATCGATGCTGCCCGATACGACCGGCGAGTGCTGGTGCAGCGCGGCCTTGATGCTCGCGAGATAGAAGTCAGTGTCTTGGGCAACGATACTCTGCAGGCCTCCGTGCCAGGCGAGGTTGTACCCAGCCGGGAGTTCTATTCTTACGAGGCTAAATATATCGATGATATGTCTGAGTTGATCATCCCGGCGCCCATCCCCGCGGATACGGCCGAGCGCGCCCGTCAGTTGGCCGTGCGTGCTTGCCAGGTTATTGATTGCGCCGGTATGGCGCGCACCGATTTTTTGTTGGATCGGCACAGTGGTGAGTTGGTTATCAATGAAGTGAACACGATCCCCGGTTTTACAAAGATCAGTATGTATCCCAAACTGTGGGAAGCCAGCGGGCTGCCGTATCCGGCGCTCGTCGATCGGTTGATCGAATTGGCTCTCCAGCGAAAAGCTGACCGTGATTGCACAGAGTGGCGTTATCGAGGTGGATGAAACATATGGCTGCTAGAACGCGTACCGGGCGCAGGTCGCCCAATGAAAATGGATCGGATCGTAGCTCAACTGTGAGGAGCAGCTCGCGCCAGACAGTTCGCGAGCGGCGTGACCAGCGGCGGTCGCAGGTTGAGACGCCTCGTAAAAGTGGCAGTTCCCGCAGCGGCAGCGCTTCTTATGCGCGCGAGCCCCGTAAAGCTGCTTTGCGTAAACCGCTCTCGGTACCCACTCGACCTCACGATCCCCCTATCTTAATACGGCGGACCGTCGAACGCGGTGACATGGCCGGCCTGCCTATTCGTGAGCGCAAAGTGGAACACCCCCGGCGTCGTTTTGATATCGCCTTGGGCGCCTCACATGCTGAGGTGCGTTTGCCTTCCCTGCCGGCGGTGAATTTTAGCTGGCGCATTGCCTCCGGCATTCTGGTCATCTTGATGTTGGCGGCTGCTTATATGCTGGTCTCTTCGCCTGTTTTCCAGATCGAGATCGTTGAAGTTGTCGGTTTGAAACGCTTGACCATGGATGATATTGGCTTGATCCAGGGCTTGTATGCCGAACCGGTTTATGCAGTCGACACGGCCGAAGTAGAACGCTTTTTATTGACCGCTTTTCCGGAATTCTCATCTGTCAAGGTGGAAGTGGGCCTGCCGGCCCGCGCCTTGGTGACCGTGGTCGAGCGACAGCCCGCGCTGATTTGGATCAAAGATGGCGAGGAAATCTGGGTAGATGCAGATGGAATTGCTTTTCCGCCGCGTGGCGATGCCGGTCTGCTGCTGCGCTTGGAAGGCGACCATCTACCAATTTCTACTGCCGACCCTGCCGCCGATGAGCTTCCCGGCGTAAAAGAAGCCGCCCCCGAGCAGGCCGGACTGTCTGATTTTCAAGAACCTGTACCTGTGATCGATCCGCTTGCCATCCCCAGGCTGCAATCTCTTGGTAAGTATGTTCCAGAAGGCACCCCCTTGGTATTTTCTCACCAGGATGGTTTTGGTTGGGAGGATCCCCAGGGATGGCAGGTTTTCTTCGGCTCGCGTCTGAAGGATATTGATCAAAAACTGGTTGTGTACCAGGCCCTGCTGGAGCGTCTGTCGGAAGATGGCATTCGCCCGGCTTATATCAGTGTGGAATTTCTCCACGCACCTTTTTATCGTTTGGAGCGGTGAATTATGGAAGCACCGGTAATTGTTGGCATCGATATCGGTACAACAAAAGTTTGTACGTTGGTAGCGCGCGAAGAAAGCCCCGGAACCATTCGTATACTGGGGATCGGGATAG
>CAZVRZ010000392.1:0-2018 GCA_964629965.1 uncultured Anaerolineaceae bacterium
CCCACCACTCCGCCAGAGCCCACTAAGGCGCCTGTCCAACCAACAGAAGCGCCCACTGCAATCTCCGAACCAACAGCGACTTCTGCGCCTACTGGTTTAATTACTTCAATCTCAGATGCAAAGAAAGCCATCATCCAGATTGAGTCTCAGGGTACTTTCATTGACCCCGAGTTTGGATATATGCAGAATGCGGCTGGGCGTGGGTCTGGCTTCATTATTGACCCTTCTGGCATTGCTGTGACCAATAACCACGTGGTTACCGGGGCTGCCCTGTTGAAAGTCTGGGTAGGCGGCGACTCATCTAAAACGTATAATGCCCGAATTTTGGGCGTGTCCGAATGCTCTGACCTGGCGGTCATTGATATTGAAGGCGATGGTTTCCCTTACTTTAACTGGTACTCCGGTAAAGCAGAAGTCGGGTTGGAAGTTTTTGCGGCCGGCTTCCCCCTGGGCGACCCGGAGTTTACCCTGACGAAGGGTATTGTGTCCAAAGAGAAAGCCAGCGGTGAGACGAGCTGGGCTTCTGTGGATGCTGTGTTGGAACATGATGCTACCATCAACCCGGGCAACTCTGGTGGCCCGTTGTTGGATAAGAACGGCAACGTGGTTGGCATCAACTATGCCGGCTCCAGCTCTACCAAGCAATACTATGCGATTAACCGCGAGGTGGCAGTTCCACTGATTGATCAGTTGCGCAGTGGTAAAGATGTGGATTCCATCGGTGTGAACGGGCAGGCGGTGATGTCATCCGATGGCACCCTATACGGCATCTGGGTTTCTTCGGTCAAATCAGGCTCTGCGGCCGATAAGGCCGGGTTGAAAGGCGGCGATATCATTACTGAACTAGAGAGCCTGGCAATTGCTGATGATGGTACGATGTCATCTTACTGTGATGTTCTCCGCACTCACCGGCCTGAAGATACCTTGTCTTTGTTTGTGCTGCGCTGGCTTAACCAGGAATTGCTGGAAGGCCAGATTAACGGGCGCCCCTTGACCGTGTATGCCAATTACAGCGATACCAGTGATACTGGCAGCACCGGCGGCGATACCGGCAGCACCGGCGGCGATACCGGCAGCACCGGCGGCGATACCGGCAGTACCGGCGATTTGTATGATGCGGATGGTAACTACCTGAGCTATGTAACTGTGACGGATGACACCGGCGCTATTTCGGTTGAAATCCCCGCCGCCTGGTACGATGTGGATGGCTCAGTTTGGACCTCCAATTGGGGCAGTTCCAGCTTTGACTCTCCCTCGATATCAGCTTCTGAAGACCTGGATGCTTATTTCGATGGTTATTCTGAATCGGGTGTGTTCTTTGCTGCTTCGAAGCGGCTGGGTCAATTGGGTGGGTATGTCCAGCTCCTTGATGGCGTTAAGGGGTGGTACCGAGATGATTGTGATTTTGAAGGGCGCTACGATTATGGGGCAGATGACCCATTATACGAAGGCAAATATGACATCTGGGAGAACTGCGGAGCTGATAACACCGTGGTACTCATTCTGGCTGCACGCCCCAAGGCTGACCCAACTGCATACCTGCTGTTATTGGAGTTGAAGGTGACGAAGGATGCTGACCTGGATGCCCTGGAAACCATCCTGGCAAGTTTTGTGGCAGACTTCTAAACAATTTCCCTAAACCAAACCGGGGCTGCTCCAAAGAAAGTTATTTGGAGCAGCCCGAATCTTTAAAAAAAATAGCATTTCATTTAACGGTGAAAGAAAGCGTTTGCTCGCTCAGGTTGCCGGCCAGGTCTGTCACTCTGGCGCGCAAGGTGTATTGGCCGCTAGGCGACTGCCAGGCCAGTGTGTAAGGAGCGGCGCGCAATAAACCCACCTGGCGTCCATTGATTAAAAATTCTACTGCTGCCAGTTCCAGGTTGTCGCTGGCCCGGGCCTGCAAAACTACGGTTTTTGTACCCGGCTCAAACTCCTGGTTTTCTGCCGGGCTGATAATCTTGATTTCGGGAGCTTCGTTATCTACTGTAACCTGGATGATAGCTCTTTCCACGCGCTGG
>CAZVRZ010000393.1:0-2015 GCA_964629965.1 uncultured Anaerolineaceae bacterium
ATCGAACTGGCGGCATCTTCTACCGCCGCCGTAGCCTTTTCATGCGAGAGAAATCCCGCCGCCCAATCCTGCACGGCGGTTGCCGCTGCCAGCAGCGCGCCTCGCTGGCGCTCCAGCGCCGCCTGGCCGCTTGTGTATTGGCGAAAGACCCGCTCGGCGTTGATCTGCGCCCGCACAGGGTCCGGGCTGGCGTTGAGCATTTCAACAAGCTTGTCCGTTTCAGCGCGCAGGCGGTCCAGTTCGGCCCGGTAAGCGCGTTCCGCCTGGATGGCCCGCCATTCGGCCCAGGTGAGCGCAATGGGCTGACCGGCTTCGTCCAGGGGAGACCAGGCGCGGCCAATGACACCCAGGATCAGCAGCAGGATCGCAGCCAGGCCCCAAACCCAGGTTGCGCGGCGGGCAGATATTTTCTTGAGTTCCGTGATGTCAATTTCCATACGCTTTGCCAGATTTTTCAAAGCAGTGGGTTGGGCCGGAGAGCCGTCAAAGTGGCGCCCCTCCGCAAGGCTGGCGTCAGAAGCGAGAAATGGTTCTCGCCAGGAGAATGAATTTCGCCCGGATGGCATCCAATGCCAGCCAACCCATTGTGAGCGTTACAACCAGCCTGAACAGGGCAAACCACATCCAGGCATTCTGCATGCGGTTGGTCATAGGGGTCTCCCTTCTTGGTAGTGCGGGGAGCCGGCCCTGCCAAAGTGACGTGTCAGGCGCCCCTAGGGGAAGCGCCCGACAGTTCTGCGATGCGTTTGCCCGGAAAACCCACCCCCTGGATCAAGCAGTGGTTCTGTTTTTGAATGTCTTTGCGAGCGACGGTCGTACTCGACCGTCAGCGAAGCAAACTCCTGTCACCGGGGGTTGCTTCGCTCGAGGACTCGCTCGCAATGACATATAAAGAATTGCTGTGATAAAGCCCCCAAGGAGCAGGTTCACGTTGTCGTTCAGGCTAAGATTTTAAAGAACAGAACAATTACGGCAGGTTGCGGAAGCGAATCCGCGAGTGAGATGTCGTCTGGATGGTCACCGGCGAGGCAAGCGTGTCTGCGGTGACCATCAGCGGCACGCTGGCTGCAGCCTGGCAGTTCATGATTGCGTTGGCGTAGTCCGGGACGATCTGCACCCAGGCGGTGTACTGGACAGAATCCTGATCGAACAGCGTTTGTTGAAAGGTGGACTGCGCCCGGCCGATCCAATACCAGTTGATTTCGAAGGTGGTCGTGCCGCTGTCGCGATAAGCGGCGAAATCCGCTGCCGACCAGGCCGCATCTTCGCAGGCGGCGTCGGTAGCGGTTTGCAGGCGGTTGCGCACGTGGAGCAGCCTGCCGCCATCGGCGATCATCATCAGCAAAGGCATGAGCATGACGGACAGGAACACCGCCGTCCAGGCCATAGCAGAACCACGTTCGGATTTTAGATTTTTGAATGCAGAATGATGATTTGAACCCGGTCTGCAATCTGCATTCTGCAATCCATCACTCATGCTCACCATCCTTCCTGGCGGAAGTCGGAGCGCGCCGCGCCGGTGAAATCTTCTGGCGTCTCCACGCCAAAGAGCGAAGCAAAGCCGGAGAACAGGTTGGGCACGTTGTACTGCACCTGGACGCGGAGGATGTCGCCCGGCGCCCCGCCGCCCAGCACGGCGACGCTGTACGTGCCGACGGTGACGCCGTCCAACATCGAGTTGGCCGCTGATTGGGCCATGGCAGCCTGGTTAGCCTGCGCTACCGAAGCCACCCGGGCGCCGTAATTGGCGGCGTTATTGGCCGCCATGCCAGCGTACCCGACCATCGCCAGGTTGATCAGCCCGAAGGTGATCAGGAGCAGCACCGGCAGCACCACGGCGGCTTCGTCCAGTTCGGCGCGGCGGTCATGAAAGAAACGTCGGATAGTGTTCATAAGCTAAAAGTTCGCGGCAACATTTGTCCAAAGGTTGGCCAACTCGCTCCCCAGGGTGGTCAGGCCGGCCATCGCCACAATCACGAACAGGCCGATCAGGAACACCTTCTCGTCCAGTTCGG
>CAZVRZ010000394.1:0-1995 GCA_964629965.1 uncultured Anaerolineaceae bacterium
TGAAAACGCGGCGCGTACCCGCCAGTCAAGTGCACGCTGTGTTAGGCAGTTTGAAATCATCAAAAAGCAATCACAAGCAAGTATACCCAAAACAGCGCAATGATCGTGTAGAGCGACGCGAACCCACGTGAATGCGAGAATAATTTACTCGTGGGCAACCTAAGACGTGTAGGTAAGAGCCTCGGACCAATTGGTTGCCTATCCACTAGTGAGAAAAAGCCATGATCCTTTTGCATGCCAAGGCAATCCTCAAGATCTAGTCCGCGCTTGCCGAGATTCTCCAAGAGTTGGTACGTTCGAATTTCAAGCATCCAGCAAATTGTTGCCAGCGCGAGTCCGAGCGCGGGTAATGCAAATTTTGGCAATTGGGATGTGCCTGCTTGAAAAAAGCCTCCAGCCAAGAGTCCATTAGCCGTGAGGAAGAGACCAGTAATTGTGAAGCGCGTTTGGACCAAATTGTTGTGATAAGCCACTATTGCAGCATAAGCTACTTTAATAGCATCGGGATTAGTATTCTATTTTTTAGCTGGCATTGGGCTTTTGTCCTCCTTGACCAGATCACTATGAAAACTGCCTAACGGTGTGCGTTACTTGCTGGCGGGAGGGATGAGATAACGCCATTTTGACGGAGGTGGCTTGAGCCAAGAAACTATCTGAAAACGTGTAGACATGATCAGTTGAATGCGCACTGTGCCAGGATGCCTTTTACTCTTTTGATGAGATGCATCTCCTGCTTTTGTCGATAGCGTCCACATTGCTAGGCAGAATCACGGTTTTTCTATGGGCCAGCGCCAATAGGGATACATGCCTTCATCGACGATCATTGTCTCCTCGCCGGTGGAGATGTTCACTTTGTAGATGGCATAATCGGATGGATTGGCGAAGTTCCCCGGACGATTCCCTTTCCACTTGTGATAGACCAGCCAGTTTCCATCCGGCGACCAGGCAACTTCGGGAGGAACCTTCCAGAAAGTATCTGTCTCATATACAGGATGGTTTTCGTTATCTGGATAGGGATAATTGTAGGGAACAACGAGCAGAGCTTCTTCGCCTTCCAGCGCGTCGACGACATAGATCCCATCTTTTCCCGTATACGCGATCCGGCGGCTGTCTCGCGACCAGGCAGGATGATCTCCCATACCTATCGTCCATTCCTTTATACCGGAGAATTCCCGTACAACAATCCAACGATCGTCATCGATTTCGGCGCCCGTTTCGTGGACCTGGACGATATATTTCTGGTCCGGCGAGGGAATGCCATAGAGATTGCGGTTGTATGTCTCCAACGGTGGCTCATCCTTCCCGCAGCTGCTCAGCCTGTAACGCTGCAGACCGTCCCACATTGTAAAGGTGAAGATCTCCTGCTGATCCGCGCTCAAATACGCCATCTGCTGTGATGACCATTGTCGGCAGACCACAGGAAATTTGCCGGGCTGCGAAACGAACAGCCATTCCGGGAGAGTCGCATACGTAACATGGTATATTGCTTTCACAATCAGAGTCTTGTTATCCCCAGTGATTACCGGACGCGATGGCGTGAGATTGCTGCCCAACTCTTTAGCTTTGATGACCAGGGGCACATATTCCAAATCACTTCCATCTGCATTAACGAAGCCGACACGCTTGCCGGAGGGAGCAAAGACAAGGTCGGTATCCGGGAAGGCTGCTGGTGCGACCACCTCCGATGGGAAATTGGTCTGGATGGTTGTGTAGAGAAGGAATCCTATCCCAAGTACAAAGGCAATGATGCCAAACAGAGACACCCACCAAAACAGACGACGATCTGGACGTACGTCGATTTTCGGCGCTGGCTCCTCGTAAACTGGGTGTTCTTCGGATGGCCCAGGCTCTTTCTTTCTATTTCTGGAACGGAAAATAAGTCGGCTAACGATGATTCCGACTGCTATGCCGCCGAACATGCCTGCTCCTAGTGTGGCAAGCATGTTCAGGAAATGAATGAACCGTGTCCAGATTTTGACTCTGCCATTTTTGAGC
>CAZVRZ010000395.1:0-1989 GCA_964629965.1 uncultured Anaerolineaceae bacterium
TTCTCTTTATCGCGGAATTTATCCTCCCCTTATCGGAAAATTTACTACTTGTTGTATACAATCGCGAAATTACCAAAAAGACCACTGAGAACATTCTCCGAACCATGCCCTGCCGAAACTAACTGGTAAACCGCAAAAAATGTGAGCGAGCAATGAATCTCCGCTCTGCAAGCTCCAAACACATTCGTTTGCTTTGACACAACCGGATTTATTCTAAGCATACAAGTCTTTATAGTCGTTATTGCGAGGTTCAGGTTTTACGGATGGGCCGGCTTCTCCCCGCTCCACCTTACGCTGCGGAGGCGGTCTGCTGCATAGAGATTCTTGCCGCGGCGTTCTTTCTCGTCGTTGTGGGCGAACGGCTGGCCGGCGCCGCTGACGCATCCGCCGGGACATGCCATAACCTCGACGAAGTCAAAGTGCTCGCCGGCGCGGATACGCTCGATGAGTATTGTGGCGTTCTTGAGTCCGCTGACGACGCCGATGCGTAAATCGCGGTCGTCGATGTGGATGTCAAAGGTCTTGATTCCCTCGGTTCCACGCATGCCCTTGAAGGAGATCGTGCGAAGGGCGGCGGCAGTTTTTTCAGGGACCAGACGGCGAAGGACCGCCTCGGTAACACCACCGGTTACCCCAAAGATGATTCCGGCACCGGAGGCGGCCGCAAACGGGAGGTCGACGGCCTCGGGCTCGAGATCGGCGAAGAGGATGCCGCCTTCGCGGATCATCTGGATCAATTCCTGCGTGGAGAGTACATAGTCGACATCAGGCGTTCCATCGGCAGAATACGTCGGGATGCGTGCCTCTTCTTTTTTCGCGGTACAAGGCATGACGGCAATATGCACGGAGCGCCGCGCCGTATTTTTTCGGTCATTCTCTTTGATCGCGGCGGCAAAGATTTGCATGGGTGAACGACACGTGGAGACATGGGGCACCAGATCCGGATATTTCGCGGCACAATATTTGACCCAGGCGGGACAGCAGGAAGTGAAGAGCGGATAGGTGCTTTGCATCTTCAGGTGCTCGAGCAATTCTTCGGATTCTTCGATGACGGTCATGTCGGCCCCGGTGGAAGTGTCGTAGATCTCGTCGAAGCCGATCCGACGCAAGGCTGCGACGATGCGTCCCATCGCACTGTCATTGTCGGGCAGGCCGAATTCGCGGTTGACAGCGACGCGGACGGCGGGCGCAATCTGGACTGTGACGCGGGTGTCGGGATCATCGAGGAGCTTCCAAACCGGTGTAATGTCATTTTTGACGACTATGGCGCCGGTCGGGCAGACGGCGGCGCATTGACCGCAACCGACACAGACTGACTCCGCGATCGGACGGTCGAAGGCGGTGCTGATCGTCATTTTCGAACCGCGGTGAGCAAAATCAATCGCTCCGACATTCTGAATTTCGTTGCACATCCTGACACAGTCGCCGCAGAGGATGCATTTGTTGCGGTCGCGGACGATTGCGGCAGACGATTCGTCCCGGGCCGGTTCTGCGGCCGAGTTGGGGAAGCGAACTCCCTCTATGTTGAAGCGCTTGGCAAGATCCTGTAACTTGCAGTCGCCGTTATTGGCGCAGGTTGTGCAATCACGACAGTGATTTGCAAGCAGAAGTTCAAGGATCATCTTGCGATAGCGGCGCAAGCGCTCGGTGTTCGTGCGGATTTCCATGCCGGGCTTCGGCGGAGTCGAGCAAGCGGCTTCGAGCCCGCCTTTCCCGGTCTCGAGAGCTCGGAGTGATAACAGAAGGTGGGCATTTTCACGCCGGCCTTGCGAATCAATTCGAGAAGGTTTTTCTCATCGTTGATCTCGACCGGAATCTGATCGATCATTACATATTCTTTGCTGTTCATATTATTCCTCCGTAATAGCGCCGAACGGGCAGGCGGGTACACAGGCGCCGCACTTCACGCAGACAGACGCGTTGATGACGTAGGGCGATTTGATCTTCCCTTCGATTGCGCCGGCCGGGCAAGCGCGGGAGCATTTCGAG
>CAZVRZ010000396.1:0-1986 GCA_964629965.1 uncultured Anaerolineaceae bacterium
CCAGGCGGGTGGCCAGCAGGCCGGCTGTAGCCATGACCAGCATCAACAGCGGTACAGGGGATGGTGCCACCGCGGATGCCAGGATCGCCAAGCCGCTGGATACCAGCGTCCAGGAGCGCTGTTCATCCGGGGCAGTGTAGCTCAGCCAGGCCAGCGGGGCGATCAGCAGTGCCAGCAGGATATGATCTACCAGCAGCCAGAGCAGGGCGAGAAAGCCGTTTAGGAGATAGTACAGATATACCATATCAGTGTGTAATCGTGGACTCGTACAGCGCCACGTGGACGGTGAAGACTTTGACCGCTGTCTGGCCGTCATCTTGCGTGGCAGTGACGGTCACTTCGTAATCGCCTGGGTCGAGCGGCTCAAAGTGAAAGGATGTGACGGCTGTAGCGGTATTAAGCCCGGTGGTGGTGAGCACTGGCGTAATCGGGTATGTGCCTTTCACATGCGCACCGGGGTACTTGCGGGCCAGTTCGCCGTTGATCCAGCTCACGCTGGCGCTGCTCAGGCGGATGCTTACCGAGACAGCCGAGATCGTTCCGGTGCGGCAGTCGTGCTCGCCGGCCGTGACGGTGATCCCGCTGATGGTGATGCCGCGCCGGTCTGGGTCCTGGCCCAAGACCAGGGGATATTCGGGCGTAGGCTGCAGGGCGGCATTGGTGATCGTCGGGCCAGACTCGGGGCAGGGTGTCGGGCCGCCTGACAGGCAGCAAGACTCAGGAATGACGCGATCTTCACGCCGGCAGGAAGGGTAAGCGCTGCATTTTCCTACATCCCAATACCCGTCGCTGACGATGTAACAGCCATATCCAGGCGGCGTGGAGGCACACTCCGTGATGGCGCAGTCATCGCTGTTGGTGCAGCGCATGCCCCAGGCATCCGGAATCCAATCCTGCACACAGCCATACGCACCGCGCGAGCAGCCCACCACCACGCCCAGGCCGTGGGTTGGACCGCAGGTCTGCGAGCAGTCGCCATTGCACCACTTGTCTTTCACGCCGCAGTCGGCCAGGACGCAGTAGGCTGTAGGGAATAAGCTGATCCCTATGGCTAGCAGGATTCCCATGGCGAGGATCTTCCACCAGGATTGGCGAACGTAGGCCAGGTTCGGCGGAGATAATTTGAACGAGGGCAAGCGAAGTTTCATGAGAGCACTCTCCTAAGGTTGGGATGGTTCCGGCAGAGCAACGTCAATACTGGCGCCGGGCACCAGTTCTTCGGTGGCGAATTCCTGGAAGACCCAGCCGGCTAGTAGCCAGTTGGGGGAGAATTCATCTGCCAGGCGCAGCACGAAGGTCTTGGTTTGGTTGGGGAACAACTGCTCGACTATCGTCCCGACCGGGCAGATTTCGGGCGGGTAGAACGAAACAGATGGGCACTTTTTCCAATCCAACCCCTGGCGGGTGGTCATGCCATAGGCCAGCAGGCGAAAGATACGCCCACGCGGCAGGCGCGCCTGGGCATCGGCCAGGACGGTTTCACGGTCAGCGCTGGTGGTGGTGACACTTTCTTCGGTTTCGAAGGAGTATTTTTCGGAGAAATAGGCGTAGCGGCCATCTGGCAGAGTCATGCCGACGATTACCGGCGCGACCAGCACGCGCTGGCTGCTCATCAGGGTATAGGCGTAGAGCACATCCGCCTGGAATGTCTCCCCGCTGCCCAGCGTGATCTTGGCCTGGCCGAATTCACCGCTGGATACCAGGTATATGAGCAACTGGTTGCCGGTCTCGAATTCGGTGTATGGGTTGGATTTGAGGAACAGCGCCATGTTCTGGCGGATGGCGTCAGTGGTAGCCTGGTCAACGTCCGGTACAATCAGGCCGGTGATGGATGGTTCAACCGTGGGTAAAGCGGGTATTGGGGTGGGTTGTTCCTGGCAGGCAACCAGCAAGACCAGGGCGATCAGGATGAAAAGGGCAAGCTTTCGGCGCACAGCACACTCCTTGAGCAGGAAATAAAAAGCGCACCACCCAGGTGGATGGTGC
>CAZVRZ010000397.1:0-1986 GCA_964629965.1 uncultured Anaerolineaceae bacterium
CCCAGGTGCGCTGGTCTCCCTATGCGGTCGGCATCGGCATTGGTGTTCTCAGTTGGTTGACCTTTCTGATTTCCAGGCGGCCGCTTGCCTGTTCGACCACCTTTGCCAGGCTGAGCGGGTTGATCGAAATGCTCTTCCGCGGCGACAGGGTTGACCAGAAGCCGTATTATCAAAAAGTGAAACTGGTCATTGGCTGGCAAATGATGCTGGTGTTGGGCATCGTCATTGGCTCGTTTCTTTCTGCGCGGTTGTCTGGCGATTTCCACTGGCAGTGGGTGCCTCCAGCCTGGCAAGACGCTTTTGGTGACAGCTCGCTGCTGCGTGCCGGAGTTGCCCTGCTGGGTGGTGTGATCATCGCCTTTGGCGCCCGTTGGGCAGATGGGTGCACCAGCGGGCATGGCATCAGCGGCACGCTGCAGCTTGCCGTTTCGTCCTGGATCTCGGCGATCTGCTTTTTCATCGGCGGGAGCCTGACGGCATTCTTGCTCGTTAGTTTGTTTGCCTAGCGGAGGAACCCATGCAAACGAATGATCCGGAAAACAAGCGCATTCTTGATGCCCCTACCTTGATCTGGGGCTTGATCTTTGGTATTCTCTTCGGCTTTCTGCTGCAGAAAGGCGGCGTCACCAAGTACGATGTAATCATCGGGCAGTTGCTGCTCACCGATTTCACTGTCCTGAAGATCATGCTCTCTGCCGTCCTGACCGGCATGATCGGCATCTATCTGATGAAATCGTTCGGTTGGGTGGAGGTGCATCCCAAAGCCGGCTCGGCAGGCATGAACATCATTGGTGGGCTGATCTTCGGGGTCGGTTTTGCCGTGCTGGGCTATTGCCCCGGCACCATAGCCGGTGCCATCGGTAATGGCTACCTGGACGCCGCCGTGGCAGGACTGGTAGGCATCCTCATCGGTTCCGCTCTTTTCGCGGCTGCCTACCCCCGCCTCAGCCAGGGCATTCTAAAGAAAGGCGATTTTTGCAAACTGACCCTGCCGCAGTTGTTCAAGGTCAACGACTGGGTGGTCGTCATCCCTGTGGCGGTGCTGATCTTCTTTGTGCTGTTCTGGTTAGACCGGGCTGGTCTATAAGGGATTTGCAAGTAGCCGTCGCTGTGTAGGTTGCTGCCAATGACCCAAATATCAACTCGCCTGACAAGATGAACTGCCAGGCGAGTTGATCATTAAGATCGCAGGTGCCCCCAACCAGAGCAGAAAGCAGTTCGATCACGTTGCAGGCAGTGGGCGCTTCGGCCACCCGGTTAACCGGGCGTTCGCGCAGCGGTAACGCATCAGCGCGCGGGGGAGACTGGTAAAAAGCGAGCTGCTTCATACCAACCTCACTCGTTGCGCTCGATGGCTGCCGATGTCCAGCCCTGGTGAACCAGGTTCGCTGCCCAGAGTTGCACCAGCGGGCGCACGGCGGCATCGAAGCGGGTATCCACGTATTGCACACCGTCGCGGTAATGGAACTTGCTGCGATACACGCCCATTGGGTGTTGGGTCAGTTCCAGCGGTGTCCAGGTCGCGTAATCGAACACGATCTCCGGCCCAGCCATCGGCCGAACCTGCGGTTCGGCTCCGCCATTTTGGATAAAGTAGATGCGGTGTTCTTTACCGCCGCCGACCGCCACCTGCTTACCATGCCGTTCGATCACCAGCGGGTCGAAATTCGGCTGGGTGAATTTGACGTAGAACTCAGGTGAAGCCTGGTAGTCGGCGAGTAGATTGTGCGCTTCGAGGATCTTCTCGATAGCGGCTTGCATGTTTGCCATAAGGCTTGCCTCCTCAAAAGAATATTGGACACAGCCTCTCAGCGAGCGCTGTAATTCCTGAGGAGAGCCAGGAGCGGGTAGCCCCTGGCGGTGGGAGAGATGGGAAGAGTACTTCCCTTTTACTTCCCGATCGACTTCAGGCGCTGGTCAATCTCGTACTCGCCCGAAAGGGCATACCACAGCACGCGAACAGTCCAGAGTATGGCAGCAATCAGG
>CAZVRZ010000398.1:0-1973 GCA_964629965.1 uncultured Anaerolineaceae bacterium
TTCCCTCGCCCAGGCCGATGAACACCATGGCTTCCGGGCTGTATTCCAGTTTCCAGCCCAACCCACGCAGGCCGAAGACCTGGGTGGCGCGCTCGATCATGTACCCGGTGCTGATGTCTGTAAGATCTGCACCGCCCGGCACGCCTTTGTAGGCCTGGGGCTCGAACGGTTCGGCGAGTTTTTCCACAATCTGGCTGACTGGCACGCCGGTCAGCGTAAAGAGCTTGTCGTTCATGATAGTTACCTCCGGAGAATTACGAAACTACGTTCCGCCCACCCCTGTGCGACAGGGGCAGGCGGAATTTCATTCCGTTGATTGAATTGCCACTGTCTGCAAGGGGAGACGAACCTGCCGGAACGATCATCACGATCGCTCTTTTGGCTGACGGACATCCGTCTCGCTGCATGTTAAGGTGCTGTGCGAAGTCCAGAACTTGGATC
The DNA here is from genome assembly GCA_964629965.1 of uncultured Anaerolineaceae bacterium. Classification (GTDB taxonomy): domain Bacteria; phylum Chloroflexota; class Anaerolineae; order Anaerolineales; family UBA4823; genus CAZVRZ01. Next base: position 442 of record CAZVRZ010000398.1, read on the forward strand.
ATCGCCTGTCAACCTGCCGGGACTCGAACCCGGCTGCAGGCCTTTACCTGAGGCTGGTATCGATCATTTCTCCCCTACCATTCTTCCGCCCACAGAGGCGTGCTGGGGGAAATCTCAGGCACTTTGCAGGCAATCAACGTTTCGAGGTCAGTCGCTGCACCGTGCAGGTTCTCCAGCTTACAATCCTCGACCAGCCTGGCCCGGCGCTGGGCGTCACGGGCGCAAAACGCCGCCCGGCCTTGCAGCTGCGCCTGCTTTTGCCATTTCTCAGCCGATCCTTTATGGTTCATCTCCACCTCCACGTACAGCGTCTCCGCTTTCTCATCCGGCGCCTTGCGGGTGATGGACACATCGGGAAGGTCATCGGTTTGCACCCCTTCAAGCTGGGGCAGCACGCCTGCCTGGCAGCCGCGGAGGCGGGCGTGCAGGGTAAACAACAGCACTGCCAGGGTGTGCTGGCAGAACTGCACCCCCTCGCGCAGCCGGTTCAGGCGCTGTCGTTCGGTCTCGGCCACGCCCCAACCGAGGATGCGGCACAACTGCCGCCCATCTTCGGTGAGTTGGAACGTGGCCAGCGAGGTGTTGGGGGCGCTCACTGCCAGCACGTCGCGTTTGAGCAGGCCCTTTTCGATCATGCCGTCGTACATCCGGCGCAGCGCCCCGCTATGCGCACTGACCCCTTCCACCTGGCTGATCAGGTGATCCACTTCCAGGCAGATGTCCATGCCCTGGCTGAGCAGGTACAGCACGTACAGTTTGCGGCGTACCTGGCGTTCCCAATCGACCTCGTTCAGATCAGCCTTGGCGAACTGGCTTGCGAAGCGCGCCGGCAGTGAAGCCGGCAGCCGCAGAGTGCGTAAATCGCGCAGGAGATCCACGTGGGCAAACGTGCGGCCCTGTGGATCGATGTCCACCACCGGGCTGCTGTCCGGATCGGACAAGGCGGCTGTGCCAGGCAGCGCGGGCGGAGCAGCCGCCGCCGGTCGCTCTGACTGTGCTGCGGGCGCCGGAATAGAAGAGGAGGAGGAGGCGAACTTTTCCTTGAGAACCTTGTTCTCATTTTTCAACTGTTCCAATTCGGCCAGCAGATCTTCGTTCCAGCTATTGCCGGCTGCCTGGGTGGGCAGGCTGGCAAAGAATTCCCGCCAGCGCGGCGGGCCCCAATTCTCCGGCGCGCCGGGATCCGAGCGCCGCGCCGCCTCGATCTGCGTGCCCGCCAGACGTTGGGCCAGCTCGATCAAGACGCCGCGCAGCTCGCGCAGGGAGCCTTCCACCTGCCGGCGGAAATGCCGTTCGGCGTTGAGCAGGTCATCCAGTGCATTGGCGCGCAGGTTATCGTCCATGCTCATCTTTCACAACAAAGGGTAGAAAGACCAGCCACAGCGCGTTCTGCGCCGGTGCATAGACAGCCGGCGGCGGCAAAAGCGCCTGGATGGCTTCTTCCAGCGCCAGGCGGGCCGTTTCACGATCCACCGCACCGACCGCCCAGTCGCTGACGGCCTGGGCAGCGAGGGCCAGTTTTTCCCGCTGGA
>CAZVRZ010000399.1:0-1940 GCA_964629965.1 uncultured Anaerolineaceae bacterium
GGATGCGCCTCCGGTGGCCTGGGGCGGGTATATTTACCTGCCGCTGTCCCTGCGTGGTTTCTGCGGATCAAGCACACTGGAACTCGAACCAAACAACCTGATCGACAACGCCAACCGGCTGTGTCCTGGTCGGTCTGTCTCGGGCTCTCATGACGGTACAGCAGGCACCGGCGATCTGTTCCGCATGGAAACAGACAAGCCGTTCCAGCTGACGCTGACTACAGCCCGCCTGGACGGCGTGCAGCTGCTGCTGTACGTCTGGCAAGATGATGCCCTGGAGCTTATCGAGCAGGACGCCACCGATCCCTTCCTGATCTCGTACACACCCACGCAGACGCAGAGATTCTACGTGTACGTGTACAGCGATGCAGGAGCGGCAAACACAGCAAACTACACCCTGAATACAAGCAGTGGTGCTTTGCAGCAAATCGCCGAAGAACAAAACGATGCGGTTGTACTACCTGCTCCACCCGCACTACCAATACGTGAGGAGACCCCATGATCATAACCTTTATTGTCCTAATCTGGCTGTTGTTTTGTGCATGGCAAGACTGGAAGAAACGCAGCGTCTCAAATTGGTTAACCATCCCGGCCATCGTGGTCGCCGTGGGCCTGCGCATCTGGCTCGATTACTCACTCTATGGCAATGTGCCTCTGTACTTGCTGGGAATGAGTGCGCTGATCATTGCTGCGGCGGGTATCGGTTACCTGGCTAAACTGATGGGTGGCGCGGATGCAAAGGTCTTGATCGCCATGGCGATTGTTAGTCCTGTCATGGCAATTTGGGCCTGGCTAGGGGCCATCCTTTGGTGGCTGATGCTGCGCATCTACGCCCTGATCCGCAAGGATAAGGATAAGCTGCCGCCCTTGCCGGGTATGCTGGGCTTTGTCGCCGGCACCTTCGCCTATCTGCTGTTTACGGCACTGACCCTGCAGTGAGATGAGAATGCCGCACCAATGCACCTGTCCGCGCTGTGCGCGCGGCGATCCAATCGCCGTCAAAGAGCACCACCTGCTCAACCTGATCTTAAGCCAGGCTGACGAACGGACACGGCGTTGGTTGGCGGCCTACGAGGCTTACCGACTGGAAAACATCAGCCTGGCATCATGCATCACCGGGCTGGACCGCAAAACGATCCGGCGCGGTTTGTATGAGCTAAGAGATGGATTTCAGTCAAAACGCATTCGGATGTCGAAAAATGAACGAAAAAACGAATCCTTACAATTCCCATAGGTGGGGAAGTTGCTTCTATATAACATCCCCGTTTTGTGGGGAAGTTATATACGGAGGTGATTCGGGGCGCCGCGAGTGTTGTATAATGTCAACCGTGGTGTACTGAATCCCCTTCGATGGGGCGGTACACCATTTTTAATTCCAACCAATCAGTAAGTTCAGGAGGTTTCTATGTTCGCAAAGGCAATTATGTTCTACAACGACACCAAGGCTGAGCTGGACGAAAAGGCACTGCTCATCACGTTCTTTGTGTTGATTGCCATGGTCGGCCTGACCACCCTTGGCCTCGCCGTCTCAAGACAGTTCGGCAACCTGGCCGGGTTGGTCTAATTCACTCCACCACGTATCCACCGCGCTTTGCCTGGGCTGGGGCATCACCTCGGCCCAGGTAAAGGAGGTCACATGAAACTGATTAAGAAATTCATTGCGGACTGCCGAGCAGAGATGGACGAGGCTGTATTCGTCCTGCCCGTTATGCTGTTGGTTACTTTCGCACTGATCAACTTTGGCCTGTTGGGGTGGTCCGGCAACGTGGCAGCCAATGCTGCCAATTACGGGGCACGCATGGGCTCCGTAGCCCAAAGCGATCCTGGTGCAGTGGCATATTCAGCGGCCGCAAGCAAGGTGGGCGGCGACCTGGCGGGCGATTACACCGTCACAGTAATTGGAGGCGGCAGGCCCGGCTCGGTGATCCAGGTGATCGTAA
>CAZVRZ010000400.1:0-1931 GCA_964629965.1 uncultured Anaerolineaceae bacterium
TAGGGTAACGATCTCACCCACTGGAACGGAGTGCTGTTCGTGCAGTTGGTGGATCGTCTCAACCAGTTCTGCCGGCAGGCGGCGGTAACTGGCCTTGGGCCACTTCCAAGGTTTAACCGTCTCAGCATCTCCTTTATGGCTGCCCTTCTTGCCATTCGCCGCTTTAGGTGCGGGTTGATCCCAGACACGTTCGTACCAGCCAGGTCGTTTCACGCCGGCCCAGTTATCCGGGTCGGGAAAAAGGGTCAACCGCTGGCGGCTTAGCGTTGGAGCAATCTTGATCTCCTTCTTGCGGTAGCACAGCACGCCGAACTCAAGAAAAGCCCGCGCCACATCATCTACGGTCACCTGCAAATCGGCTGCTACTTGCCGGAGTTCGGCTTGCAGCTTGGGCGGCACACCGCGGTAGCTGGTTGGCCGGTTGTCTTCCTTCTTCTCCCAACTGCGATCCCGCTGCTTTTTCTCCACCACGCGCAGCTGCTCTACCACTGACACGGCGACTGGCGCCTGGGCAGCAGGCTGAGCCGTTTCCGTTCCCCAGCCGGATTCAATTGGTTCAGGGGTGGGTGGCTGATGCGCAGGCGAGCCCCAAACGCTTTTACGAGTACTGGTTTTGCCCATCCTTCCCTCCTACGAGTACTTGATTACCAGGTCAACCAGCGCCTGGTATTCCTGGGCCGAACGGCTGTCGGGGTCTTTTTCGAAAATGGTCTTGCTCTCGCCAGGGCACTCGGCCAGGGCCGCCGCCCGATGGATTGCCGGCAGCACACGGTCGCCAAACCCCTGGCGCAGATCTTCCATCGCAGCCTTGTGCTCGCGCAGTTGATCGTGATAGAAGGTCGGCACTACACCCAGCAAGGCGCCCTTCCAGGCTTTCTCCCGCTGCAGATAGAGCAGCGTATCGCTCAGCTTACGCACGCTGTCGGTGGACAGGTATTCGGTGGAAGTGGGGATCAGCACCATGTCCGAGGCCCAGATGGCGCGCTCCTGGATGCCGCCCACGGATGGGGCGGTGTCAAAGATCACGTATCCCAGGCCGTTGTTGGTGAACCGGGTGACGGCCTCCCGGATGGCCGAAACCGGCCGCTCTTGCGAGTTCAGCACGGTTTGGGCGGCCATGGTGGTCTGGTTCCCGGCCAGCAGCCAGAAATGCTCCCGCCCGGTCTGCCGCACATACTGCTTGACGAACGCTGTTTCGTTGGCGGCGTTGCCCATGGTGAGCAGGTAGAACGCACCCGGCTCAGGGTTCAGGCCGAGGGTGGTGGCGCACTGGCCCTGGGGGTCCAGGTCAATCAGCAGCACTTCTCGCCCGCGCAGCGCCAGGCCGGCAGCCAGCGAGACGGCGGTGGTGGTTTTCCCAACCCCGCCTTTTTGGTTACAGATGGCAATGACTTTGGTTTTCATGTTTCTTCTCATCTCCATCGAGCCACTGGATGGTGGTGGCTCCGTTGTGACCGTGAATGGTTTCGACTTCGGCAATGTTTTCGTGGATCACCACCGAGTGCGCCTGGCGGGTCAGCCAGATCATGCACACTTTTCCGTTGGTAAATTCCACGCCTTCCGCAACAATCCCGGTTCCAGAAACGCCGGTGACATCGTGATGGCGAACCAGGACAAACTTTCGCAATCTTTAGGTCTCCCTCCGCAGTGTGGTATTGAGCGCGATATGAACGTGGCGCGGCAGAATATGCCGGCAGCGCTCGATGAACAGCCCATTTGGGGGTGTCTCCGGCCAATCCAACGGCACGCGGGCATGGTTAGGCGCGGCGCCAAACTTCTCGGTGTAGCGCTTGGCGGCTGCCTTGAGCGTGGATTCAGGAGCTGCTTTAGGATCTTCTTCAAACCAAACTAACCAACTCAACGTTGTCATAAGCTCTCCTTGACCTGCCCGGCCAGGGTGATATCCACCGCCTGCACGCCGCGCTCAGACT
>CAZVRZ010000401.1:0-1920 GCA_964629965.1 uncultured Anaerolineaceae bacterium
ATCTTCGACATCAGCCGCTCGCTGCAGCCTGGCGCATCGGTCAGTAAGGATGGCAGGGTGCTCACTGCTGGCGGCGCCGAGGATCCCCAACTGCAAAGCCAGGTAACCGCTCGCGCCCAGGCGGCTGAGCTCATGTTGGCCGCCAATTCCGGCCCGGCCGTCCATCCTGCCCAACGCCGCACTATCCTGCGCCGGGCGCTGCAGGCAGGGACCCCAGCGGTTCAACCTGCCCTGCCGGAAGGAGACACCGTGGATACCGAGGTGATCGTCATCCCGCCCGATGATCCACGTGTGCGACCCCTGTTGGATGAAGTTGAACCCAAGCTGCTCAATGGAGGGAACGATGTATGAACGGATCTCGCTATCTTGCCCAGGCCAGGCACTGCGCCCGGTTGATTGCACATACCCTGGCGCAGCGCGGCCTGCATGCCAAAGTATCCTTCTGCCTGACCGAGCGCCATGGCCTGGTCTGGCTGGTGGTGGTGCTCAATCTGACCCAGCTCGAAGGACGGCTGGAAGGGTACATTTCCAGCGAAACGCTGCATCACGTGAGCACGGCCCTGCATGGCAAACCGGTTTTTCTCTCTAACTCGACAGGATTGCGCTATATGGTTTTGCTCAACACCGCCCCCACACTACCGAACACGATCGACTACCCGGAAACCTTCGACCGGAACTCGCTACCCCTGGGTGTTGGACTGACCGGCTCGCTGGCTATGCTGCCGCCGAAAAACGCCATGATCTGTAGTGAGCCAGGCGCGGGCAAGAGCAACCTGCTGCAAGTCATCGATTACGCCGCGCTCCTGAATGGCTATACACGATTGCATGTTGATCCTGAGGCGACCACCTTCAACCCAGACATCGTCAATCGGAAGAGTCGCTATCCGGTCGCTCAATCGCCCGCGGAAATGCGTGCCCGCCTGGCAACGCTATTGGCCGAGTTGGCCCGCCGCCAGGTGCTGTTCCGCGAAGCGGCCCAGAATGGTATCACGCCCACCAACCTGGACGAGTACAACAAAGCCGCCAAAGAACTGCTGCCGCGCATCATCCTGCTGGTGGACGAGGTCAATTCGTATTTCGATTACAAAGACATCGTGGAAGGGATCACCGATCTGTCCCGGCGCGGGCGCAAATGGGGACTGGTCATTATCCTGGCTGGACACAACTGGCGGGCCAAGGATATCCCCCGGGCGCTTTCAGCCATGTTTCCGGTACGCATTTCCTTCCGCGTCTCAGACGATACCACAGCCACGGTGGTGTTGGGCTCTCGTTCTTGGGGCAAGCAGGCCATGAAACTGCGCCAGCCTGGACGGGGTATCTTGCTGCTAGATGGCCGCTACCAGGTCTTTCAAGCCTACCGCCTTTCCCCTGAACAGGTCCTATCCGCTCAGCCGGTGGAAGTGAACCCATTGAGCGATGTGGAGCTGGCGTTGGTGACGTGTACCATGGAGCAGTTCGAAGGGCGTTTCATCGTCAACCGCCTGGCGCAGGCTCTGGCAGGGCAGGGGATCAGCCACCACCAGGTGCAGAAGATCGCCGAGCAGTTTGAGCAGCGCGGCTGGCTGACCAAGCCCCAACACGCCACTGATGCCCGCCGCATTACCCCCGAGTTGGCCCGCCTGGCCGCGGTACGCCATACAGGCGTACAGGCCGTACAGGTGCATACAGGGACGGCCTTCTCCGTACAGGAGCCCAGATGAGCACAATGATTGCGTGCGCATATTACCCCACCACAGCCACCCTCTTAATATGCGCATGTTTTATGCGCACATTCATCCTCCTCATTAGGAGCATGCTGATGTGCATAATTACTGCGCGCCCATATTACCCGCCCCCTGCCACCCTCTATATATGCACACGAATTGTGCGTGCGTTCATCCTCATCATCAGGAGCATGCTTATGGTTGTCTTTTCTATCCT
>CAZVRZ010000402.1:0-1904 GCA_964629965.1 uncultured Anaerolineaceae bacterium
CTCGATATCTTAATACTTCTTCCTATCCAATGCACCTCCTTCCTATTAAATTTGATACTCGATTCAGATTAATAAACATATAGGGAATCAACATATCCAATACTACAAGCACATAGCTTGCTACCTAAAAAACTATATCATAAACAAAGACATCTTGCAAGGGAACACGCCAGCATCTTCTAGACTTGTCAAGGAGAGGAGAGAAAGCAACAAGGGACTAACCCGCTGGACAAAGCGGGGAAAAAGGAGAAAGGAGTTCGGACAGCCGTAAAAAAATGGGGAAGCTGATGCAGGTCATTGTCATCCTGATGGATGAAACTGCGACATCAGGTGTCGTCATCTACTGCGGCATAGGCGATATGACCGATCAGGGTGAAACATCAGGCTATGAAGCGACGTCGGATCCAGTAGGGACACTGCGTCCAGGGCAATCGCGAAGCTAAACCACCAAGGGGGATGAAACGGCCGAGCGGAACAGGAAGGAGATTAATGGGCTAATTTTGGATCATAGGCTACCTGATGCAGGAGGAGATAAAAGCACATGCGATTGGCTTTGTGAGCCGCATGGAGGATGGCTCCGATATGTCTTTTCCCATGCTTCAAGGCATGCTGTCTGGCCTTGGCAATAGCAGGACAGTGCTGGCTGGTATTGAGCCCGATCGCAAAGAGCACATTGCGAAAAGCTGGATCGCCACGCCGGGTAATGCGCCCCATCCGGCGTCGGTCGCCACTATCATCCTGTTCCACGTCAAAGCCCGCCAACGACCAGATTTGATCGGCATGATCGAAGCGCTGGGGATCCACCACATAGGCCAGGTATTGGGCGGCCAGATAAGCGCCAATGCCTGGAACGGTGGTGAGCACGGCGGCAGGAGATTGGGGTACCAGGATTTCGGCCTGCTGCTGGAGAAGGGCTAAGCGCTCATCGAGCTGTAAGAAATGTTGAAAGTCGTTGTGCAGGCGCATGGCGAGTACTTCGGCCAGGTGTTGGGGCGGCAGGAGCGCATCATGGGACAGGTCAAAGACCCGCTGGGCCGTAATCGGACCGCAATGTAGCCCCTTTTCGTGGAGAAAACGGTGCAAGGCATCCGCGCTGAAGGAGCGCCAATAGTACGGGTTCGGATTCTCGCCCAGCAGGTAGCGAACCAATTGCCGCTCGAGCGGGCGGGAGCGTACCAGCGGGTTGGGTGGTTTGAGCAGCGGGTGGGCCTTCTGAAAGGCTTTGACATCCACCAACACGCCGGGCCAGAGCCGGTCCCACTGGGTCAAAATGCTGAGTTGTAAACGTTGATGTTCTCGATACGCCTGACGAAACTCGGCCGCCCAGAGATCGAAATGGATAGTTTGGGGCTGGCTCAAACAGGCTGGGTTGCCCAGACCATCGCGTAAACAATACGCAATCGCCTCCACATCGATGGGGTCGGTTTTCTTCCTGCGCCCATTCTGTAACTGGCGCCGTTTTTGACGCGTTTGATAGGGATTGAGAAAGCGCAGATCGACTTGCTCGCCGAAGTCCTGCTGAATAGCATACGCCCAGGCTTCGTGGTAAATCCCAGTGGGTTCCAATCCGATGATGATGGGACGGTATTGTGCGCTGGTGAGTTGTGCTTGCAGCCAGATCCGAAACTTTTCATAACCGGGTTGGTTATTGCGAACTTCTTGTCTGGGCTGGATCAGCCTGAGGTCACCACCTGCATACCCCCCATAGCAATGCACGTTCTTACCGATATCAATGCCAATATACAATGCGTTCGTGCTAGAATCAGTTTGCATAAGTAGCCTCCTTTTGGTAGAGTTGACGCTAGACGTCGCCTATACTGTACCCCAGAGGGGTTACTTATGTTTATATCAGGGCAATTGCACTAAAACCGAAGGTGGTAAGATACAGCCATGACCGAGGAGGA
>CAZVRZ010000403.1:0-1873 GCA_964629965.1 uncultured Anaerolineaceae bacterium
TCAAGAACATAGAAGCCGGGCGCTGGTGCCCGATCTGTGGAGCACAGAACAAGCGGCAAACAAATGCGCGCAAGACCCCAGACGATTATGCTGCTGCCGCTGCAACGCGCGGCTTTGAATGGTTGGGGCCGGAGGCGAGAAACGCCGCCACAAAAACCCAATGGAAGTGCCCCGAGGGGCATGTTTGGTGGGCAACGTATATGGCTATTGCCAATGTCGGCTCAGGCTGTCCGCATTGTGCCGGGATACTTCCGCTCCTCCCCAGGCAGTTTCAGGAGATCGCCGCTGAGCATAGTTTTGAGTGGTTGGGGCCTGTTGTCAGTTATAGGGAAAAGACCCAATGGCGCTGCAAAGCCGGTCATACCTGGTGGGCACAATATGGCAACATTCGCGAGTACAAGGGTTGCCCCGAATGTTGGGCCGAGAGACGGAAGAAATAAGGAAAAAATATACCGGAAAGAAGCGGAAAGAAGCGGAAAGAAGCGGAAACAAACAGGATTCTTGTTTGATTCCGCTCTGGGTGAGAATAATTGCCCCATATGGGTACAATTATCGAAAAGGATAAGATGCCATCAGGTAAAATTCACGCCCTTGCCACTTGCGTTACTGCCGGTGTGCTGGCCCCGGTGATCTACCTGGCCGGGCAACCGGTCACGACCGCCCTCGGCATTGCTGCTGGTTGTGTGATCGGCCTAGTGGTTACACCCGATCTGGATGTGCGCCAGCGCAGCACCCACTCCGAGACAATCATGCGGCGATCTGGCGGTTGTTTGGTTGGGGCGCTTTGGAATCTGCTGTGGTTACCTTATGCCTACCTGATTCCACGCCACCGCCACCCCTTGAGTCACTGGCCGATCCTGGGCACGGTATTACGCCTGATGTACCTGCTGGCCGTGCCTGCCGTGGCCTGGTGGGGGTTGGGGCACATCATCGCTTTGCCTGTTCTGCCACGCCTGGCGCTGACCCCTCTGGCCGGATGGGGGATTGCGGGCCTGGCGCTGGTGGATGCGTTACATTGGGGCATGGATCGCGTGTTTTAACAGATGCCTCACAGCCAAAACCAAATTTGTCAAAAATCCAAGAAAGGAAGGTAACAAATGTCCAAACAACGTCGTGCCAAAAGGAAAAATATAGCTACCCCCATCGTATTCTGTGATGAGCACCGGTGCCCGTTGATCCAGATTGGCGATGAGTACGCTTGTGTCTACGAATACACCGACAACTTGATCGGCGGTCATAAAGTTGTAGACGCTATCCCTGGAACCGTTGTCCCCCCTGTGGCGATCAACCTGGTCTTTGATAATGGGTGTAGCTTGCCTCTGCTTTGCCCATGCTGTGGGGAGCCAATCGTGTTAGACCCAAATGCTACCGGAGACCAACTGCTGGAAAGGGTAAAAGACACTTACCTGGTCGGGCTTGGCTATGACGATGGACAAAACGGCTTGATTATGCTGTTTTCATACATCCCCGAAGCCGACCCCAATAACAACAGCGAAGGCGTTTCAGAAATAGTGGTTCACTTAGACAGCATCCGGGGGATTGAGGATAGGCCCGTGAGCCTGCCGGGACTGCTAGATACCTCGATTTGAGCGGCTATTGCTGGCCTGGCGCTGTCTGAAAGGATTTGATATGTTCCGTAAACTAGATATTACGCCTGAAGGAAAGAGATTCAGCGGGCAGCTTGTTTTTGTCGCTGTCGGTGCGACAAGAATGGAAGATGTGCATTATGAGCTTCCATCTGGTGTAAAGCTACCGTTTGATGCCATACCACGAATAGGGGAGAAGGTCACGATTTATTATGATGGCTCAGAAGATTTGGTTTGCGGTATTGTGAAAAGCGTGGAATGGTCAATTGGCTTTCAGGAGCTTGGCT
>CAZVRZ010000404.1:0-1871 GCA_964629965.1 uncultured Anaerolineaceae bacterium
GGCTAGCGGCACGCGAGGAATACGAGCGCGACGCGCTCAAGATTGGAGGCGCGCAGTGAAACGCATCGAAATCATATTCAGCCAGGCTATCGAGGAGGATGTCTTCCTCGCGTTGCAGGATATCCCGCAGGCGCAGTTCTTTACCTTGATACCGGGCGCTCGCGGGAAAGGATACTCGACGCCGAAGATGGGCGACGCGGTATGGCCGGAGGTGAACGAGGTCATGGTAATTTACACCGCGGATAAAAACGCGGTCTCCGAGATCGAGCGCGCGATCGGGGAACTTCAGAAGAAGTACAGCTCCGAAGGACTCGCGATCTTCGTCATATAAAAATTTTTTCTAGCATTCGCGCGTTTTGGGCCCGGGTCAATCCGGGCCCTTTTTATTTCTTCGAATCACTGCGCCGCATATCGCGCCAAGCAAGGGCGGCGCGTCGCGTCGACTCGAAGGCGAAGGGCGCGTCTGCGACCTCGCCAAGGGGAATTACCCGCAGGGAACTCGCCTCTCCTGGGTCGAGCCGAAACCGTGTCGGCTGAATAGCCCCCGGCTCATACCGCGCCGCGAAGTAGAAGTCGCAAGTTTTGTACAGGACGTCGCCGTAGGCGTAATCGTTCGGCCAAGAGCCGACGAAACGAAGAGAACCCGCGATGTCGAGTCCGATCTCCTCCCGACACTCGCGAACCGCCGCATCTTCCGCGCGCTCGTCCGGGTCGACGAAACCGCCCGGAAACGAGAGGTAACCGGCACGAGGCTCGCGCGCCCGAACGATGGCAATAATGCCGCCCTCGGTCTCCAGTATTACGCTCCCAGAGGACGCCACGTTATGGTAATAGGTAAAGCCGCACGCTTCGCATCGCCAGTATTTTCGATCATGGTAGCGATACTCTTCTTTGCCGCAGCGCGGGCAGAACCGAAAGGGCGCGGGACTCACGGCAGAACCCCGAACGAGCGGGAGACGACGGCGAAAGCGACGACCGACGCGACAAGTAAGACCGCAAGAGCGATCTCGATGGGTCGCACCGGTCGGTCAAGATATCGCGTTCGACGACCCGTTCCGTAATAGCGCGCGGCGATGGCCTCGGCGAGGCGCTCGGCGCGAACGAGCGTGCGAATCACGAGAGGGACGAAGAGCGGGACTGCCGCAAGCGCGCGGGCGACGGGATTCCGCGCGGCGCGTTTCGCGGCCCGGCCTTGGCGAACCATGCGAGCGACCGAAATCCTGGCGGCCTCGCCGTAAAGAAGGGGGATAAACCGAAAGACAACCCCGACGACGAGGGCGAGGTACACGAGCGCCGTGACGGCGATCAGGGCGAGGCCGAAGGCGAGCACGAGGAGCGTCGTCCGCTGTCGGGCGAGCCGCTGCCCCTCGAAGAAGTCGAGCGTTGGACGGAAGGCCGTCACTGGGGGAGCGTCCGTCTAGAACGCGACCTTGACCGGCTCTCGTTCGGAGGCCGTCGCCTCCTCGTAGGCCGTCGCCTCGCTGAAGCCAAACGACCTCGCGAGCAGGTTCCCCGGGAACGATTCGCGCGCGACGTTGTAGTCCATGACCGCGTCGTTGTACGCCTGCCGGGCAAAGGCGACCCTGTTCTCGGTCGAGGAGAGCTCCTCCATGAGCTGAGCCATCGTGGCGTTGGCCTTCAGATCGGGATAGGACTCCACCACTGCCACGAAGCGCGCGAGCGCGCCCGAGAGCATGGACTCGGCACCCGACAGCGCCTTCATCGCCTGTGGATCGCCCGGGTTTCCGGCTGCTCGCTCGACCGCGCTCACAGCAGCCCCCCTGGCTCGTGTCACGGCGTCCAGGGTCTCACGTTCGTGCTTCAGATAGGCCTTCGCCGTCTCGACACTGGCCGCGTCGGCAGCGATCTCC
>CAZVRZ010000405.1:0-472 GCA_964629965.1 uncultured Anaerolineaceae bacterium
CCTCAATTCCTTCGGATACACGCAAATCCCCAACCGCTTCTCGAGCCTTGCGAGGGCGCGAAGCTCGAATCCGTCGCCGAAGACGGCGTTTATGCCCGCGCGTCCCGCGCGCCCCGTGCGCCCGGCGCGATGGACGAAGAAGTCGCCCTCAGACGGGACGTCGAGCTGCACGACGTGGGTAACGTCGGGGACGTCGAGGCCGCGCGCGGCAAGGTCGCTCGTCACCAGGATGGCGGCGCGGCCGGCGCGGAAATCGTCTATCGCCTTCTTTCGCTCGACCTTGTCCATCCGGGCGGTGAGCCCGCTTGCCTCCACCTTCTTGAAGCGTAGCCGCTCGACGATATGGGGAACCTGCCCGGCTACCGAGGTAAACACGAGCGTCTTCGTCGGTCGCTCGGCGACGAGAAAACGCCGTAGGTCCTCGATCTTGTCGCGCTGTTCCGAGTAGAAGGCCCAGTGCGAGATACGGCGG
>CAZVRZ010000405.1:529-1845 GCA_964629965.1 uncultured Anaerolineaceae bacterium
CGTGCGAGCACGTCCTCGGCGGGCATGGTGACGTGCGAGACGCCGCCCGTGGCGCGATCGTTCGTAGGGGCGGCCGATGACGCGGTAGTGGCCTCTGTATCTTTACCGGCCGGCCGCGCGCGGCGGGCTGCCAGCATCGACTCTATTAGCGCGCGGTGGCGACCGGAGAGGGTCGCCGAGCAGGCGACGCACTGCGCCTCCGCCGGTAGGAGGGCGAGCAGCTCGGCGAGGGTGTCGCGCATCTCGGGCGAGAGCATTCGGTCCGCCTCGTCGAGGACGACGAGATCGACCGCCTGCAACCGAAGCTTCTTTAGGTGGGCGAGCTCGAGGATACGGGCCGGCCCGCCGAGGGCGATGTCCGGCTTTTCCTTGAGGCGCTCTGTTTGTCGCTTGATGGGCGCCCCGCCGACGAGCAGGGCCGCGGAGACGGTAACGCCCGCTTCCTTCGCGAACCGGTCGGACTCGGCCTTGATTTGACTCGCGAGCTCGTGCGTCGGGGCGACGACGAGCGCGTGCGGGCCGCTTCCGGGCCGGGCGAGGGCGCGGATGAACGCCGGCAGCAGATAGGCCATGGTCTTCCCGGTGCCGGTCTCGGACTGGAAGAGGACGTTTTCCCCGGCGAGTATGCGGGGGATGACCTCCGCTTGGACGGGGGTTGGCTCGGCGTATCCGCGCGCGGCGAGGGCGCGGGCGAGCTCGTTCGGTAGCCCGAGGGCAAGGAAATCCTTCACGGGCCAAGGATAGCATAATGGCGGGAAAAGTGCTATAATGGCCAATACACGCGACTGGAGGTCCTTCGTGAGAATCGGCATAGACGCCTTCGGATGCGACCATGGAAGATCCGGCATTGGGTCATACCTGCATTCTCTTGTCCATAACCTTCCGGACACCGAGGCCCGCATCGAGCTCTTCGGGCCCGAGCTCGACCGCTATACCTACACCTCCGGGATAGATTCCCTCGGCTACGCCGGCGTGCCCGTCAGCGACAGCCTTCTCGCCGAGCGGCTCTGGCACCTTACCCGCTTTCCCTCGTTCGTCCGGCGGCAGAAGTACGACGCCGTCCTCTTCCCGGCCGGGGGAAAGCTCCTGCCGATGAAATACGACCGTCCGTCGGTCGTCGTCGTTCAGGAGATCGTCTCTGACGTGTATCGGAACTCGGATGACGGGATCTTCGCCAGCATCCTTCGTTACCAGCTTAAGCGGGTCGACCGGATCATCGCCGCGAGCGAGTTTATCCGGGATGACCTCGTAAAGATGAGCGTGGACGAGTCACGGATCACGGTCTTACCCATCCAACCGGACGCACCTTTCCCCCG
>CAZVRZ010000406.1:0-1825 GCA_964629965.1 uncultured Anaerolineaceae bacterium
CCAGTACTGCGCCCGGCTCTCCACGATCAGGATGAACTGCGGGTTCTGCCGGGCGAAGTGGTAGGCCAGTTTCTGCCAGGCGGTGAGGGGAGAGCGATAGCGGCGCAGGAACTCCAGGATGGGCAGGGTATCGCCCACCAGGGAACTGCGCCCGGCTTCCAGGGCCTTCTGCCAGGAAGAGTACGTATCCTTCGCCGGGTTGTAGGGCTTCGGCCGCGGCGCGCTGCGCACCTGGTAGCCAGGAGCCTGGGTGCGGATGTGATCCAGGGTGATGGTAATAGTCATGGTTAACTCCGTTTGGAAAAGAAAGGCAGCCAGGCCAGGCGGGTAGCCCGATCTGGCTGCGAAGAATAGGGTGTGAGAACAGGCGTCTCAGGGCTGCCGGGGCTGTGGCTCCGACGATTGACTCTGCGGGCTGTTCGGTTGGTTATCAGGTGCTATGCCAGGCTGCTCAGCAGGCTGCCGAGTTTATCGGGCAGGTCTGCTCCGTTCGGGCAGTTAGCCAGGCGGGTGAACAACCGGTTGAGTTTTTCAAGCGAAACGCTTTTTGTTTCGCCATTATCGTTGCCGAGATGCACCCCGATGGGGGTAATCCCGGCGCGCTCCAGAGAGTGCAGGTGCGCCAGGGATAGGTCCCAATCGGACACCGTGCGTGTTCGATAGACAGGCTCGCCATCGTGCGCCACAAGAAGCACTCGCAGGCGCTCGGGGCTGGCGCGCAGTTCGGCTTCGGCCTTGCGCAGGCCCCAGTCCAGGTATTCTTCGCAGGCCCAGCCGGTGTAACCGGCGATCAGGGCCTTGGCAGTTTCGCTATTCTGGTCGCTTATCGGCGTCACCTCGGCCACTACTCGCTCAACCGCGATGCGGTCAGGGTGCAGCGGCTCATCGTGAACGTAGAAGTCATCCTCGCCGAAGTACGCCATGCCGATGGGGATGCCCACATTCACGGCGGCCAGGTAGATGGTCATCAAGGCTTCCTGCACCGCCTGCTCGTAGCGCTCCATCGAACCGGAACGGTCCACCAGCACATACAGCGCCAGGCTGCGCTTTGCCAGGCCCACATCCTGGCGGGCCAGGTGGGGCGTGTCGGGCGTGCGCACTTCCTGGCGGAAGCTGTAGCGGCCGCGATATTCATGCGGCGCATGCCGCTGGTCTGGCTGCGGCTCTTTGAGCGCTTCGGCCAGGCGAGCGGCATGCGGGCGCACCTTGTCTTCCAGTTCCAGGTAGGGGGCAACGGCGAGTTTTTCGCCCCTGGCAGGCGGACCGGGCAGGTCATCTTCGCCCAAGCCCGTTCCCAGGCCAGGCGCTGCATCTGCCGGGCCGCCGGGAAGCGGCGCTGGTTTTGCATCTTTAGTGGGGATGCCGCCGGGATTAACCTGCGCCAGCCCCAGGCGGGGGTTGGTTGGGGGGATGCCCAAAATGCGCAGGATGTCCCGCGCCAGGGCGATCACTGTCTCCGTATCCGGGGCTGTCCAGGCCTGCTCGACCAGCGGGCGGATTTGCGCCCACAGCCGCTGGCCGGCAGTCGAGACGCTCAGATGAGAGAACATCTCCTGCTCATCTGTGCGGCTGGCAGCCCAGCGCCAGGCCAGGCAGCAAGTGTATGCTTCCATTTTGGCTCCTTTCGTCACGATGGCCGGCCCCATCCCGGCGTAACACAGGTCGCCCAGCAAGCGGATGGCCGGGGCCACGCCGGGGTAGAGCGTGCAGATGCCGTTTTCGACGCGGCTATCTTCGAGCATGTTCGTGAGTTCTTGAAGCGTGTTTTCAGACTGCTCCGGCCAGCTTCCGGTGAACCAGGCGTGCCCGCACTCGTGGGCCAAAA
>CAZVRZ010000407.1:0-1814 GCA_964629965.1 uncultured Anaerolineaceae bacterium
CATCAGAAAATTCGTCAGGGCCAGGGCAAATGGCTATTGCGGCAGGTCTTGTACCGTCATGTGCCCAAAGAGTTGATTGAGGGGCCTAAAACAGGCTTTGGAATACCGCTTGATGCATGGCTGCGTAAGCCACTCAGGGATTGGGCCGAAGCATTGATAGATGAAATTAGATTACGGCGGGAAGGTTATTTTCAATCGGCTCCAATACGGCGGATGTGGGCAGAGCATCTGTCGGGGAGAAGAAATTGGGCCTACCACCTGTGGGATGTACTTATGTTTCAGGCTTGGTTGGAAAAAGAAAGAAACAGGACAGCGGCATGAGTCGAATCGTTGTAATCGGAGCGTTGCCAGAATCATTGCTTATTTTTCGAGGTGACTTGTTGAAAGCGATGGTGTCTGCCGGTCACGAGGTAACGGCTATGGCAGCTCAGACCGATCCGGAAGTAGTGCGACAACTAGCCGAATTTGGTGTGGGTTTTAGTGCTTATCCGGTGCAACGCGGTGGTATGAACCCTGCGGTTGATATCCAAACCTGTATAGCGTTACGTAAGGCGCTGCGGCAGATTATGCCGGATATTGTCTTGGCCTACACGATCAAGCCGGTCATATGGGGTGGACTAGCGTTGAGCAGCATGGAGGCACCCGCACGGTTTTATGCTCTGATTACTGGCCTTGGTTTTACTTTTCAGCCTGGCGGTCTCAGGCAAAAGGCCCTGACAGAATTGGTCACGCGACTATATCGATGGGCGCTTGTTCGAGCACACAAGGTTATTTTTCAAAACGTGGATAATCATCGGGCCTTTGTGTACCGCAAGATTGTAGATTTTCAACAAAGTTTGGTGGTAAGTGGGTCTGGGGTAAATTTGAAACGCTTTCCTCTTTCGCCCTTGCCGCAAGGCAATATAGTGTTTCTGACAATTGCCCGCTTGTTAGGTGCTAAAGGCTTGCGCGAATATGCTCAAGCCGCCCAACGCGTTAGCGGGCAGCACCCCGACGTCACGTTCCGTTTGGTGGGGCCAGAAGATCTTTCGCCAGACGGGCTTCCCTTGTCTGAGGTGCAGAACTGGCAAGTGTCAGGAACCTTGCAGTACATGGGTGCAGCAGCCGACGTTCGTCCTTTTATTCAACAATGTCACGTTTATGTATTAGCCTCCTATCATGAAGGTATGCCGCGTACAATCTTGGAGGCCATGGCCATGGGTAGACCGATCATCACGACCGATGCTCCAGGCTGCCGTGAAACGGTTCCACTGACAAAAAAGGGACTTATTCAGAGAGCAAACGAGGAACCTGTCATGGAAGGCGAAAACGGTTTCCTGGTTAGGATGCGAGATTCCCCTGCGCTCGCGCAAGCCATGAAGATCTTTATTCAGCAACCCGGTTTAATTGAAGCCATGGGACGGCGGAGCCGTGAGATCGCAGAAGAAAAGTACGACGTTCACAAGATCAATCAGGTTATGCTGGACGTGATGGGCTTGCAATAGAGGCGTGAAAGCGCGTGTAGGGCAAAGGATTGTTGAATAACGTTTATCTCAGTTATGGAAAGCGCGCGGCAGACTTTGGATGCGTAACCATTAGCCTGTTTTTTTTGGCGCCGGTGATGAGTATTTTAGCGGTTCTCGTCCGCTTCAAACTGGGGTCACCCGTCTTATTCCGCCAGCAACGCCCCGGTCTGCACGGAAAGCCTTTCAAACTGTTTAAATTTCGAACCATGACCGATGCGCGGGCTGGCGATGGCAACCTACTGCCCGATTCGGAACGATTGACCCGATTTGGACGTTTTCTCCGAAAGACCAGCCTCGATGAGTTGCCGG
>CAZVRZ010000408.1:0-1571 GCA_964629965.1 uncultured Anaerolineaceae bacterium
CTCATTATGGAATCCACTTACGGAGACAAGGCCCACCGCGACCCCGACCTGGCTTATGCTGAGCTGCGCCAGGTGGTCAGCAAAACCATCGAACGCGGGGGAAAAGTGATCATCCCCGCCTTTGCCGTTGGCCGCACCCAGGAAATCGTCTATGATTTGCAGCGCATGATAAATAATGACGAGATTCCCCACGTTCCTGTAATTGTGGACAGCCCTCTGGCGGTCAATGCATCGCAGGTATTCAGGGACCACACCGAGTGCTTTGATGAGGAAACCCAAGAATTCATGAGGGAAAATCGCCACCAGGAAGTGCTCGGCTTTGACCTGCTGACCTATACCCGCTCGGTGGAAGAATCCAAAGCGCTCAACGGTCGCAAAGACCCCATGGTTATCATCTCTGCCTCCGGCATGGCAGAAACCGGGCGCATTTTGCATCACCTGCGCAACAATGTTGAAGACCCCAAGAACACTATCCTGATTGTCTCCTGGCAATCGCCCGAAACCCTTGGGCGGCGACTGGCTGACCGCGAGAAAGTGGTTAAAATCTTCGGCGAGCCTTACGAAGTCCATGCCGAGATTTCCACCATTGGCGGCCTATCGGCCCACGCCGGGCAAGATTTCCTGGTGGAATATGCCCTGGCGACCAAGAAAAAAGTCAAGGAAATTATCCTGGTTCATGGCGAAGAGCGCTCCGCATCCACATTGATGAACAAACTGCAAGATGTTGGCCTGCGCCACATCTCCTACCCTCGCTTTCGCCAGACCCTCGAAATTTAGCCTTGCGGCCTGCCTCACCCCGGCTCATCTCTACATCTATGGCGTGGGTCGATTACGGCATAGGGGCGAAGCAGGCAGGTCATTGCGAAGCGCACAGCGCCGAAGCAATCCCTTTCCCCATCAGGGGGGGCTTTGCCTCGCCAATCAAAATTAACTGCGTTCATCCGGCTTATCTGCTGTCAATTCTTCTTGGGCGCAGCCCAGAAATCGCCGCCTGGCGTAAGATATAATCTCTCTAGTTCAGGTCCAGCTTTCTATACGAAAAAGGAAAAATTATGTTCAGGGAAATGAGACGGAAAAAGCAATTATTACCTGAGGTAGAAACGATTGAGATATTAAAATCGTGCACATCAGGAGTTTTAGCAGTCATGGGCGACAACGATTATCCTTATGCCGTTCCCTTGAGTTACGCCTATAAAGACGGAAAACTATACTTCCACTTTGCCAAAGCCGGGCATAAATTAGATGGCCTTCAAAGAAATAGTAAGGTGTCGTTTTGCGTGGTCCAAATGGATGATGTTGTCCAGAAAACTTTTACCACCCATTTCCGCAGCGCAATTGTGTTTGGTAGAGCCAGAATCCTCACTGAAGGCAGCGAGAAGAAATATGCTCTCGAATGCCTGGTCGAAAAATATTCTCCCGATTACATTGCAGAAGGGCAAGCTGAAATCAAGCGGGATTGGGAGAGAGTATGTGTGGCAGAAGTCCAGATTGAACACATGACAGGAAAAGCGGCAACCGAGATTATCAGTAATAAAGTGTAGTGAGCCAGCCAGATGGACAGCAGAGCGGAG
>CAZVRZ010000408.1:1581-1805 GCA_964629965.1 uncultured Anaerolineaceae bacterium
GCACCAACACAGATTTGATGGGCGGAGCGATATCTCTGTGTCCAGACAAAAGGAGTTATAAAAAAGCCGCCCCTTATTAGGGAGCGGCGGCATGTTTTTGAATATGCGGTTAAGCAACCACGGGTCTAAATTTGTAGCCGTACACCAGAATCCCTCGCTCGTCGCCATCAGAACGCAGCTTGCGGGTTACCATTTCCACCGGCATGCCGATTTCCACCTTCTCA
>CAZVRZ010000409.1:0-1795 GCA_964629965.1 uncultured Anaerolineaceae bacterium
CAACAATGGCAAAGATCACCTGCCGGTATGCACCTCGGAAATCCTGTGTCAGGGCTTCCCGGAAGAGTTGGCTGACCATCTTGCCATCATTGCCAAACGCCCCGCAACCCCACGCACCGAGCACGATCGCGTCGTGACCGTGCTGTAACCCAATCTGCAGCGCCTTGGCGATGCGTTCGCGGAAAGCTGGCTCGATCTCGGGTTGGCGTTCGGCGGGCAGCTCTTTGGCATTTGGAGCCGCAGCCGTGATGATGGCTACCGTATACGGCTCATCCAGCAAAGCGCCATCATCCGAACGAAAGACCGGCACATCCGGCGAATAGAGCATATAGCTGGTGTACAGAGCATCCTGCCGCTGGCGATGATAAGCATACATCGGCTGGTCTTTCAAGCAGGCATACAGCCCAGACGAGCGCGCCAGGTATTCTTCTTGGGCTCTCGCCCCTTCCAAAAAACCACCGCCGGGGTGGGTGGCTGAAGCAAAATTGAGCGCGGCCGGTTTGCATCTATTCGCCAACAAACGCCGAACAGCAGAAAGTGTCGTTTCGTTGCAGACCTCGATCTGGGTTCCGTACGAGCCCGGGCCAGGCTGCGCCAAAAGTGACTCCGGGGGGTAGGCCACCGTTCCGAGCACGGCCTGGTTGATCGCAACGCGCAGATCAACCCTGCGGCCAGAGCCAGCTCGATAACCACCATCCTGGATGACTTTCAAAGCTTCTTGCCCGTATTGGCGGGCCAATTCCCGAGAAATTTGAGCTGTAAATGTGGTGGTCACAAGACGAATGCTCCTCTCACCGGATCACAATTGGCAGCCTGATATAGTACATGGGCGGTAATTCCAAGGGATATCCACTACCTATGGTATATTCAGAGCTGCTGCTTGCTCCGGCAATCACCTCGCCGACATTCGCCTGTAGAGCGTATGTATCACTGTTCATCCGAGGCAGCGAAGCGCTGACTACACTCTCGCGGCGCAGCTCATACAACCCAGCAGCATCGCCGGCCAAGGTCGTGCTGAAGAATGCCAGGCAGAGGAGTAACAAGACAGGGATTTTCATGCGCTTCATAGTCTACTCCTTGATGAACGGGAAAACGAGCTGCATGGTGTGGCTGCAACCAATAACGTTGGGATAAGTGAATGTTCGCGAAAAACCAAAAATGCGTTGGTCTATTACAAATAAATTCATAAATAGGGGATCCCAACTAACAATCCACGCTTTTGCTGTCAAGTCATAAATGCCCACTGATGTGACCAAGGTATTGTTCTCGGGAACATAGGTTGGCTTACTACTTTGAACCAATGAGAACGGTGGGGGAAGTGCTATCGTTTCCCATTCACCAGTTTCAGGGGCATATAAATACATCGGCGTGTCATAGCTCAGAGATGAAAAAACCACCAAAGACCCTGTCCATAAGGCATCAGAATATTCTGCCATCACTAAATGGTTCTCTCGCTAATTAATAGAGTTATGGTCTGTCGGGCTAACGCCATAACCACCGAGCAAAGTCACTTGTTGTTGAGGCTTCTTCTTCCAGGTATAAGGATGTCGATGAACATTCCAGTAATCCAAAGCTTGGTTCAAGGCCAGGGTCAATTCATCCAGGTTCTCAAAACGTTTCCCTTTAAGCGCCAGAGACCGCAACTGCTTCCACCATGGCTCAATCAGGTTCAGCCAGCAGGCGTACTTCGGGATAAACAGGGTCTGGATATTCGGCCAAGCAGCCAAAGCCAATTTGAGTTCCCGGCTCACGTGAATGCTCAGGTTGTCTTCGATCAGCAACCAGCGGTCGGCCG
>CAZVRZ010000410.1:0-1795 GCA_964629965.1 uncultured Anaerolineaceae bacterium
TAGGCAGGGATGAATGCCAGCCACTGGATCAGAAACGCCAGCCCGACCGACAGGGCAAATAATGGGATTCCAAAAACCACGATCCCGTTCTGGCTGCCCGCCAAAGCGACCAGAATGCCGATCACGATCACAATGGGGAATGCAATTAATGCGTTGTGGTCTGTTGTTTTCATGAGATTTTGTCCTTGATGAACTTTTCAGATATGGATTAAAACCCGCGCCGCTGACTCTGCCACGGAGCGGGAACGTTGTTTCGAAATTCCTCCACGCTGGGACCCCGTAACTTTCCGAGCCGCCGGGTCCCATAGAAGTAGGTGAGAACCAGAAGAAAAATGGTTGCGGGCCAGCCGGTGAGAAAGTTGGTCACAGCCAGCAAGGCAACATTTTCGCTTTGGAAGGCTGAATATTGGAGGAGCAGGCGGGTGACAAAGAAAACAGCCCACGCCAACGTTGTTTCGCTGTAGGCGGGGCGCACCTGCGGATGCCAGTACCAGTCCAGGGGCCAGCGGCGGGCGAGGTAACTTGTCCATGCCACCATGGGGCGGCGAAACACAAGGCTGATAATGGTGAGAAGCAATGTCATACTTCCGCTGACGAGTCCCGGCAGAAAGAAGCCCTCCGACCGCCCCAGAAACCACACGATGCCGATGGCGACTGCCACACTTCCAACACCTGCCAGTGCGTAGGTGAGCGGCTGCCTGCGGACGATCCGCGCGACTGCGATCACGACCGAAAGCGCCAGCGCACTCCACATGGCAGCCTGGAACCCAGCCAGTCCATTGACCAAAAGAAAGAGTATGGGCGGCAGGATGGCGTCGAGAAAGGAATTCCGTCCCGCAAAGACGGTGCGGAATTCATCCAGTAATTCGCGTGATTTAAGCATGTTTTCCAAGCCAGAACTTGCGCCAGTCACCCCCGCTGTTTTGCAGGGTAACAAAAGCATACAGGCTGCCGGCGAAGAATCCCAGGGTTAGCATGGCAATTGTCCACAGGATCGCGATAGGCAGCGATCGTTCGCGGTAGATGATCCACATCGAGAAGAGGATGAAGCCGGTGTACAGGTCAACGAGCGAGACGATGCCCCACGGCATGGATGCCAACTGACTGCCTTCGCCAAAGAAGTCACCAACAGTGAAGCCATAGATCAATACAGCGGTCATGGCGAGCATGCCGAGCAGGGAGATGATCTTTGCAAGCCGCATGCTGTTATTCCTTTGCGATACAGGCAAACCCGATCGCGCCGATGCCGAGGTGCGCGCCGAGCACAGGAGAGATCAGGACGACGGGCACCCTGCCATCTTCTGGGAAGAACGAACGGACTTGTTCGCGCAGGGCTTCGGCTTCTTCCTGGATGCCCGCGTGGACAATGGCAAGTTTTTCGTAGGGCGCATATTCAGCCAGCCAGTCGAGCAGGCGCTGGCGGGCACGCCTGTTGGTGCGGGTACGGTGCGCCGAGGCTTTGCCCATGTTCATGTGGAGAAGCGGTTTGATTTGCAGGAATTCGCCGAAATGGGCAATGGCGGAATTCATCCGCCCACCGCGGCGCAGGTATTCAAGTGTCTTCAGGGAGGCAAATACATAGGTACGCTTCATCAATCCCTGTAGTGTGGAGATAATTTCATCCACCGTCCTGCCGAGCTTTGCCAGCTGCGCGGCTTTCTCCACTAGGAAGCCTGCACCCAGGCTGAGTTGGGTCGAGTCCAGCACGATCACGGGGATGCGAGTGAATTGTTCGGCGGCGGTACGCGCGGCGTTGATGGTCGCGCTCAGGGTCTTGGAAAGATGGATGGATAGA
>CAZVRZ010000411.1:0-1771 GCA_964629965.1 uncultured Anaerolineaceae bacterium
GTGGCGAGGCAAGAACACTTCTTGCTGCGAAATACCAAATCACATGTGCCATGATAACAAGGGCAACGGTTATGTAGCTTACATTTATAATATAGCGACACCATTTGATTGGTGCTATAAACGTTTTATCGCTACCGGAGTAAACGTCTTTATACATTAAGCTCCTTCTCCGGAATTAACTTTCATAGATGCTTATTCTGATCGTGTAACATAAGTGAATCAAACATAGTTCTTTAAAAAAGACATCTTAAGATCATGGTTATCTAAATTTTGGCAACTCATAATCGTGTCAACTCGACCAGCCAGATTTTCCAGAGATTGATCCAGCTTGTTTGCACAAGCCAAATCTTTAAGATGACGCCAAAAACGTTCGATCGGGTTCAAGGTTGGGCAATATTTCGGCAGCCAGAACACCCGTACTCTAGGTTCGAAAAGGCTCAAGGCTGCCTGGATGATTTTACTACGATGATAGGAGGCATTGTCCATAACGAGAACGATTTTCTGGGTGGGGAAGCACTCCACCAACAAGTACTCTAAAAACTGAATGAAGGTCTGGCTATTCTTGCACTCAACTGATTGGCTGAACACCTGGTCTGTTCTCCAATTGTAGGCTCCCATCAAGTGATAGGATCGATTGGCCACTGAGAAAGCTGGAATGCGTTTTTGCTGACCACGCTGCATCCAACAAGCTCGGAGTGGAAAACGCAGGCTTATGGTCGTTTCATCCACAAAGAAAAGCTCGAAAGATGGCTCTTTGACGGCACTTTTTTTAGCTCTTCCAGGAATTCTTCAGCCCATTGGCGAGCTTCCTTGTCCTGTAGAGCTCCTAAATCCTCTTTCGGACGGCGGTACACCCAGCCGCGAGCCAACAAGATCAAACGCAAGCGCTCATCACTGAGCTGCTTCCCGGTCACCTGACTGACATGCTGGTTGAGCCGCTGGATGGTCCACAGGGTAAAATCGTAACCTAACTCACCCGGATCCTGCCCCAGTGTATCTTCCACCACCTTGAGATAAGCCGCATCTGCCACCGCTGGTCGCCCACTCTTGGGACGGTTCTCCAACCCTGGCAAGCCTTCCGCTTTCCAGCGATGGAACCAACTGTACACCGTGGGTGCACTGACCGACAAGACCTGTCCGACTTCATTGCTGTTATGACCAAAGTGCAGCATCCGTATGCCTGTCGCTCGTTTGACCAATCTGCTATTCTTGGAGGTTTTGATGATCTGTTCGATTTGTAAAAGTTCTGTGTCGCTTAACTTGAAATCAATTATCTTTGGCATGCCCTTAGTATGCCATATTTTTTAACTAACTTTGTTGGATTTACTAAGTTTACTTATTTGAAAACTTTATCACCAGATGTACGGGCAACCGCAGGGGTTGCCCGTACCCTTGCGGTATCCCCCCGCAGGCACGGACAGGGGTAAGCCCAGCCTTCATAGAAATATTAAGATATTCCATTAAGGGTATTCCAGGCGAACAGTGTCCAATATCGGCTCAACAACGCGGATCGACTCAACCCCATAATACATCGCCGCGCAGTTATTCACCCAGAAATCTGGTTCTGAGGAAAGTTCTGCAATACCTGTCAGACTATCCAACGCCCGAACAACAACCGCACTTTCACCATTATTCCTAGCCTGAATAATCTGCGCCTCACGCCAGTCCCACAAAGCAGCTCTTCTCTGTAAAACGGGATACTCGGAGTATATCCGTGCAGCCATGAGCCCGGGGAAGAGTAACAGTAAAAGGAACAAAGTGGTCGTAACAA
>CAZVRZ010000412.1:0-1770 GCA_964629965.1 uncultured Anaerolineaceae bacterium
TGCCCTACCTGACAAGCTGGGCAGCCTTTTGAGCAGCCTGGCATAGATAACCGACCGACTGCGCTCAGAGTCAATTGCCGGAGCCAGAAGCCCGGCAGCCCTGAGCGGCAGTCACCGAACCCATCTCGCGGCCTGATTGGGCTACTCGCCCGACCAGGCCGCTTTTTTCTAAACGGAGTTAACCATGAACACAATCATCACTCTGGCGCACATCCAGACCCAGGCCCCTGGCTACCAGGTGCGCACCTGGCCGCGGCCGAAGCCTTACAACCCGTCGAAAGACGCGTATGCTTCTTTCGACAAAGCCCTGGAAGCCGGGCGCAGTTCCCTGGTGGGCAATGCCCATGCCGCGGAGTTCCTGAGCCGCTATCGCTCGCCCCTGACCGCCTGGCAGAAGTTGGCCTACCACTTCGCCCTGCAGAACCCGCAGGTCTACCTGATTGTGGAGAGCCGGGCGCAGTACTGGCAGATTTCCCTGCGCGGCGAGTACGTGGAGTTCCACCTGCCGCACCAGGATCAGGGCGGCGAACTGACGTACATCAGCAATGACGGCAGGAGCAAGATCAAGGTGAATGAGGATTGAAAATGAAGGGGAAGGCGCAAACTACGCCTTCCCCGATATAGAAATATTACCTTTCGGCAGCCGATCCGCTCCATCTGGCTCGACATCTGGAGCTTTATTTGCCAATGCCAGCTATTTCTCCCGGTCGCCGCGCCGGACAGTCTATTTGAATTGGTGCAAACGTGATTAACTGGCCCCCAAAATCGCTTGACACCAAATCCTTTTTTTTTGTATAATGATGCAGAACAATTTTACAGGTGGGTAAGTTAGAGTAAGCGCAGCGCCATAACCAGAAAACAAGAATAAGGAGCAATCATAATGAATGCCTTGAAAAGCTTTCTGAAGTTCATGCTTGAAGCAGCAGCTTTAGCTTTGTTCGCTTATCTGTTGGTGGTCATTTTTCAAAGCCTTGCACCTTCTTCGGCCCCGGCGAAACAACCAACCCAGGCAGCGCCAACCGTCCAGTTGACCGGACCCAATCCGTACCCAGGCGGGACGCCGTACCCTTTTGGAACGCCAGAAGTATATGTTTATGAGGCGCCAACGCCTGTGCCGAGTTGGACGCCTTATCCAACCAACACCGCCAAGCCTGGACCAAAGACTACACCCATCCCGCAAGCCAAGCCGGCCAACAACCCGGCAGGCAAAATCATCTTTTTGTTCAAGGAAGATAAAGAAAAAAAGAATGCTTTTGAATTAGAAATTGACGACAAAGGGATAGCCAAAGGCCAAGAGAAGAAAATATCTGAAGATATTCCTTTTGGCGATACATCTTTCCTTTCCCCAGATGGCAAAAAGATATTGATTTGGGCATCCCAAGATTTTAGCGGAGCCGTTGGTGTCTTAGATTTATTATCAGGCAAATTCAAAATGGGAAGTGGCGTGGGCGAGATATGGGGGTGGTTTCCAAATGGCAACTTGATTCTCAGCGGTGGAAGTGGCGGGGGAATCTCACTTATCGATCCATTAAATTCAAAAAACAAGATACTTGTTATTAACCATCAAACGGGATCGATATATGGAGCATCACCATCATCTGATGGTCAAAAAATTATTTATACATACGGCGATGGCTTCAAGCAGGATATTCGGATAGTAGATGCAGACGGTCGAAATGACCGCATTTTAATTCAAGATTCCGGCACAGATTTTTCCTGGTCGCCGGATAGCAGTCTGATTGCCTGGTGGGGAAATGGATTGAACCTGAT
>CAZVRZ010000413.1:0-1756 GCA_964629965.1 uncultured Anaerolineaceae bacterium
GGTTTCTTCTTCGAACCTGTCCTCCAAAACACCCACAATACCCGCGTCAATGGGACCGATGGTACTGGACAAGAATATAAACTTATCCCCGTCAGCCGCCAGCGCCAGAGAAGACCAGATCAAGACAAATAACAATGTTAATTTACCGACAAAAACTCTCATATTTCGCAACCTCCTTTTTGAATCTATTTTTATGAAAATTGTTATGAATTTTGATATTAAACAAACAGTTCCCGTATTATTTATATGGGAATGTCATAAATGATATAATTCCAAAATTCAAGAGAATAATCATCTAGAACTGAAGATTTACTGCAAATATTCCGCATTAGACCTACTTTACAATTATATTGACCTTATTTTGTAATTTGAGTATTAATCTAAAATAATGAGTCATTAAACATTTGGCTATGAGTACAAGAAAGTTAAAAACTAAAAAAGGAGATTCGCGAAAATGAGTATGGAAATCAAGGCGCCCATGACCGGGAAAATCACCAGCATCGTTGTTAAAGTCGGTGATGAAGTTAAGACCGAAGACGAAGTCGTCATCATGGACGCGATGAAAATGGAAATCCCTGTTTACGCTCCCGCCGATGGCGTGGTAAAAGAAATACAGGTTAAGGAAGGCGATTCCGTAAAAACCGATCAGGTTCTGATCGTTCTCGAATAAAAAATTTCTCTATGTGAGCCGGACAATTAACTATGAAAGGTTTATTTGCGCGAAAACCACTGGATCTTATTATCAAAGAACCAGAAGTCGAACAACATCAACTCAAAAGGGTGCTGGGGCCCTGGGGACTGATTAGTCTTGGTATAGGCGTTATTATCGGCGCCGGAATTTTTGTACTATCAGGCCAGGCCGCGGCAACTTACGCCGGTCCGGCAATTATTCTTTCGTTTATTATTTCAGCAGTCGGTTGCGCACTGGCAGGCCTCTGCTATGCAGAATTTGCTTCTATGATTCCGATTTCCGGAAGCGCATATACCTACGCCTACGCCACGCTGGGAGAATTTCTGGCTTGGATAATCGGATGGGACTTAGTACTGGAATATCTCTTTGGCGCTTCAACGGTTGCCGTCGGCTGGTCCGGCTACGTGACCAGCTTTCTGAAGGATTTTAACATTATCATTCCTGCCGTCCTGTGTCAGGCACCATTTTCTTATTCCATCACTGACGGCTGGCAAACGACAGGTGCAATCCTTAACTGTCCTGCCGTTTTCATTGTCACCGTCATGACCACGTTGCTTGTCATTGGTATCCGTGAGTCTACAGGCTTTAATAATGTAATTGTTCTTATCAAATTGATCGTTATTGTGCTTTTCATCGGCGTCGGTATCTTTTTCATCAAAATTGCCAACTGGTCCCCTTTTCTGCCGGAGAATACCGGCCAGTTTGGATCATTTGGATGGAGTGGAGTGATTCGCGGAGCCGGTGTTATCTTTTTTGCTTACATCGGTTTCGATGTGGTTTCTACTGCAGCTCAGGAAGCACGTAATCCTCAGCGCGACATGCCAATCGGTATTCTGGGATCGCTTATCGCATGCACGATCATCTTTATCCTGATGACCGGGGTGTTGACCGGCATCATGAAATATACCGAGTTGGCTGTTCCCGATCCCATTGCCGTTGCCGTCAACGCCGCTGGACCTGGAATTGCGTGGTTGCGACCGTTAATTAAAATCGGCGCCATTGCCGGCTTGAGCTCAGTCGTGCTCGTACTGTTGATGGCCCAGCCGCGTGTTTTTTTTACCATGG
>CAZVRZ010000414.1:0-1755 GCA_964629965.1 uncultured Anaerolineaceae bacterium
TTGCAGCAAACCCTGGCTTACCTGCGCCAACACGAACTGGAACGCCCGGCATTAGAGGCCGAGGTGCAAAGCTTGCGCCAGGTGTCCCTGGCGCTGCAGAACCGGCTGGATGACCAAAATAAACCCCGTCAAAATAATGCCGCCGGTCGTTAACAACGAGATAAAAAACAATATTTTGGGGCCGATTATTTTGCCCCAGTGATTGAAAGGAGCGATTGATGACTTTAGATTTATCCAGGCTGATAGCCCAACTGCGACCGGTGGAAACGGCGCAGTCAAACCAACTTAAGGCTTTGCGGTGTTTGGCAGCCCGCGGCGTGATTACGACAGAGCAGGCAGCCTCCCTAACCGGGCTGAGTTATGACGCCACGTACCAGGCGCTCAATAAGCTCAGTCGCTCGCAGGGTGGCGTCGGCCCAGCCTTGAGCGTTGCCAGCGCCGCATTAGAAGGCGAGCGCGGCAAACCGCGTAAGGTGTATTTCCTCAGCGATGTGGGGGCGGCCTTACTGCGAGAAATCGATGGAGAGGTTGACCTATGCATCCCAAAGCTGGAAGAGCATACCGAGATTGCTGCGGCGGTCATGATGATGGACATCTACGTGGCTGCCAGCCAATCCCAACTTGAAGCACAGGTGGAGAAGGTTATCCCCTTCGGACCGGATGGCAGTTTCATCCGGGTTGACGTTTTTGTTACACTGCCGAATGGCAAGTCGGCTCTGTTCGAATGTGAGCAGACAGCCGCCGCCTGGAGCAAAGCCCGCATCCAGGATAAGCTGCGCCGCTTGCTGCGCTTTTACCAGTCCGACGCCAGCCGCCAGGTAGAGCAGGCTATCCGGGTCATTTTCAACATCCATCCCCAGGATACCCAGACCCTGGCCATCTGGCAGGAACAGTTGGCGCTGTTGGAGAAAGAATATGGCAAGCCGCTGCCGTTTGAGCTGTACTGGCTGCGGATCAGCGATTTTCTCAAAAATCCGGAGTGGTCTGCCGTAACCGGTTTTCAACGCCTGGCAGCGGAGCCCTTACCTGTTCCGGCGGCCGAACCCGACACGCCGCAGATGACCGAAATGGTCAAAAGCCTGCCAGAGCCAATCCAGGGTTCACTCAGCAGCTTGAACGAGCTGGGCCTGGTGCTGAACTTGCTGTATCAGGATCAGTTGGCTGCTTTTCAAGCGTACCAGGCTGCCCAAAACCCTCGCCAGCGCTCGCACCGCTTTTTTGCCCTAATGCTTTTTATCTATAAGGCCAGCCACTACCGGCACAGCCCAACCCTGGATTATGCCACTTTGCCGGTCGAATCCTTGTACCTGCTGCGCAGATACCTGCATGCCCACCAAAATGCGGCTTTGTTGTCCAAGATCAAGCAGGGCCTGGCCAATGCCGCCAAAAACGCCGATGGCGTGACCCGCTACCGCAACGCCATGACGCAGTTCATCTGGAACGTGTTCTTACGCTGGCATGGGTTCGCCCGCGGCGGGCCGCTGCGGGTCAAGGTCGAACCACCTGGTTTTGAAACCGGTCGCTCCGACTTTTATGTCGAAGTCCACGTGAGCAACCCGGATATGTTCGATCACCCATATGTATTCCGCTCCGGCACGTATGAAATGGAACCGGAGGAACAGGCCCTGGCCTGGGTGTTGGAGGCGATGGTCAATTATCCTACCGAGCTAGGGCTGGAGTAACCGACACATGAACTTGACCATAGGAGCCACACGATGATCCCTATTCTCGAATTCTTACACTACCTGGAAACCC
>CAZVRZ010000415.1:0-1748 GCA_964629965.1 uncultured Anaerolineaceae bacterium
TCGCTGGCCAGGTAAATCCAATAGCGCGGCAGGATCTTGGGGACGGTTGCAATCCCCATATCCAGGGTCGAATTGCCAAAATAAACTTCAATCGGCGCGTCGCGTTCGTTTTCGGGAAGCAAATCGTCAGTCAATGGTAACCTCCTGGGCCGCGTTCTCGAACTTCGTCAGCGACTGTCGGAATGCCAGTTGTACCGTTCCGGTGGGGCCGTTGCGGTGCTTGGCCACGATCACTTCCACCTGGTTGGATAAATCCCCATCTTCCGGGCGGTAGAGGAACATCACTACATCGGCATCCATCTCGATGCTGCCCGATTCACGCAGATCGCTGAGAATGGGATGCTTATCGGCGCGCTGCTCGACGGCGCGGGAGAGCTGCGCAGCAGCCAACACCGGTACATTCAAGTCGCGCGCCAGCACTTTCAACTGGCGGGAGATATAGGAAACTTCCTGGACGCGGTTTTCGAAGCGCCCGCCGCCGCTCATTAGTTGCAAATAGTCCACTACGATCAAGTCGAGTTCATACTCCATGTGCAGACGGCGGCATTTCGAGCGCATCTGTAGCGGTGTGATGGCCGGGGTATCGTCCAGGAACAAGCGCACATCACCCAATACTTCGACGGCATGGGTGAAGAGCGGCCACTCTTCCTCTTCCAGCTTGCCGGAACGCATGCGCTGCATGTCTATGCCTGTTTCCTGGGCTACCAGGCGCTGGGCAAGCTGCTCGCTCGACATCTCCAGGGTGAAAACAGCGATGTGCTTTTTGTGAGCCTGGGCGGCGTGCTTAACGATCGAAAGTAGCAGGCTGGTCTTGCCCATGCCAGGGCGACCGGCGACGATCAGCAGGTCAGACGGCTGCATCCCTTGCAGGATGCGATCCAGATCGGTGAAACCGGTGGGCACGCCAAATAATCCAGCGTTTTGCGAGCGCAGCTCAACCTGGTCATACAGCTCGCTCAAAACCTGAGAGAAAGGCTTGACATCGTGAGCTAGCAGGCGGTCGCTGACCGCGAAGATGGCTTTCTCAGACTCGTCTAGCACTGCTTCCAGGGCTGAACCTTCTTCAAAAGCCAGTTTCGCCACCTGGTTGGCGGCTTGCAGCATGCGCCGGCGCACGGCAGTTTGTTCGATAATATGGGCATAAGACACCGCGTGTAGGGAAGTAGGCACCTGGTTGATCATGCCGGTAAGATAGGCCGGCCCGCCGATCTCGGCCAGTTGGCCGGCTCGATCCAGTTCTTCGGTCAGGGTCAGAAAATCTACCGGCGTACGCTGCTCGTGCAGGCGGTTGATGGCTTCCCAGATAAAACGATTGCGGTGGATATAGAAATCCTCACCCCGCAGAAATTGGGCGACGTCATAGTACGCGTCGGGGTTGATCAGGATCGAGCCAATCACGGCTTCTTCCGCTTCGACGCTGTGGGGGATCAAGGTGTCGTTCATGATGCGACGCTCCGTTTGGAATAGTCCTTGCTCATCAGCATCAGGCTTGCCAGGCCGCGCGCCAGGATCGGCGTCTCTTTGGTTGCCGGGGCATCCGGATCACTCAGGCCGGTCTGGTAGGGTTTGACGAAGGTATACCCATCGGGCATGATGAAGTTGAAACGGCGAGCGTTTTCCAGGGCATACAGGCTGCGCTGGCGCCCCGGCATCAACTTGCGGCGATGACCGCGCACCTGGTGCGCCTGGCGCTTGATCTTTTCGATTTCTTCGGGTGTCCCCCAGGTGTGGACGCCATCCATGTGAAT
>CAZVRZ010000416.1:0-1745 GCA_964629965.1 uncultured Anaerolineaceae bacterium
CTTATCGGCAAATTCCGCATGGGCCAGTTCATAGCCCCACAGGCGGAAGGCGCCTTCGGTGTATTTCATAATATTGCCTTTGTGCACCAGGGTCACGCTCTTGCGTTTGTTGTCTAGCGCCCATTGGATGGCGGCGCGCACCAGGCGGAAGCTGCCTTCCTTAGACACCGGCTTTACGCCAAAGCCTGAAGTTTCGGGGAAGCGAATCTTGGCATACTCTGCCGGAAATTGGGTTTTGAGCAGTTCGGCAAAAGCCTTGTTGCCAGGTGTGCCGTTTTCAAATTCGATGCCAGTGTAAATGTCCTCTGTGTTTTCGCGGAAAATCACCATGTCCACGTATTCGGGATGCTTGACCGGGGAAGGCACGCCCTGGAAATAGCACACCGGGCGCTGGCACACATACAGGTCGAGCGCCTTGCGCAAGGCAACATTTAATGAACGGATGCCGCCGCCGATTGGCGTGGTTAGGGGGCCTTTGATGCCCACCAGGAACTCGGAAAATGCCTGGATGGTTTCATCAGGTAGCCAGGAGCCAAAATTATTATAGGCTTTCTCGCCGGCGAAAACTTCCATCCATTTGGCTTCGCGCTTGCCTTTATAGGCTTTTTTGATTGCCGCGTCAAAGACGCGCACTGAAGCTTTCCAAATGTCCCGCCCGGTGCCGTCACCTTCTACAAACGGCAGAATTGGATTATCAGGCACTTGCAATTTGCCATTTTTAATTGTGATTTTCGCCCCATCTTCTGGGACTTTGACAATCATATAAGCCATTTGAAGCATCTCCTTTTTATGGTATGGGTCCCCGAATGCGGGGATTTTCTAACCGGTAGGAACATTATAGCCGAATTGGTGTTGGACAGTGGGTAATTCGCGCCGGGAATTTTCGCTGTCTGAGAAATAAAAAAAGTGACAAAAGTCATGTTATAACTAGTGGCTACAATCCAGTTCCCTGACATCTGAAAATTATTGAGCGTGCTATAATGGGCACATTCGTTAATTTTTTTAACTTTCAGGAGCGCAATAGTATGACACAAACTGTCCCCAGTCAATCTCCGGCAGCCGGAGAACCGAATCAGGAAACCTGGCTGGCTCTGACGCCGGAGCAGATATTCCAGCAGCTTGGCACTTCTCCCGAACAAGGGTTGACATCTGCAGAAGCGGAAAAACGCCTGAAACAGTATGGCCCAAACCAGCTTACCGAAGCCCCCGGGCCGACTTTTCTGCAAATGCTGCTCAACCAGTTCAAAGATTTTGTGGTGATGATGTTGATTGTAGCTGCGGTCATCTCCTTTTTCTTGGGAGACCGGATTGAGGCGGCAGCAATCCTGGCAATTGTGATTTTGAATGCCACGTTGGGTGTCATCCAGGAACAGCGCGCCGAGCAGGCGTTGGCGGCATTGAAGAAGCTGGCTGCGCCAGAAGCGCAGGTAATCCGCGACGGCAGCCGGCGCTCTCTGGCGGCGCCGCAGTTAGTTCCAGGAGATATTGTTTTGTTGGAAGCGGGGAACTTTGTTCCTGCCGATATCCGGCTGCTTGAAGCGGTGAACTTACGCATCGAAGAAGCCGCCCTGACGGGTGAATCGGTGCCGGTGCAGAAAGACGCCAATATCCGTCTGGCAGGCAATGTGCCGCTGGGAGACCGCAAAAACACTGCGTTCATGGGTACGTTGGTTTCCTATGGACGCGGGCGGGGCGTGGTGGTGGGCACTGGCATGCGCACCCAAATTGGCTTGATTGCAGAAATG
>CAZVRZ010000417.1:0-1741 GCA_964629965.1 uncultured Anaerolineaceae bacterium
GACAGGCCGTGGTGTGGTTCCCATGGGTGAGGAGGACCGATTCGATTCTCTCTCCGTCGTAGAGCTGCCAGAGGAACTTTCTGGTGCCGTCCTTCGACGTTTCCTCAGTGACGGGTATGGGAGGAAGGATCATCAGGTCATAGACGAGCTTCTCCCTGAGATCCTTCGACAGGTTGGTCATTTCGTGGACGTTGAAGACTTTTTTGTCGTAAATCCATTGGCATAGCTGGTCCGCCCGATATTTCGGGAGGCCCCACCTGTTTGTGCTGACATCGATCCATTCTTCATGGGAAAGATCGAGGGCGTGTACCGGTTCGCTCATTGTGTGCCTCCTGGTGGCATTTCGGGGAAAATCCCCCCTTGAAATAGCAATATATAATGTCATGAAGCCTGTGCATGTGTCAATGGGAAAAATCGCTCCATTCCCGGAGGCGGCGGAGGGTGACACCTCCGTTCCCCGTTGTAATGGGGAAGGACTCTCAGAAAACGATGTTCTTTTCTCCGTGGAAGTCAAGGATAAACCGGGCGAATTCCTCGGACCAGTACGGGTCGAACTGGGTTCCGGCACAGCGGCGGAGCTCCGCAGCCGCTGCAGTCGGAGACTTCGGATCCCTGTATGCCTTGTCTCCGGTCATGGCTTCATAGGCGTCCACCACAGCCATGATCCGTGCCCCTTCCGGAAGGGTCTCACCGCCTTCACCTTCCGGGTACCCAGCCCCGTTCCACCAGCGGTGGTGCAGTAGTATATCCTCCCGCAGGTCCGCAATGTCCGGGAAGAGCGAAACGAGGTACGCTCCTCTTTCAGGGTGACGCCTTACGATCTCGTATTCCGCCTCCGTGAGGGGGCCCGGTTTGTCGAAAATTTCCCTGGGAATCTCGGTAAAGCCAAGATCATGGTTCCGGGCCAGCTTCACAAGATATGCCCTTTTTTCGGGGGAAAATTCACTGCGGGACGCGGCGAAGATCTCCATGAGGGCGGCGCATGCGGCCATGTGCCTGTCCCTGGAGTCCTTCCTGACGAGGGCAATCCTCTCCGAGAGGTAATCCAGGACGTCCTTCCTGGAAGATGACCTGTGAGTTTGCTTGAAGACGTACATCCGCTTGTCCGCTTCCTGGATAAGCGCCTCAACCGAAGATTCGTCCCTCCTCCCCGAGGCTTCGCCCCAGGCGATGTTGAGGGGGAGGGCTTCGTCGTTCGCCCGGTACTCCCTAATGTTCGACGCCAGCTTCTCCGGAAAGCGTCTTCCGGCTTCTCCGTTTTCGTCTTCGGGCAGAAGGGCTGCGAATTCGTCCCCTCCGATACGGGCGACAATGTCGCTCTTCCTGACGCTTTTCCGCAGAACATCCGCGGCGGCCCTGAGGAGAGTGTCCCCCGCCTTGTGCCCCAGGGTGTCGTTCACCAGCTTGAGCCCGTTCACGTCGCACATCACCACCGTGACAGGGTCGAACCGTCCCGTTCCGAGGCGGGCAAGGGCGTCCTCGAAATAGGACCTGTTGTACAGCCCGGTCAGTTCATCGTGGAATGACCTGAATTCCAGTTCTTCCCTCTTGTTCTTCAGCGACTGTGCCATGATATTGAATGCTCCTCCCAGTTTTTTCATTTCGAGGGGGGCATTCTCGAGCGATCGGGGATCGAGGGGGGAGAATTTTCCGTCCCCCGTCTGTTCCACAGCCTCCAGAAGAAGGGTGAGCGAGGAGTTCACCTTCCTGAAGAGCCTGCCGGAGATGAGGAGGAAGACTG
>CAZVRZ010000418.1:0-1734 GCA_964629965.1 uncultured Anaerolineaceae bacterium
CGTCGTTTTGCCATGCTTATATTGTACGATATTGCTTTGTTTAGTCAATTAGAATCCTTCGACGCTTATAGAATGGATCGTGGATATCGTCATGGCAATGTACTTCATTGTTGTGGTAGTATCTGCTTATTTTTCTTGGCCTCGTTAAGAACTATGTTCGTTTGATTGGAGGTTGGTCGAATGAAAGAGAAGAGTTTTGTGTCCGTCCCTTTTATGACAGGGAAGCACGGCGAAGCGTCAGTCGTACTCATGAATGTTACATTTGTACTGGAGAATGATCTTACCAAACGCTACTGTGACCCTGATTTTGGCGCCTGGTTGCTTGAAGAGATATATAACCGGAAGAGACTATTTGCTGTAAAAAAAGGCTTCTTTAAAAAGAGTTGGTGGTGCCCTTCGTGCAGAACAGAGATTTGCGCAGATACCCAAGCACCTCATCGGATCGAATATGAACTTAAATATAAGGATTTTGCACCCTTTTCAATACAAATTACGATCCCATCGGTTGAGTGTCCTGAATGCAAAAAGATATGTGGAGTAGATCAGAATGGCTCACTAGGTTATCATTTAAATGAGGCGATTATTCAAGCATTTAAATCCGAGAACATTAAACCTTAATCACAAAGAAAACATGGAGAGCATTGTTCCGAGCTAGGACACTTCCTACAACCCGATGCTATCATACAGATCAATATAATCTCCAGGCATGGAATCGCTACACATATATCTTCAATAATTCTCTTAAAACTGATCGTTATACATATCATAAGAGGCACTAGATGGGAGATGTACTTATTGGTCTTGGTATGTTAGCAGGGTTCTGTTTTCCTTGTTCTCGTTTGTTTTTCTGCCCCCATCGTCAGATGGATTCCTAGAAAGGTTAGGAAGATCGGTTAAAAGCACATTGAGCAGTAACACAGGGCCAGAATTTGGTTTATCCTTGATGAAATTGACGGGGATTTTCTGGGTCATTGCTGGGGCAATAATAAACTTATTGGATCAGACATTTTTTTCAGAGATTCGCGAAGATATTATTTTGGTTATTATATTTCTAACTCCAGTATTGATAGGAGCTATCATCGCTGAAAGGAGAAAAAAATAGGTCTATATTTTCCGAATGATCCCTTTCTGCATTGAAAAGCGAAACAGATTGTTGGGAAGCAATCTATCGCGCATAGGGGGAGCGGGGATTCCATTTTTATCCAACCATAGAGCGGCTCTCTCAGCGGCAGCTACGGCTATACCATCAGCAACCACGCCTACGGCTACCTGCAATCCGATCTCATCGCCGTGACGGCTGGGGCGCAATACGATCTGTATGCCTGGGTGCGCGGCGAGCTGGATGCAGATGACAGTAACGGGAGCTGGATCGTGCGCGCCTATTACTACGACAGCAATAATGCCGCCATCAGCTACCAGGATGCCGCCAGCGGAGCGGCGGGCAGCCTGACTGCCGCGCCTGGCAGCAGCAAGGCGAGCGCATCACCGCCCCGGCCAACGCGGCCAAGGTGCGTATCCAGTTGATCAGCTATATGAATTCAGGCTGGGCGGCCTTCGATGATATCACGCTGAAGCCCGTTGGTACCTACAACCTGAGTTACGATGCGGAGAACCGCCTGACGAGCGTCTCGGGTGCGGCCACGGCGAGTTTCGTTTATGATGGAGATGGAAAGCGGGTAAAGAGCGTCGAAGGCGGGGTGACGACGGTCTATGTGGGGAACTACTTCGAGTGGA
>CAZVRZ010000419.1:0-1733 GCA_964629965.1 uncultured Anaerolineaceae bacterium
CCCATTCGCCCGAGCCAAATTCATCGAAGTATTGGGCCACAGATTGGGGTTGGTAGGAAGAAGACATCTTATTCAAACCTAATTCCATGCTGAACATCGATGATGAGTAGGGCGGTATGGTTTTTCAAAATTGTTCCTTTTTTTATAGGCCAATTGTACCTGGATTCAGTAAGGGGTTGTGAGAGGCCTGGCCCCTTGCAGGTATTACTGCTTTGCATGGAAAAGAACTTGTGTTCCGATCATCACACTCAAGCTCACGAACAAATAAGTGTCTATCAATCCTATCCAGGCATTCAGGGCGATCACCCCCGATACGATCGCCAACAAGAGGATAAAACGCCTGATTGGGATTTGCTCATCACTGAATAGGCGAGATATCATGATGGGCAGGAACCTGCGGTTGCGCGGCAAGATCAGGGATGAAACGATGATGAAAAAGCGGATGGCGAACAGGGCGTGGAGTAGAAAAAAGATGAGCGTGGTACCCAATACAAATGCTTCTGGCAGGCTGAAGGTGTTTCGAGATATCATTTCTCCAAAGCCGCTCTGATATATCATCAAGATTAGAGAAAACGTATACCACAAATAAATGATTGCCTTGGTCGCCATCCCCGGCGGTTCCTTGCGCGCTACTAAGTACAGCATCACCCCGGCTGGAATGATCAATACAAAAGTTGTTGCCCAGGGATTGGGTCTGCCGTCGCTGATCACCAGCCCCAGCATGACGATCAACTGCACTCCCAATATGGTAATCTCGTTTACGCGCGGCAGCAGCCCATCCCAGATAACCCCTGCGCCAAACACAAACAGCCCAATGGCGGCATAGAGCATAAAGGGGATGGGCTGGCTGATATCGGCCGACGCGCCGCTCAGTCCCATCAATTCCAGAATGCCGATCAACGCCGCTGCTCCTAGGCCCAGGATCACAACTGCCCATTGCAGCTTGCGCATGGGGATGTGCTGCCAACCTTTAGGGGTGCGCTGCCAAGGGAAAAAATTTTTCCCCTGAGCCTGATCCCAGAGCCAGGCTACTTCCAAAAACATGCCGTAGAGAAATGCGATGAAGGTGGATACCGTCATTGATTCAGCCCCATCTTAAAGAGGCTGGGAAAATCCCTGGCGTATCCGATATAAAGAAACTCTGGATGGATGATCATCCAGGCCCAACAGATCAAGGCGAGGACGCCATATTCACCCGTAAAAGTCCAGTGAAAACGTAATTGGCGGAAATGCTCCTCCAGGACGGGGCGATTTCCATACGGTTCTGGCAGATAGCGGATGCGTACTTCACTGCCAACGGTCAATCCTGCCACTACCCGCTTGGCGTAGTACTTTAACTCCAGGTAGCCGTGCTCTGATCTGCCCTCATGATCGCTGAATTGAATTAACACCGTCTTACCGTGTATGTCTAAATGTTGAATGGTGGCGGTGGTAACCTGACCGATCTGTTCTAACTGGTCAACCCAACGGAAATGTTCTCCGCCGCGATGAAACAGTTCGAGCACGCACATAATGAACACAACGATCATCATGGGCGAAATCAATGCCATCGCGACATCCACGCCTTTCCACACATTGCGGAGAAACTTCTTCAGCTTTTGCACATTAACGTTCCCCAAAAAATTTCAACACTGCCTGGCAGGCAGGTTGCGGGTCAAGCAGCCAGCCGTAGGGATGCTCCCAGCCGGGGAGCACGGTGATCTGGCCTTGGGCGGCTAAGGCGCACAGGCTCT
>CAZVRZ010000420.1:0-1731 GCA_964629965.1 uncultured Anaerolineaceae bacterium
TGGAAAGCCAAATTGCACTTGCATCAAATTTCCTTACGTAAGGATACAGTATCCCATTGACCAGTTACCAATATTGGCTGCAATGTAGAAATGAATACGGTTGTATTCCTCATCATCACGAAAAATATGCTCGTAACAATTTCTTTGCCAAAGCGGCCGGCCTGGCGAACCCAATATTTCATTGATCCGTCTGGCGCAGTTCATTTTGAAATATTCGATCACCAGGGGCAGGGTCATCCGGCGGCGTTGATCCTGCCGTAGGGATAATTCATGAATTACCCCTACGGCGGTTTCAATGACGCTTTTTTCCTGCTAAACACGCTTGTGCCGCCTTTTGGCAAAACCACCTCACCAAAAGTTACCCCAGGCCGGCCTGTAAGCCGCATTGGCCGGACTAAGGTCCAAACGGCACTTTTTAGCCCAAAAATCACTCAAAACAACCCAATAGGCAGGTCTTTTGCGGCAGCAATACCTGACTTGCCAAGAATTATACACCCTTGCACTCGCTCGGGTCTGGTTCCGGCTGCCACTTTACCTGGGGGACACAGGCATGACTAAGTTATTGGTCATCTTGGCTTTGCTCTTCGCTGGAGTGATGGGTGTGCTGGCATTGATTACCGGCCTGACCAGCGCCTCGGCCAGCCTGGCCAATGGCGCCGCCAACCTGGCGTCGAGCACAGCCTTATTGACTGGCCAGTGTGTCACCATTATTCTGGTCATTGTCTCACTAGCAGCCGGGATTGTGTTAGGCCTGGGCATCGGTGTGTTGCGCAGCAAATCGCTGCCTGCGCCGAGCGCCCAACCCCGCTGGCTGCCTGGCCCCAACGCCCGCTGGCAGAAAATAAATGTACCC
Source organism: uncultured Anaerolineaceae bacterium (assembly GCA_964629965.1). Taxonomy (GTDB): domain Bacteria; phylum Chloroflexota; class Anaerolineae; order Anaerolineales; family UBA4823; genus CAZVRZ01. Next base: position 854 of record CAZVRZ010000420.1, read on the forward strand.
ATACGGGCACAATTTCCCCCTTCGCAATCTCAACCATCCCCTGAACGGCCGGTGTTGCTGCCGGCAAAGGTTGAGGAAGAGGACGATCTCCCTCTGTGGGGCTTCGAAGGGTAGCCATATGTATCCTCGGCTTGTGTCCGCCTTCCTGATCCTACTTCTGGCGCTATCTCTCCAGGCTTGCACCGGCGTGCCGGCAGTAGATCCCCTCAGGATAGAGATCGCCACACCGATCCCGCCCTATGTGGCCACCGACCAGGCCTCCGCCCTGCAGGCGCGGGCTACCCGCCAGGCCAGCGAAGGCCGTATGTCCGAATTGGCTGCCGAATCCACCGCGGTGGTGCTGCAGATGACCCAGGCCGCGGCGACCGAGGCATACTTCCTGCGCCAGACCGAGCAGGTGCAGCGCGCCTCCGCTACCGCACACCAGGAAGCCATCCAGGCCAGCAGTACGGCGATAGCAGCAAGGCATACCCAGGCAGCCCTCAACTTTGCCGGCACGACTACCCAAGCGGCCTTGAACGCGGCCGGCACCATCACCCAGTCGGCATACAACAACCAGAGTACTTCCACAGCCATTGCACTGGGCATTCTGCAAGCCTCGGCCACCGCCCAGGTGGAGCGCCTGGCTGAGCAGCGGGAAAGCGAACGCCAAACCCTGCTCTTCCGTACCTGGGCCGGACGCATCGCCCTGGTAATCCTGTTTATGGTTGGGTTGTTCGTGGCCTGGCAATCGGTCAGTTGGGTGCTGCTGCGAGCTTTCGGCATCCACCGCCTGGCCAACCGCCCGGTGGTGATCACCCCGGATGGCAAAGGTGGGTTCAACATCTTCGACATCAGCCGCTCGCTGCAGCCTGGCGCATCGGTCAGTAAGGATGGCA
>CAZVRZ010000421.1:0-736 GCA_964629965.1 uncultured Anaerolineaceae bacterium
TTTCCCACATCGTTTTCAGAAGGTGAACTCGCTGGGCCTGCCCACTGGCAATGGTATCCAAATCATCCTCCATCTCAGCCGTAAACTGCGCATCGAACAATCCTGGGTATCGCTGTATCAAGAACGCAACCGCTTGTTCTCCCAGAGAAGAAGGGATCAGATTGGATCTGCGTTTCTTCTCCAGATAACCGCGCTCTTTCAGGGTAGTCACAATCCAGGCAAAGGTTGAAGGCCGGCCAATCCCTTCTTTCTCCAGAGTCTGGATCAAGCTCGCTTCGGTGAAGTGCTCAGGCGGCTGGGTAAAGCGCTGCCCGGAAAGCGGGCCGTGAAAAGTTAGCAAATTGCCCGGTTTTACTTCAGGCAGTTCCACCAGTTCTTCTTCTTCGTCATCATCCTGGTTGAGAACCGCCAGAAAGCCTGGCTCCTGCAGCTTACGGGCAGATGCTCTCAGCAGGTAACGATGACTATCCTTCCCTTCTATCTCCAGTGTGATCTTGATATAGATGGCCGGTTTCATCTGGCTGGCGATGAAACGCTCCCAGATTAACTTATAGAGCTTGAGTTGGTCTGCGTTCAGATGATCGACGATCTTCTCAGGCCGCCGAAATGTTGATGTCGGGCGAATGGCCTCGTGGGCTTCCTGGGCATAAGCGGCTTTTGTGCGGTACATCGGCGGTTTTGCCGGCAGCGCGCTCAAACTGTATGCTGAGGCAATCACCTGGCGAGCTTCATCCTG
>CAZVRZ010000421.1:746-1349 GCA_964629965.1 uncultured Anaerolineaceae bacterium
GTCTGTGCGCGGGTAGGTGATCAGGCCGACCTGTTTTTCGCCTAAAGTAAGCCCCTCAAATAACTCCTGGGCCACTTCCATCGTCTTTTTTGCCGCCCACTTGTATTGATTTGATGCGGCCTGCTGCAGGGTGCTTGTGGTGAAAGGCGGCGGCGGGTCTTTTTTGACCGGGATGCGCAGCGCCCCGCGTACAATCCATTTCGATACGGATTGCAGCGCAGTGGTCAGCTCATAAGCCGTGTTTTCATCCTCGCAGCGTTCCACTTTCTGCCCATTGATTTCCGCCAGGTTGGCGCGGAAACGCTTTTCGGGTTGATCGGGAGCAGAAAACTCGGCGCTGATCACCCAGTACGATTGCTTGATGAAGGAGCGAACGGCCTGCTCTCGCTCCACAATGATGCCCAGGGCGGCGGTCTGCACCCGCCCGGCGCTCAAGCCTTTCGGGCACGGTTGGCTGTCCGGTTTGAATTCCCGCCACATCACCCGCGACACGGTATAACCCACTAGGCGATCCAGCGCGCGGCGGGTTTGCTGGGCTTCGACCAGGCGCATGTTGATCGCCCGCGGCCTGGCCAAGCCATCACGAATGGCCTGCTGAGTAAG
>CAZVRZ010000421.1:1359-1696 GCA_964629965.1 uncultured Anaerolineaceae bacterium
ATGGAACTCCACCCGGCGCACCGGACGGTTGCCAATCTCGCGCTTGAGCAGTTCGGCTGCCTGCCAGGCAATGGCTTCGCCTTCCCGATCCGGATCGGTCGCCAGGATGATTTCTTCGGCGCGCAGGGCCGATTGGTGCAGACTCTCTACCAAGCGAGGATCAAGGATCACGTATTCCAGTTCGAACCCGTTCTCCACATCCACACCCAGGCGATCTTCCGGTAAATCCTGCAAATGGCCTTTGGTGGCGCGCACCAGGTAGCTGGCGCCAACGTATTGTCCAATGGTTTTGGCTTTGGCAGGCGATTCAACAAGCAGCAAGATGGTCATATCAGGC
>CAZVRZ010000422.1:0-1685 GCA_964629965.1 uncultured Anaerolineaceae bacterium
AATCGACTGCCTGATCGCCACCTATTGCATTGAAAATGATCATAGCCTGCTGCACAGCGATGCAGATTTCGACGGTTTCGAGCAGTATTTGGGTCTGAGAGTCGTGCATCCATAACAGGCAGGATCACGGATCGATCGATGGCGCCCGCAATCCCCAGAAAAACTAAAAACGCCCCAGCTTATGGCCGGGGCGTCTGCATTACGCCAAGCTACTCAACATACTGCCCAACTTATCGGGCAGCGCGTTTCCATCTGGACAATTCACCAGACGGGTGAACAGCTTGTGCAGTTTTTCGAGCGAAACGTTCTTTGTTTCGCCATTCTCAGTTCCGAGATGCACGCCGATCGGGATGATCCCGGCCTTCTCCAATGCTCGCAGGTGCGCCAGGGAGAGATCCCAGTCGGATACAGTGCGGCTGTGATAGACCGGTTCCCCATCATGGGCTATCAGCAGCACCCGCAGGCGCTCTGGCCGGGTACGCAGTTCAGTTTCCGCCTTGCGCAGGCCCCAGTCCAGGTATTCCTCGCACGACCAACCGGTGTAGCCAGCGATCAACGACTTGGCCAGCTCGTTGTTGTTGGGAGAGAGCGGTGCGACTTCAGCCACCGTTTGCTCGACTGTGATGCGGTCGGGCGGCAGGGGCGTGTCGCCGGAGTAGAAGTCATCTTCGCCGAAGTATGCCATGCCGATCGGGATGCCGACTTGTACGGCAGCCAGGTAGATGGTCATCAAGGCCTCACGTACGGCCTGCTCGAAACGATCCATCGAACCGGAGCGGTCCACCAGGACGTAGAGCGCCAGGCTGCGGGCGGCTTGCCCCATCTCCTGGCGCGCCAGGTGCGGCGTGTCGGGCGTGCGGATTTCCTGCCGGAAGGTGTAGCGGCCGCGGTATTCGTGCGGCGCCGGGCGCTGGTCGGGCTGCGGCTCTTTGAGCGCTTCGGCCAGGCGTGCGGCGTGCGGTCTCACTTTCTCTTCCAATTCCAGGTAAGGTGCAGGATCGAGCGCCTTGCCTTTGGATGGAATACCGGGCAGATCGTCCTCGCCCAAACCCATGCCCAGGCCAGGGGCAGAGTCTGCCGCGCTGGCGGGCAGGGGGATGGGTTTGGCGCCCCGGAGCGGGATGTCGCCGGCGTTGACCTGCGCCAACCCCAACCGCGGGGTGGAGGTTGGCAGTCCCAGGATGCGTAGAATTTCACGCGCCAGGGAGATGACTTCCTGTATGTCGTCTGCCATCCAGGCCTGCTCGACTAGAGTACGGATTTTGACCCACCAGCGCTGGCCGGCAGCCGAGACATTCAGGCGCTCGAACATTTCTTTCTCGCTCGTGCGGCTGTGCGCCCAGCGCCAGGCCAGACAGCAGGTGTAGGCTTGGTAGTGGGGTTCATCCGGCGCAGCTTGCAGCCCTTCATAGACCAGGTCGCCCAGCAAACGGATGGCCGGGGCTACGCCGGGGTACAGCGCGCAGATGCCGCGCTCGATGCGCTCGTCTTCGAGAATGTTCACGAGTTCTTGCAGCGCGTTCTCAGATTGATCCGGCCAGCAGCCGGTGAACCAGGCGTGACCGCACTCGTGCGCCAGCAGGCCCTGGGTGAGGCGAAACTGCACCTCCACCGGCTGTTCTGGGAAGAGCTGCGGGTTGGCCTGGATGATCTTTTCGACCGGGGCGTGATAACCGGTGCCTTCC
>CAZVRZ010000423.1:0-1672 GCA_964629965.1 uncultured Anaerolineaceae bacterium
AAACCGCTTACGAATTTTCTACAATGTTCAAGATCATCTATTTTCTTTCCGAACAAAACGTCATTGGAGGAATTATGTACAAGGAACAAGTTGCCGAGATTGCGAAATCACTCAGCTCTACCTGCAAGGAAGTTGTGAAAAGCAGTCCCGTGGTTCAAAAACTCACTTCACCATCGGTTGCGCTCATCGCTCTGACCGTTATGAATATTGTGGTGGGCACCGATGGCGACCCCAAAGCAAGCTGGGGGGCGTAGACCCAACCGCCATATTCTGAAAACATAAGCAGTTCCCCTGGAAAGGGATTTATCCAGGTCACATACCAGCTGCCGGTTGAGTAACATAAGGCAGTCCAGTTTCTTGTTGCTTATGACAGGTTGCCCTTATGAAAACTACCGAACCGGATCCATTGTTCCAGGAATACGCTGCATTTGTCCTCCGCCGGCTGCAGGCAGAGGAGCTATCCTCGATATTTCCAGATTGCTCTCAGCTGCTCGTGGAACGCGTCCAGGAGATGCCGGCCTGGCAGGTTGCTTTGCCAGCCATTGCCTGCCAGGCGGCGGGCGGATCGCTGGAAGACGGGCTGGCGCTGGCCTCTGCCTGGTGTCCGATTTACCTTGCTTCTGAAATGCTGGATAGCGTTGAAGACAAAGAGTTCATCCCAGACCGCTTTGCGCCTTTTCCAGAAGCGGCTACCAACCTGGCCACCGGCCTGATCTTTGCCGCTTTTCATACCCTGGCTTCGCTGCAGAACCCTGACCGGGCGCAGCGGGCCGCCCGGGTCTTCTCCAGCTCAGGTTTCTCAGCTACATACGGCCAGCACCGCGATTTATTGAAGATCCCATCTCCGGTCGAAGAAGCCCTGCACGATTATTGGGAAATGGTCATGCTCAAATCGGGCAGTGTGTTTCGTATAGCTACGGCAGGGGGGGCTGCAGCGGGCATTTCCGATGAGGCAATCGTAGATGCGTTAGGAGACTACGGCACGGCGCTCGGGGTGATGCTGCAACTGATGGATGACTGCCGAGACGCTTTCAACCCATCGGAGGAAGCTGTCAATTGGGAGATCTCTTTGCCCTTGCTGTTGTATTTGATGACCGTTGGGAAAGAGACCATCGCCTTCCCACAGGTGAGTTCGAGAGCTGAATGGAGCGAACTGCTGACCAGGATGGGGGTGATCCATGCCATCTCGTCGCTCCTGCTGGAATGGAAAATGCGCGCCCTGGCCAGTCTGGCGCCACTGCATAATTCCAGAGAGAAACGTATCCTGGAGATGATCCCGTCCATCTTCCTGGAGCGCATCCGCGTAAACATCAAAGAGGCGTGTAAATCATGAAACTTCAACCTGAAATCACTTATCCCAGGATCATCACCTTTGCGACCAGCACCGCCTTTCAAATCATCTTCACCCTGATCAGCTTCTGCCTGACCCTGTTCTATAACGCCGCCTATTACTGGTTGGTGCCCGTGACCGGCGTTGTGCTGGATTATGACAGCCAGCGCCCGAACTCAGCGGTGATCTATGAACTCAGCCCGAACGGACCGGGAGAACAGGCCGGGCTGCAGGTGGGCGAACGCATCGTTACCATCGATGGGCGGCCCATCGTGAACCTGAATGTGCCGCTCCACCAGCCGAAGAAAGCCGGTGAAGTGGAACAGTATGTGATTGAGCGGG
>CAZVRZ010000424.1:0-1629 GCA_964629965.1 uncultured Anaerolineaceae bacterium
TGATCTTTTCGATTTCTTCGGGTGTCCCCCAGGTGTGGACGCCATCCATGTGAATAACGCGCTGGCTGGGCAGGCGCAGCACATGCATATCAGGGCGAGAGCGGCTGCGCCGTTTGCGACTCTTATGTCCGATACTTTGGGGTTCAGGAGTGAAACATTCACTGGCGGTTTTCACCACAACCTCACCACCCTGGGTGACCAGATCGTGCCATAGTGCAGCCAAAATCAAGTTCATTGGCGATGGATTAGCCCAATCCAAACCACTTGGGGAAAGTGTATTTTCTGTTTTGGGTAGCCAATAAAAAATACTGCCACCAGGTAATGGTAAAACCCACAAACCTCTACCATCACTCCATATGCATATTTCTTCCAGGCCAACAATTGGAAGATTTTGGGGCAGGGAGGTTCGAAATGCGCCAACAGGAACGTAAGCGCTTTTTAGGGTACCCTCGGTAATTAGCTTATCTGCGAGGGCATTTCCATACGCTGCATCGTAATTCTCTATTACATAAATGGAGCCTTTATTTTCAATTGGCCGTTGGCGTGGGTGTAGATAACGCAGGGCTTCTACCGGAATTTGCCACCGATCCATTTCTAATACCTGGCGCCATAATCCAAACATTACATGTTTCTCTATATCGTAGACAAGCTTGATGCCAGATACATTGATTTGAATTTTTCCGGGCTGAGTCAAATTGACCCAAAAATCAGCAAGCGAGGATAAGAAACTCCAGGTGTCAGGATGAGTGGCGAAATAATCATGTGAATGTGCCAACTTCTTTCGGATGGTAGGATCCCAAAGATATTTACTGATTTCCAGGAGAAAACTTGCCAGGCCAGGAGCATCAAGTGCTGTAATATCGAATTTTGTAGAACTTTTATCATTTAGCTCTACAAAGGAATGCGAGGCCGCCTGGATACTACCAAGACTCACCTCAAGATCCCCGCCATCATACAGGTCTTGGTTTAACTTACCGAGAAAACCGGGTAGCGTCGCTTCGAGTATTTTGTCTGGATCTGTTTCTGGATTGTTGATGATCACCTGCTCATAAGCCAAAAGGGCGCCCACAAGAGCAGGCCAGAATGGCAGATTTTTACACCCTGTATGAGCGATCTCCCTTAATCTGTTCAGAAGACCGATTTTCCCCTGGCGCCTCCAAATAACACCGAAGGTTGTATGGATGCGTGTTTCAGTTACACTTTCCGAACAGTCACGCTCCTTAAGTGATGCAAAGTAGCCTTCATGGTTCTTTGACGAACTCAAAAGACGGACCCAATACAATTTTTCTTTTTCGATCAGCGCCTTCAAAATCTCTTCATCCGAGACATGCTGATGGGTTGACTCGATAAAAAATCGAACGTGCTTTGTCTCGTATTGGTAGATGTTGAAATATTTAGTTTCGTCTTCAACCTGGGAAGATGCGGCATCTTGGGATTGCATCTCGATCATTTGAGCCAGATCGATTTTGCGCGTTACCGTGGCGCTGGCCCCCACCATGGTTTGAGGGTATGTGGAGATTGGGTAGTCTGGTCTAACCTTCATACCATCTCTCATAAGATCACCAACAGATGGAGGTGCTCGACGTACCTCCGCTAAGTCCAGTTTTTTTGAGGTTTGTTTTGACGCAT
>CAZVRZ010000425.1:0-1580 GCA_964629965.1 uncultured Anaerolineaceae bacterium
ATGCGGCAAGGCCCTTTACCAGCATCCTTCTTCCCCGAAAAATTGAAACACACCCCCTGGCTAGGGAGCACTAAAAAGTTGTTAGGCGGCCAAGGGCAAAGCCGCCCGACGGGCGGCTAAATCATCCCAAGAATGGCTCAACCAAGCCGCCCTGGCTTTGGCGGTAGCCACAGCGCCGGTTTCAGTCCAACGGGCCCCAGCCCGCTTGAGACGGAGACCGGCGATTTGTTTACCAGCGCTCTCAACCGTGCCACTGCCGATGAAATAGCCTTGCTGGCGGAAACGAGCATAATCCATGCGTTTCTGGTTATTGGAGAAATAAGAGACGGCCGCTTCGACGGGTTTTTGGGCAGCAGGAATGGCTGAGAGCGACTGGCAATCTTGGATCAAGGCTTCGATCTGGCCTTCCCAGAGCTGGGTACGGGCTTGATCGAGCCAGGCGTGATACTGGGGCGTATCCTGGCCGAAGGCGGCTTCAGCGATGGGGGGCAGATATTCACTGGCATGGTACCAATCGACAATCTGGACGGCATGTGGGAAAAGGCGTTCAATCAGTTTCCAGATCCAGATTGCCCCATCACAAACGAAGACCAGTTCAGCGTACAGATCTGCATTGCGCTGGCAGGCCGTGGCCCACAGCAAAGCGCTGAATTGGTCTGGCGTTTGGATATCACAATGATAGGTGATATCTTGCGCTTGCAAGTCATTCTGCTCGCCCACGATACTGGCATGATGGCGACGTGACTGGTATGAGCGGATGGTTTCAACCCGGTACCAGGCAATATTCTTGAGTTCGCGCCATTCGCCTTTGAGCGGCGCCATGACACCATCCAGTGAACCATACAGCCTGCCGGGTTGCTGACCCAATCGATGCTGGCGTTCTTGCAGCCAGTGCTCGTTTTGGCTCTGCGCCTGCCACTGCGCTTCCAGGCTGGCCTGCAATTCGCCAAACCTTTCCGTCTCTTTGCGCAACGTGTTATCGCTCACCTGAAACAGCAGGTAACGCTCCAACATACGGCTGGCTTCTTCAAACGCCACTTCGACCCCGGCCAGGGCTAATAATTCGGCCAGTCCTGCTGTCACTTGCCCTGGCTCGATCCCTAGCTGCAAATCCAATGGCGAGTGTCCCTGGTGGCATTGCGGGCAGGTGTAGTAGCGCCGCTTGTAGCTGACACGCCCAAACACGCTTAGAATGACCGCTGTGCGCCTGAATTGGTATTGCACTGCGCCGCCACAGCCACAAGGTTCTGCTTCTTCCACTGGCCTGGCTTGATCGGCGCGTTCTAAATAGCGCCCCAACGCTTCCGCCCCAACACTCCGCAGCATTTCCCGCATCTTTGTCTCAATCTCTCGAACGCCGCCTGCGCCCAGGCCAAGCGTTTCCACCTCATTCACCATGATTTCGGCCATCTTCTTTACCGCTTCTGTGCTAAACTCCATTGTGAGCCTCCTGTTTGGATTTCGGACTTTGACCCCCCTTATCCTAACAGGTTGGCTCTTTTTTCGCTCGCTTTCCCAACAACTTTTGATGCTGTTGGCGAATTCAGGTATGGGATAATTATCCAATCGCCAAACTAAAT
>CAZVRZ010000426.1:0-1206 GCA_964629965.1 uncultured Anaerolineaceae bacterium
ACTTTCTGTCGTCCCTGTCGATGTCGCGGAAACATAGATCTTCCCATTTTTTCATGATTTTGTGCATTTCAGGAGCTATTCCGGATCCTCTGTCTGTCAGATAACATATCTTGTTTCTGCGATCCTTGGAATCTGCTTGACGCAGGATCAGATCCCGGTTTTCCATATCGTGCAGATGCTTCGTTACATTCGCTTTATCCGTTTGAAGAAAGGGAATCAATCGAGCCTGGCTGATACCCGGTATTTGCTCAATGACGAGAATAACAATCAAATCTCGCCAGTCCAACAAAAATGGCTTAAGAAATTCATCGAGTTTCATCTTTCCGTAGCGATTAAAAACACTGATGTCACAAATAAACATAACGTCAACTCCATGTATAGTTGTTTTATACAATTATATATGGATGAGCGTATATTTTCAATTCATATGACAGTATTATGTACCAAAATGATAGTAACACTCCACCGGAAAATCTTTCCGACGGAGTGTTACTAAATGAAAAAGCATGACAACTTTTACACAACTGGAAATTATTCGATTTCGATTCTGTGTCTCATATCCGGCTTCTCGTCCTTTGGAATGTTCATACTGAGAACTCCATCGCTGAGCTTTGCCTTGATACCTTCCATTTTTGCTCCGGAAAGGTGAATCCTGCGACTCATGCATCCTTCCTTGCGTTCACGATGAATGTAATTCTTGCCGTCTTTATTAATTTCCTCGGCTCTTTTTACCGTGACACAAAGATTCTCATTATCAATGTTCAGTTCAATCTCTTCTTTCTTGATACCGGGAAGCTCTGCTTCGACAACATATTCATTATCCTTCTCCACGATGTCAATCTTGAAGGTGTCTCCCACAAGACTTCTGCCCGACATCCATGAATCATTAAAAAAGTCATCAATCATGTTGTAGAAATCATTGATTCCCGAATTGGTCGGAGCAATGCTGCTGTTCTTTCTGTTAAACGGAATAAGTCCTGCCATGTTCAACAACTCCTTTGCAAATATTTCGTAATTAGCACTTAACAACAAAGATTGCTAATTACATTTTATAAAACCGAACATAGATGTCAAGTGACTTAACAGAAAGATTACAGATTAGAAAAATATGAATAAAAAACGCGCCACGGTGAGGAGGCGCGTTGTGGGTCAGTAAAGATGCTGATCTGATTACATTTGAGGCGCTGGCGCTTTGACAACAATTAA
>CAZVRZ010000426.1:1216-1579 GCA_964629965.1 uncultured Anaerolineaceae bacterium
TGTCATATCTGAGATGCCCCAGCTTTAACATCAATCAACTCCAAGGTGGTGTCGTGAAGATTTGTGACATTCATTTTGGTTTGAAAAGGAATTCTGAGCAGCGTGCCACCGTCGTATTCGTGAGTAGCCTGATCATTTGCCCAATCGAGAGCCTACCTCGAATAATAGTCATATAGACATTCGAATTGGAGAAATGCTCGGGCAGGCCATCGCCTTTATTAAATACCATATGCAGAAAGTGGAGGTTTTCGTCAAATAAAACTTTTTCTATTGCTTTTTCATCTGTCGTTTGATAATGGAAATACTTGCTCAATCATTTTTTGACCTTCATACGATTTTACTTTATAAAAGGATATTCTCCTC
>CAZVRZ010000427.1:0-1540 GCA_964629965.1 uncultured Anaerolineaceae bacterium
AAGAGAGATTGTAAACCAGCTTTATGCTGGATCACCACTCATTTATACAAGGAGCATCTTACTGCACCATAAATCTCACCGTTCTACCCACACTCATTCCTACCCAACCGGGTTCCGCAAGAACCCGCCCCACCTGCTTGATAAGGAGTTTTGTAAAATCCATGTTCCAACGCTTCTTTTTCGATACTTCCGCCGAATTGGACGAAAAGGCCCTGCTGATCGCCCTGTTCGTCATCGCCGCCCTCGTCGGGCTGTCCCCGCTCGGCACAAAGGTCGCCCAGACCTTCCAGAGCGTCACTGCGGCCATCTGAGGTGCTCCGATGATTGTCGCATTACTCAAAGACACCTCCGCCGAGCTGGATGAAAAGGCTCTGTTGATCGCTCTGTTCGTGATCGCCGCATTGATCGGCCTTTCGCCGCTGGGCGCAAAAGTTTCACAGGTATTCCGGAATGTCGCTACGGCCATTTAGGCGTCGCCTCTTTCCGCTGCACCGGGATCAGCGCGCCGAACTGGACGAAGCTGCCCTGGTGCTGCCGGTGCTGCTGCTCATCTCGCTGGCCCTGATCAATATGGCCCTGCTGGGATTTGCCGCAGTCAACGCCGGCAACGCTGCCAACTACGGAGCGCGCCTGGGCTCCGTGGCGCAGATCAACCCGGCCGGTGTGGCAGTCGCCAGCGCCAATCAAATGCTGGCGGCGGCGCCGGTCGGGACATACGATGTGACGGTCGCCGGCAGCGGCCTGCCAGGCGATATGATGACCGTGCGGGTGCGCTACAGCGTGCCCAACTACTTCGGCGGGCTGGCGGGCCTCTTCGGGGTCAGCATCCCGGGGGATTTCAGCAGCACCGCCATCTCCTACTTCCGCCAGGAGGGCTGGTGATGGTTCGCTGTAGCTCTCCACAGGTGGTACATTTGACCTCGCCAAAGCCTGCCAGCCAGTTGCGAGCCCGGCATGGTGGATTGGCCGCCGGTAGCCAGCCCGCAATCCACCATCACAAATCAGAAACCGGCTCCAGCATGGCCTGGACGGCCGTCTTCCTGGCAGCGGTGCTGATGCCGCTCATGCTGTTCATCATCGACGGCTCGCGTTTATTCTACGTCCGTGGCCGGTTGCAAACCGCGGCGGACGCGGCCTGCGAGGATGCCGCCTGGGCGGCCGGAGACCGGCCCAACTATACCGACACCGGGCAGACCCGGCTGGGGAACAACTGGTACGTAGTCGGGGTGGCGCAAAACACGTTCACCCGCACGTTGGGCGAGAGCGCTCGCATGTCTTTCACCCCGCTGCTGAGCGTCACGCTCGATTACGCCAATAACCAGGTGCTGTGTTCCGCCACGGCCCGGGTACCGGTGATCTTCAACGCGGTAGGTGTGGCGCCGCAAATCGATGTGCGCGCCAGCACCATCACGGCGATTCGTTTCCGGTGACCGCCATGGAACTTGACCTCTCCGAGTACCGCTGGCCCTTTGTCGCCCTGGCTGCCGCCCTCCTCCTGGCAGTCCTGGGCTGGCTGGGCTACGCCTACACCCCGGCAGGG
>CAZVRZ010000428.1:0-1512 GCA_964629965.1 uncultured Anaerolineaceae bacterium
GTGGATTTGCGGATCCGCGTTATTCCGCTCATTGAGGTTTTCTTTGGGATTGCTGCCTTCCTTGCATTTCCAGATGACCGTTTACACGTTACTGTTTTGATTCTCGCTGTCATTTGGGGAATATTCCGCCGCATCCCCTCGCTTTTTCTCCTGCCGTTCCTTTTCTATCCTCCCAGCTGGCCACCCTTGATTGTTGGCTTCGGCGTTCGCAAACAAATGATCGGTCAAGCAGATCTTTTTGCCCTCGCCATTATTGGAGTAGTTTTTCCTTTTCCCGCAATGATTATGTCTCTGCTTGGCTTCGAAGTGTGGCGCAGGTGGTGGGTTCACCGTGGGAATTGCGGACTTGTCCCAGCAGTGCCGGGACTTTTTCTCGGTTTGGTTGTATACAGCGTATTCCAACTGGGCTGGTCACGTTTCTTCGTTTAGGGCTATTCGCGTCGGTCGATGAACCACCTCCCCTAAACAGTATGTAAGATGCATATATGTCGCGTATTGGCTCTACAGGGATCCCGAATCCCTATCGTTTCTTTGGCACGTTCGCCGGAATCTCCTTCTGGGGTGGTGGGTTGACCCTTTTGTGTGCCGCACCAGGCATCGGGAAAACAAGCTGGATGCTGCGCATGCTGCTAGAAGCCGCGGCTCAGCGTGTGCCATCAGCCCTGGGCTGCTATGAGCATACAGAAGACGAATTGAAATATCGCCTCAGTAAGCAAGCCCAAGCAAAGATTGGCAATGCTCATGGACCTGCCGGGGTTGTGGATGTTGAGGATGTACTTGCCCAAAGTGCTGAAGGTGTACTGCTGGCTTTGAATGATAAGGCTGACACCATTCGCTCCCTGGAAGAAGCACTGATCAAGTTGTATGGATTTCCTGAAAAAGGTGATGCTCTTGTGTTGGTTGATTATCTCAATCGCGTACCGGTTGTAGGTCTTACGGGAGTTCAGCCCATCGAAACGCGGAGCGGGGATGCAGCTGTTGAGATCCGTGAAATGGCAAAGAGGCATAACTGGGCGGTTATTGCTGCGGCGGCGCTGAAGATATCGAGTTTCTCCAAAGACCCGGAAACATTTGACCTTGAGGATCTTCTTGGTGACGAGCGCGTTCCGTACACAGCCGACCGCGTTTATTTGATGTCCAGGGACACGGCGATTGCCAAAGAATGTGGTTGCGTTGATCTCAAGGCTCACACCATGAAAGACCGTACAGGTCCTACAAGGCGACTAAAGATGCAATTCTGGGGCGAACGGTTCTATCCTGTTCTCGAGAGCGAGAAACAACTTCATGATGTGGCTGGGGTAATGGCATGAGTGAGGCAGGCGGCGTTCTTTTAGTAATCTTTCGACACGCGTGGAGCACGCTGACCGCGCTGATCATCATTATCGCTATGCTGGGTGGTCTGGCTCAGGTAATGAAACTGGCAGGCGGTCAAATGATTGGTTCGCCGATGTGGGTGGGGGAAGCAATCGCCGGCATCCTTGGCGTTGTGGTTATTGCCCTGGTTGGTTTTTT